>JBBJMB010000366.1:0-3116 GCA_037719755.1 Pyrinomonadaceae bacterium
CGCGCCGTGCTCGCGCGTGATGTCGCGCACGGCGCGCAAATAATCACCCTGCGGCGGCACGCACCCCATGTTGCCGACCACCGGCTCGATGATCACGGCGGCTACGTCTCTGTGTTCTGCGAACGTGCGGCGTAGCGCTTCCGGATCATTAAACTTGACCGTCAGCGTGTCGCGCGCAAGCTGAGGCGGCACGCCGGGGCTATCCGGAAGTCCCAGTGTGGCTACGCCCGAGCCCGCGCGCACGAGCATGCTGTCGCCGTGCCCGTGATAGCAGCCTTCAAATTTAATGAGCTGATTGCGATTCGTGATGCCGCGCGCAAGCCTCACTGCGGACATGGTCGCTTCGGTGCCGCTATTGACCATGCGCACCATTTCAATTGACGGCACGGCGTCTATGATCTCCGCGGCCATCTCAATTTCAAGGGCGGTCGGGGCGCCGTAACTGGTGCCGCGCGCGAGCGCTTCGCCGATCGCGTGGATGACCTCGGAATCGGCGTGGCCGAGAATCATGGGCCCCCAAGATCCCACGTAATCTATGTAAGTGCGGCCATCAACGTCCGTCATGTGCGGCCCGCGGGCGCTGGCGATAAAGCGCGGCGTGCCTCCCACTCCGCGAAACGCGCGCACCGGCGAGTTGACGCCGCCGGGCAGCATCTCCACGGCGCGCGCAAACATTTGTTCGGAAGTCTGAGCGGTATTGGTGTGCAGTGAACTCATGACCGTTATGCTAAAGGCTCGGGCGCCGGCGACGCAAACGCTTACAGGGGGCGCTCTAAGCGGTGCGGCACTGTGGTTAAACGCCGAAGATGATGTCAGCAGATCATATCCAAGCAAATGTCCGACAATCTTTAGATTGTCGCTGGGTCGTGCCAAGTTGCGCAGCTTGTTTTCTTACAGCGTCAACGACAATCTTTAGATTGTCGTTGACGCTTTGACGACATTGATGCCGGCCGCAGCGGTTGCGCCTGCGCACAGAGCGACGGACCATCCCTGACATCTACGTTAATTACCTGCCGCCGCCGAAAAGCCTGCCCCACTTGCGATCAAAGTCCGGTCCGAGCACAAAGGCCGTCAGCGAAGGTTGCTCATGCGAGCGGTCGTATCCGACCAGTTCAACGTAGGCGCGGCCCGTTGCCGGTTGATTGTCGCGCGTGCCTGTAACCTGACAAGAGCCTTCCCAGTAAACGATCATCGTGGTGCCGCGCGTATCAAGCTCCTGGTCTTTGAGCGTCGGTGTGATTTGCAAATCAATTTGCCGGCGCGGAACTTCTAATCTCCAACCGCTCGGATAAATCGTACCGTTGTGCGGACTGCGCCAATAGTCCGTCGCCGAGAGCTGGAAATCCGCGCGCGCGAGTGATGTGGAATGGCCGAGGGCGTCAACGAAGGTGCCGCTGGAGAAATCGGAAGGTCTGCCTTGGCTGTCTCTGATATGGTAAACCATTAACTCTTCGCCGCTGTCCAGCTGAATGCTAAACCAATCCAACCTGATTGTCAGTGGTGCGCCACGTGCCAAACTCTCTGTCCATCAGGCCAACGGTGAAGCGCTCTGTGGAGCCGTGCCAAGTGATGTCTCCTCGGCCTCAGCGCGTGTAGCGAAGTAGCGCGAGGCTTCTCCGGATCCTTAAAGCTGACGCCGCTTTGGCCGTTCAAAACCACCGCTTTTGCGGCTGGTGATGCCTCAAGATGAGATTGTCCGCGATGCTGGCGCGCAAAATGCGCTCCGTGGGCTTCGCGAACGCTCCAATTTCGAGCTTTAAATAATAAGACGCGGCGCCGCGCGCCGGCAAATCAAAAGGGCCATTGGCGCTTCTCCGTGGGCATAGCGAAAGCGGCCGCGCGATTCATCTGACCGCAAAGTGCGCAAGGTGCAGCGGATTGGCGATCAATCGCAGCGGCATCAATTGAAGCGGTCTAGGTCGGTGCGACGTTTGAAGAAAACCAATTCAAAACCAAATCGACGCCCGCTCGTGGTGCGCGGTGGCCTGTACCACACCATTCGGTCTGCTCTTCGTGCGCGTACAGATCGCGTATAAGCCCGTCACGCAGCGTCGACGCTGCCCACGAACACGTCGGCCACGGCGTCAAAATCCGCAGTCATGGACTGCAGCGCGTTTTCCATATTTGTGCTCATAATTGTTGTGATCGCCAACTTTCACATCCACTCTAAAGGCTTTTGTTGGCGAAACTGTGCGCCATTTGCAAAGGGAACGTGGCTTTTGCGGCGCGCGCGGAGAGTAACGCGGAAAAGAGATGCACCCGGTGCTCTCTCGTCTCGGCGCTGTCTCTCGGCCAACGCTCAGATACGGGGGATTGCTTCGCGCGGCTCAACCAGCATGGTGCGGAAGTGAGACATGCGCACCAGGCCGGGGGCGGCGCCGCGCGGCTTCGCCAGGTGCTTGCGCTCGGTGTAGTGGACGTTGACCTTGGTGTCGTCGCGCGCTTGGCTGTTGTGCGCCGCGAGTTGCGCCGCTTCGATAATGGTGCGCTGGGGAACGCCGTGGTGGCGATCATGATTGACGACGACCACGTGAGCGCCCGGGTAATCGGCGGCGTGCAGCCAAAGATCGTGCGACCGCGCGATGCGAAATGTCAGACGATCATTGTCCCGGGCGCCGCGCCCGACCAGCACTTCATAACCATCCGAAGAGCGGTAGCGTTTCAAGCCGCGCAACGCTTCATCATCGGGCTTTCTCTGCGCCGGTTTGCCAGTCTCCGGGCGAGCGTTTTGACTCTGTTCGCCAACAGGCGTCAATGATTCATAATTGCGCTCGGCGAGCATCTTTTCCGCGCGCTCTTGTTCGCGCTCGATGCGGGCCGCTTCCTGCTCGATTTCTTTGAGGCGCCGGTTGATCTCCTCCGCGGCGCGCTTCGACTTGCCGTATTTTTGATAGCGTCGGACGGCTTCTTCCTGCAGCGAGTGGTTTTCGTCAATTTCAAGCTCAAGCTCCGGCGCGCCTTCGGCGAAATAATCGACGATGGTCACGCGGTTGCCTGCGCGCCGCGCTCCGGCGATGTTGGCCAGCAAAAGATCGCCCAGGCGCTTATGCTCTTCGGCGTCGCCGTGCGCGATCAGGTCGCGCCGCAAAGCTTGTTGCAGCCTGCGCTGCTTCTCA
>JBBJMB010000367.1:0-3112 GCA_037719755.1 Pyrinomonadaceae bacterium
ATGATCGAATTATACAGGGTTTCCAAAACAGTTACCTCCGGCAGCGAGCCGCTCACCATACTTCACGAGCTGGATCTCAAAATTCCCGACGGCCAATTCGTCTCCATCGTCGGCCCCTCGGGCAGCGGCAAATCAACATTGCTCGCGCTTCTTGCCGGACTCGATGCGCCAACCTCCGGAGAAATCAAAATCGACGGGCGCGAAATCACCACGATGGGAGAAGACGAGCTGGCGCAGTTGCGCGGCGAAAAGATAGGCTTTGTCTTTCAGTCTTTTCACCTCATTCCTTCCCTTACCGCCCTTGAAAACATCCTCGTTCCGCTCGAAATCGCCGGAGCTCGCGATGCTCTACCTCGCGCTCGCCGCTTGTTGGAAGATGTAGAGTTAACGGGCCGATCACATCATTATCCTTCGCAGCTCTCCGGCGGCGAGCAGCAGCGCGTCGCCATCGCCCGCGCCTTTGCCAACAACCCTGCAATTTTGCTCGCCGATGAGCCAACAGGCAATTTAGATTCGCGTAACGGACGCAACGTTTTCGATTTAATGGTGCAAATGAATCGCCGGCAGGGGGCGACCTTAATTCTTGTGACTCACGACCACGATTTGGCTTCGCTTGCCGACCGGCGCATCTCTCTCAGAGACGGGCGGGTCGCTCAAGACGATGACAGTCAGCGGCAAGCTGATGAAACGGTGATTGAAGACGAAGTGGAGGCATAACGGCTTTGATTTTCATTCTGCAAATGGCGCGGCGCGAAATTCGCACTTCTTGGAAAAGACTGCTTTTCTTTTTTTATGCATTGGTATTGGCGTTGGCTCGATCATCGCGCTTCGTTCCGTCATACACAATTTGAACGACGCGCTCGCCTCTGAGGCGCGAACGCTTCTCGCCGCCGATGTGCAAATAGATTCTACACGCCCGTGGCTTCCAGAAACCGTTGCCGCCATTGATCGTGTGTCCACAGGGCAACTCGTTACCGGGCGCACAGAGACGATTGAATCGCCGACGATGGTGCGACCCTCAGCCGCCGATCAAGAAGGCGCGTTGATGATCGAGCTCAAGGGCATAGATCCGCCTTTCCCGCTCTACGGCGACTTTATGCTCGCTAACGCTCAGCCTTTCAACCATTCGCTGCTCGCCGGAAATGGCGCCATCGTCGCGCCGCTACTGCTGGAGCGTTTGAACTTGCGCGTCGGCGACCAAATTAGAATCGGCACATCGGATTTTGAGATTCGCGGAGTGCTGGAACGCGAGCCGGGAAGCAGCTCGGGTTTCCGCCTTGGCCCCCGCGTTTACATCGCGCGCGGCGCGGTGGAGGAGGCGGGCTTAACGGGCTTCGGCAGCCGTGCACGTCGCCGCGTGCTGCTGCGTGCAGCGCCCGGCGAGATGGAAAATCTGGTAACAACTTTGCGCACTGAACTGAAGGGCACCACGGCCGCTTCGGTGCGCTCCTACAAAGAGTCGCAGGATAATTTGCGCGACCAGTTTTCGCGCGCCGAAAATTATTTATCTCTCACGGGGCTGGTTGTGCTGGTGCTCGGAGGCATCGGCGTCTCAAATGTCACGCGCGTCTTCATAGAGCAGAAGCGGCGCGCGATTGCAATCTTAAAGTGCGTGGGCGGCACGGGTCGTCAAATCTCCGCGGTCTATTTGCTGCAAATGCTCGCACTCGGCGCAGCGGGCAGTTTGTTCGGCGTGGTGCTGGCAAAGATTTCACTAATCGCTGTCGCGGCCTATTTCTCGCAAACGCTGCCGCCTAACATGAACTACGGCCTCCAAACGGGCGCCGTGATGCAGGGGTTGGCGATGGGCCTTTTGACGTCGCTGCTCTTCTCCGCGATTCCTCTGCTGCGCATACGGCACATCAAGCCGCGACTTTTGCTGCGCGAATCAGACGGAATAACGGGACCGCAGAGCGGCTTTGATTTGAGGCTTTGGGTAACGGCGGTCATAGTTGCAATAGGCTTGATTCTGGTGGCCGCGTGGCAGGCCGGATCGCTGCGCATAGGCTTCTTTTTTTTGGCCGGACTGGCGCTCACCGCGGGCGCGCTTTATGTGGCGGCGGCGCTTTTGATTTACCTCGTCAGACACGCGAGACACATCAGCTACTTTCCGCTCCGGCAGGCCGTTAACAGCCTCTATCGGCCCGGCAATCAAACGCGCGTGATTGTGATGGCCGTAGGGTTGGGGGCATTTCTGGTGATCGCCATTCAATCATTGGAATCAAACTTGGTTGCAGAGTTTGATCCTGGCCGCCGCCAGGGCCTGCCAAATATGTTTCTGCTGGATGTGCAGAAGGATCAGGAACAGGGGGTCAGAAGTTTGATTGAGAAGATGACCGGCGAGCGCCCCCAGCTGGTCCCAACGGTGCGCGCCCGTTTTGTGGCCGTTAACGACCAAGAGGTAGAAGGTCTTGGCGAGATGCGCCGCGAGCGTGGACGTTTGGGACGAGAGTTTGTGCTCACGTATCGCCCGAATTTGGAGGACAACGAGACCATCGTCGCCGGGAATTTCTGGGACTCAGCGCCAAGCGCTGAGCCGGAGATCTCAATCGAAGAAGGGCTGCGCGGCGAGAAAGGGCTCGACATCGGAAGCACTGCCACATTCGATATTCTGGGGCGTAAGATCACCGCTCGCGTCACAAGCATTCGGCGCGTCGATTGGCGAAACTCTCGCACAGGCTTCATGGTCGTCTTTCGACCGGGCACGCTTGAATCGGCGCCGCAAACCTTTATAGGCGCCGTGAACGGACCCGCCGATGAAGCCTCGCGCTCGCGTTTTCAGCGCGCCCTGCTGGATCAATATCCAAACATCTCTGTGATTGATGTGGCGGAGATCGTTCGCGTAGTAGTTCGCATATTAGAAAACGTGACGCTCGCGGTGTCTTTCATCGGCGCGTTTGTGTTCTTAAGCGGCGTATTGATTTTGGCGGGCTCTGTGGCGATGACCAAATATCAGCGCACGTATGAAGCAGCGGTTCTAAAGACGCTCGGCGCCAAGCGGAAAGTGTTGCTGTTGATTTTGCTGGCGGAGTATGGGCTCTTGGGGTTAGTGGCAGGCATTATCGGCTCAACTGCCGCTGTAGGGCTTTCCTATGCGGTGTCGCGATTCGTC
>JBBJMB010000368.1:0-3094 GCA_037719755.1 Pyrinomonadaceae bacterium
CAGTGCCATTGCCGTGGCTCCAGTCGGCGAGCAGGCGGGTGATGGTTTGTGGCGAGGGCTGAAGGGACATCTGGATTTAATCGTTCGGCGCGAGCATTTTACCTGTAGAAACGATGAAAGCGAAAATTCTTCCGCGAGCGTGCGCCGATTCGACCGTGAACCGTGCGTTAAATAAGTAGAAGATTTTTCATTGCCTGCGCAGGAGTCGAGCACGCCGGAGCGTGCGGGCGACTAAATCTCACTGCGCTGACGCCTGTTGCTTAAACACCCTGGCACCAAGACGGCCTCTTGAGCGACTTGATCAGTCCCCGAGCGCGAGTGCTCTAAAGGTTGATTGCCCGGCCTTGCATCTTTGCGCGTAACCTATAGGCCCCGGAGTGCCTTGCAGAGTAAGGACAAATTCAGATGAATTATATATTTAAGCTCGCACTGACGATGATTGCTCTGAGCATCTGCGTTCTGCTTAGCGCTCCGTCGGCCAGCGCCGAAACCCTCACTTTCCCCACTGATTTTAACTTTCAGGATAACGATCCAAACTACGGCGACCGGCTGCCCGGCACGCCCAACGTCGTCGTTGATTACGGTCCGGCAAGCGCCGTCCCTCGGAGATGGACGACGAATTACGGGGATTTAACGGGCGTTCTTTTCGAGGATAATGACGGCTTCGGCATTCTCGAAATAACTTTCACGGCGGACCCTGGCTTTCTTGTCACCCTGAGCTCATTCGACATGGGCGCATGGCCAGACACCGACCGCATAATCAACTCGGTGCAGGTTCTGAGCAGCGCGTCCTTTCGCAAACTAACGCGCTGATTCGCGGAGCCACGACTGGCCCCGACGGGCGTCACACGGCTTTCAGCTTTGCTGCCACGCCTTTCTCGGCCCAAACACTGACTATTCGGTTCAACGCCGGCAATCAGGGCGGCGCAAGCGATGATGTCGGAATTGATAACATCGTTTTCGGTCAGCAGATGCAGGTTGGGCCTCCATCTCCAGCACCCGTTCCAGAACCGATGACGATGCTCCTGCTCGGCACAGGTCTGGCGGGCGTCGCCGCGAAGGTGCGCCGTCGGCGCGCGTGAGGTCATTTAAGCGAACCGCGAGTCTGCCCACAAGTTACGTTCGCCGGAGCGCATCGGTTTTGGCCGACACGCACGCGCTTGATTACTCATCTTACGCGATTCAGATTTTCAGCCCGCGTGAGCGGGCGCTTAATAAACTCAGGCTTCCTCTGTCAGTCTTCAGACGGCAGAGGAAGCAAAAAAGATTGTTTTAAATCGCCAAAATGCTCAGTAAAATGCAAAGTTTTCAGGCTCGTTAATGCCATTTCTTTTGGCGACTCACTTAGGCTCACCGCTCAGTAGCCCTGAATCAAAGTGGTGATTAATTGCGACTCGTTCTTTTGCTGCGTTGCCGGAGCGAAGTTGTAGTTGCGCCCGCCAGCTTCCTTGGTCAGCTTCACATGGAAAGCGCCGTGGGCGGCTCCCATAAAGGCGTTGAGTTTGGCTTCTTTGATGTTCGCGTCGTCGGACTCGAAAGTGTCGTTGCCGTCGTCCGCTTTGAAGCTGACGCCTGCTTTGGTGACAAAGAAAGATCCCTGGCAGTGCGTGGTAAAAGCGCCGTCGTGGTCGTGGTAAACGCGAAAGACGGCCGCGCTCAATGGCCGAGCGCATCGGAGACACGGCCGCGCCCAGATTGCGCCGGCCGTAGAGCTGCGCCACGCCGAGCAGCGCGTAAGCTGTGGGCTTGGAAGCGTCCACCTGGATGGCTTGTTGCAGCAGTTGAATGGCTCCGTTGGTATTTTCGGCCTGGATCGCATCAGTCGCTTTGTCTGTTAAATCATCGTAATCGGGCCCGCGATTGGGTGTTGCATTATTTCCGGCAAACAAATTCTCTGACGAATTTGGAGCGCCTGATGCTGACTTTTCGCTGAGCGCACCGACCAGGGCGCGGTTGCCGCCCGCAGCCATCACTTCGCGTGCGATTTCCGGAGTGCTCACAAAGCTGATGCCGCGCACCTCCACGAATTGCTCGACACGCGCGGTCGGAACGCCGCTTTGCAGCAAAGTAATAATCTCGCTTTTTGAAAGCGGCCCCCCCGGCGGCACGTTCGCCGTCGGCTGTGATGTCGATGCGTTGCCGCGCGGGGCATTAACGGCAATTGTGCTGCTGGGTGGCGCGGTCTCGGGGGTGCGGAAGCTGGAGCGCGCCGCCGTGAGAATCTCCGGGCGCGCGCCGGCCGCTTTGAGTTCCGCTTCATCGCCGGCGCTCAGTTGAAACTCACCTCCGCGCGTCTCAATCTGCTCGATCAGTTCCTTGGTGCTGAGCGCATTCAGCTTCAGCGCTTTGAGCAAGCCCTGCTTGGTGATCGGCTTTTTGGCCTGCGCGAGCGCCTCCGGAAAAAGCGACAGCGAGCCAGCCAAAAGCAGCGGACAGAAAATTAAAAGCCGCCACCGATGAAAGCTGATGTTTGTGGTAAATCTCATTCCCCTTAATTCTCCTGCCTCGTTTTCGCTTGCCTTATTGATCCAAAGCGCGCAGCGCCTCTTGCCGTCGACGTTCTCTTTCCGCCGCCGCGCTATCAGTGCGCGGCTTTTGCGGAGCGGTCTTGGGCGGAGACTTGACTGTTTTCTTTTCCTCTACAATTGGTTCGATCACCACGCCGCCAGTGGGAAGCGACGGGGCTTCGGACAGCACCGGCGGCGGTTGTTGAGGCGCCGCCGGGATATTCGTAGTCGTCCCCGAAGAGTTGCCGCCTGTTTCGACCTGCGCATTGGTTTGCGCCTTTGCCGCGGGCGCTTCGCCGGGCGAGCCGGCCGCAGGTTCCGCCGCAGAAACCGCAGCCGCAGGCTCTGTGGTTGACTCCGCCGCTCCCGCACCGCTTCTCACATACAAAGCGAGCGGCACAGCGACGAGCGCTCCGATGATCACCAGCAGGGCGACGCCGGCGGCGATGTAATGCACCGGGCCCAACCGGCTGATGATTGATGCTTGCGCGTTTTGCCCCTCCTGCTGCGTCGCCCCCGCGGCCTGCGGCTGGTGGTAGTGAGCTTCGGCCGCGGCGGGCATGCTGAGAAGTCGCGTTTCCTTCGAT
>JBBJMB010000369.1:0-3089 GCA_037719755.1 Pyrinomonadaceae bacterium
CCAAATTAAATTCGCGATGGACAACTTCTACGGCGCGGCGCATCTCAGAGCGCGCCACCACAAACGAGACGTTGTACTCAGAGGAGCCCTGCGCAATGGCGATGATATTGATGCTCTCCCGCCCGAGGGCGCTGAACGTGCGGCCGGCGATGCCCGGAGTGCCGCGCATCTTTTCCCCAACGGCTGCGACAATAGCGATCTCCGCGTCAACCGTAATATGCTCGATCTGATTTTGCGCCAGATCCGGCGCGAAGGTTTCGCGCAGCGCTTCGACGGTTCGTGCGGCGTCCGACGAGTTGATAATAAAACAGATATCATTTTGCGACGAGGACTGCGAGATCAAAAGAACATTCGAGCGAGCGTGAGCAGCCGCCATGAAAGTCTTGCCGGCGATGCCCGGCGTGCCGACGATGCCGCGACCTCCAACCGTAATAAGGCTCACGCCGCTGATCGCCGTGATGGCCTTTACGCCGCTGCCGTTCGCGGAAGCACTGCCTGCGGAGATTTTCGTTCCCGCATCGCCGGGCGCAAAACTGTTTTTGATCCAAACCGGAATGCCGTTATCGGCCACCGGCCACAACGTCTTCGGGTGCAGCACCTTTGCTCCGAAGAATGCCAGCTCCGCCGCCTCGTTGTAAGAAATCTCTCCAAGAGGCTGCGCGTCACTGACGAGACGCGGATCGGCGGTTAGGACGCCGCTCACGTCCGTCCAAATAATAATTTCGTCAGCGTCAAGCGCACCGCCCAGAATGGTCGCTGAATAATCCGAGCCGCCGCGCCCAAGCGTTGTCATGATGCCCTCTGTGGTTGCACCGATGAAGCCCGTCACGATGGGCGTCACGCCTTCGTCAAGCAGAGGCTGAAGGCGGCCCGCCGCGCGCTCACGCGTTTCGTCCATCAATGGCTCAGCCTGACCGTAGTCGTCATTAGTGATGATGACTTCGGTGGCCTCTACGGCGACGCTCGGGAGCGCGCGTTCGCGTAGCGCCGCAGCGACCAAGCGCGCGGAAAGCCGCTCGCCGGCGCCGGAGATGGCGTCGAATGCCCGCGGCGTTAATTCTTTGAGCAGCGCTGTGCCGTGGCAAAGGTTTTTGACTTCGTTGATGATGTGCTCGATCTCCGCCTGGAGCGGCGCGCGTAAGTTTTCATCTTTAACTAACAGATCGATGGCCTCTCGGTGTTGCTCAAGCAGGTGCCGAGCCGTATTCTCCGGTGCTTCCGAATCTCCTCTAGCCGCTGCGTGGGCCGTTTCAATCAAACGGTTAGTCACACCACTCATCGCTGAAACCACGACGACCACTGAAGCGGACGCGGCGGCGCTCGCGATAATTTCCGCGGCCCGACGGATGCATTCCGCATTACCGACTGACGTGCCGCCAAACTTCATCACCTGCAATCGCTTGCTCATCGCTTCCCCGCCCTTAAACCGCTACTTCCGCGTCTTCCATAATCGGCGCAACGCCGTCACGCACCAGCTTGTATTCAACCGCATCGACTAGAGCGCGCCAGCTTGCCTCAACGATGTTCGCCGACACGCCAACTGTTCCCCATTGCGCGCCGCCGTCGCTAGAGTAAATCAGCACACGCACCAAACTAGCAGTTCCGGACAGCGGATGGCCTGTGATGACGCGTACTTTGTAATCGACCAATCGCACCTCGGCAAGTGCCGGGTAAAACTTTTCAAGCGCGCGTCGAAGAGCTCCGTCAAGTGCATTGACGGGGCCGTTGCCGCTGGCCGCCGTGTGTTCTATGTGTTGGCCGACTCTCACCTTAAGCGTCGCTTCGCTCATAGGCATCAAAGAACCGCGGTGCTCATCAATGACGCGGAAGCCGAGCAGCTCGAAGAACGGCCGATATGTGCCGCATGTCTTACGCACCAACAATTCGAAGCTCGCTTCGGCGGCTTCAAACTCGTATCCGTCGTGCTCCAATCGCTTCAGCTCATCCAGCACTCTTTGCTCATCCTGTAGTTCAAGTCCCAATTCGCGCGACTTGGCCTGCACGTTGGATCGGCCTGAGAGATCTGACACGAGTATGCGGCGGCGGTTGCCGACCAGTTCCGGCCGCACATGCTCGTAGGTTTCCGGATTGCGCTCAACGGCCGAGACATGCACGCCGCCTTTGTGCGCAAAAGCGCTGTCGCCGATAAAGGCCGCGCGCGAATCCAGAGAGAGATTGGCAATTTCACTGACGAACCGCGCCGTGTCGCGCAAACGCGCGAGCGCATTCGCTCCGATGGTAGCGTGCCCCAGCTTTAACTCAAGATTGGGAATTACCGAACACAAATTGGCGTTTCCACAGCGCTCGCCGTAGCCGTTAATTGTGCCTTGCACGTGAGCAGCGCCCGCACCGATCGCCGCGAGGGAATTTGCTACCGCAAGATCTCCATCATTGTGGCAGTGAATGCCAAGAAGAGGCCCTGCGTCAATCTCCGCCTTCACTTTCCGCGTCGTGTCAGCGATTTCATCTGGCAAGCTGCCGCCGTTTGTGTCACAAAGCACAATGCGTTGCGCGCCCGCCTCGGCGGCGACTCGCAAAGTTTTCATCGCGTAATCTGCATCAGCCTTATGGCCATCGAAAAAGTGTTCAGCGTCGTAAATCACAAACGGTACGCGCTCGACGAGGTAGCGCACCGTGTCGGCGATGATCTCCAGATTTTCCTCAAGCGTGAGGCGCAGCGCGTCCGTCACATGCAAATTCCAAGACTTACCGAAGATGGTCACCACCGGCACTTCAGCGCGCAGCAACGCTTGAATGCTCGGATCCGTTCCGCACGTCAAACTGTTGCGCCGCGTGGCGCCAAACGCCGCCAGCCGCGCATGCGAAAGCTTAAGTGAGCGCGCGCGCTCAAAAAAATCCACATCGCGCGGATTCGAACCCGGCCAGCCCCCCTCTATAAAATCCATCCCGGCCGCGTCCAACTGCTCTGCGACGCGACACTTATCCTGCGACGAAAAGCTCACGCTCTCGCCCTGCGATCCATCCCGCAACGTGGTGTCGTAGATTTCTATTTTCATAACCTTGAGCAGATGTCAGATGCTAGATGTCAGATGTTAGTGAAGAGGGTTTGACTAACATCTGACATCTAG
>JBBJMB010000072.1:0-12967 GCA_037719755.1 Pyrinomonadaceae bacterium
CGGTCATCGGACGTTTCCCGCTCCAGACCCATTTTGCCGCGCATCAGTTCGACGTACTGTTCGGTGAAGAGCAATTGATATTCGTTTAAAGCCGCGGTGGCCTCATCCGCGGTGACGAGCGGCACAAGCGTTTGCGCGAAACGGGAGAGATTCCAGAGCGCGACGCCGGGCTGCTGGCCAAAGGCGTAGCGTCCGCCGTAGTCCGAATGATTGCAGATAAACTCGGCGTCGTACTCATCCAAAAAGCCGAACGGGCCGTAATCCATGGTGAGCCCGGTGATTGACATGTTGTCCGTATTC
Source organism: Pyrinomonadaceae bacterium (assembly GCA_037719755.1). Lineage (GTDB taxonomy): Bacteria > Acidobacteriota > Blastocatellia > Pyrinomonadales > Pyrinomonadaceae > JBBJMB01. The sequence continues at coordinate 301 of JBBJMB010000072.1, forward strand.
ATCACGCCGTGCGCGAAGCCGACGGCCTGCCACCGCGCGATAAGTTGCGCGGTGCGGCGCACGACTTGGCGCAAGAATTGAAGATACGTGTCCTTAACTTCCACGAGATGCGGGTAGTGAAAGCGTATGACGTAATCGGCGAGCTCGCGCACGCGCTCATACTGCCGGCGGTAGTAGAACAACTCGAACGAGCCGAAGCGCACTTGCGTCGGCGCGAGGCGCGTCAGCACGGCGGCTGTCTCGATTGTCTCGCGATAAACGGGCTCGTCGCTTCCGACGATGCACAGCGCGCGCGTCGTCGGAATGCCGAGCGCGTGCATCGCCTCGCCGCACAGATATTCTCGGATCGTTGAACGCAGCACGGCGCGCCCATCGCCCATGCGCGAAAAAGGAGTGGGCCCGGCGCCTTTGAGCTGCACGTCCCAACGATTAATGAATTCGCCTGTGTCGTCGATCACTTCGCCGAGCGAAATAGCGCGCCCGTCGCCGAGTTGCGAAACGTAGGTGCCGAACTGATGACCGGCGTAGATGGCGGCGATTGGATCACTGCCCGGCAAGAGTTGGTTGCCGCAAAAGTATTGAACAAACTCCGGGCGCCTCGCCTCCGCGGGATCGAGTCCGATCAGCGCGGCCGCCGACGAGTTAAAACTCACCAAGTACGGCGCGGAAAGCGCGGTCGGCCGCACGCGCTGATGAAAAAATTCCGGCAATTGCGCGAAGGTATTGTCGAAGCGTAAGTTTTCAAGCTGATGCATAATCATTCTGGACGACCGCAACAATCATCGCTCATAATTTTGCGTCGCGCCAGGATGAGTGTAATCTTTTTCTCTGCGGTGTTGTTTCTCTGTGTTTCTCTGCGTTTAGGTGTGTGTGATTTAAACGAGAGAAACACAGAGAAACAACACCGCAGAGTCGCAGAGAAAGGAAAGAGCCACTGAGGACTCGGGTTGACTTAAAGGCCGAGCCGTTAAAGCGGGTAATTCCGCTAGAATAAGCAGCGCGAAACATGAGTCAATACCTAATGTGTGACTCTTGGCGCTTTGTTTAAGTGAGTCCGGAGGGACGCTCTGACCATAGCGAGAGCGATGTATCGCTGGGGCTGCGAGGCCAAAGCCTGTTCCGTCCCGTCGGGACGGCTGACACAGGCCACTCTCCAGAGCTGTCAGCCGTCCCGATGGGACGGCCACCGCCGGTCAACGGGTTCCCAGCGATAAATCGCTGGGCTAAGTTCACTAGCGTCCCTCACGGACGGAAAAAGAGTCACACATTAGGTGAGTCAATTACTTGATCGAGTCGCAATTATTACGGGCGCCAGCGCAGGGATCGGCCGCGCGATCGCCCTCGCGTATGCCGCCGAAGGCGCGCAGGTCGTGTTGGCTGCTCGCAACAAAGAGAAGCTCGCGGCGGCGGCAACGGCTATTGAAATGGCCGGAGAGGACGGCGCTGGCGTGGCGACGGATGTGACAAGCGAGTCGGATATCGCCAATCTTTTTCGGCAAGCCGTCGAAACCTTCGGGCGCGTGGATGTGCTGGTCAATAACGCGGGCGTGTCAGCGAGCGCGCCGACGGACGAGCTCAGCCTGGATGAATGGCGCAAAGTGATTGACGTGAATCTCACGGGCGCCTTTCTGTGCAGCCGCGAAGCCGTGCGCGCGATGAAGCCGCAACGCCGAGGACGCATCATTAACATCGGCAGCGTCTCGGCCAAAGTTCCGCGCAAGAATTCGGCGGCGTATGCGGCTTCCAAATTTGGACTCGAAGGCTTGACGCGTTCGCTGGCGCTCGACGCGCGCGAGTTTGGCATCGCGGTTTCGATTCTGCAAGCGGGCAATACGGCCTCAGAACTGTGGCGCGGGCGCGAAGACGTGGCGCAACGCGAAGGCGTAATGCCCGCGGAGGAACTGGCGCGCGTGGCTGTGCTGATGGCCGCGCTGCCGCCCGAGATCAACTTTCTCGAAGGCATCGTGCTGCCGGTCAGCATGCCGTTTTTGGGGCGCGGGTGATGAACTCACCATTTGGAAATTGCCATAAATATTTAGCCGGCTGTTTGTTGTTGCTTCTTTTCACGTCTGAAACTCCATCATACGCGCAGCCTGCGCTTCGTGAGTGGCGCTCTTACGGAGGAGATGCGGGAGGCGGGCGCTTCTCAGAGTTGAAAGACATCAATCGCAGCAATGTCGCTCGACTCGCACAAGCGTGGATTTACCGCACCGGCGAGATAATCCTCAAGGGTCGCAACCCTTATTTGGGCCAAAGAACGACCGCCTTTGAATGCACGCCGCTTGTCGTCGACGGCGTGTTGTATCTGTCAACTCCGTCCAGTCGCGTTGTTGCGCTGACGCCGAGACGGGTGTCGAGCGCTGGAGCTTCGATCCGCAATCACACGGAAACGATGAGCGCCAATTTCAAGTGCATCGCGGCGTCGCTTACTGGGAAAACTCTGGACGAAAGAAAGAGGGCCGCATTCTGTTCGGCACAGGCGATGGGCGTCTCATCGCGCTTGATGCTTCGAACGGTAAATTGTGTGCGGATTTTGGCCGCGGCGGGATCGTCAATCTGCGCGAAGGAGTCGCAGACAAATGGCCTGATGCCGATTACGGCGTTACTTCTCCTCCGGCCGTTTACCGGAATTTGGTGATCGTCGGCGCGCTCGCGCCTGAGTATCCGGCGAAAGGGCCGAGCGGCGATGTGCGCGCCTTTGATATACACACCGGCAAACTGGTGTGGCGCTTTCACACCATCCCGCGCCCGGGTCAAGCGGGCAGCGAAACTTGGGCGGGCGATTCGTGGCAGGATCGCACCGGCGTCAACGTCTGGTCCATTATGAGCGTTGATCAAAAGCGCGGTCTGCTTTTTCTGCCAATCGGCGCGCCTTCGTATCATTTCTACGGCGGCGACCGCAAAGGCCGTAATCTCTTCGCCAATTCCCTGGTGGCGTTGCGGGCTGAGACCGGCCAGCTCGTCTGGCACTACCAGATGGTTCATCACGATCTGTGGACCATGATCCGCCGGCGCAGCCCAATTTGGTGACCATCACTCACGGCGGGCGAGAGCGGCCGGTTGTTGTTCAAGTGACGAAGATGGGGTTCGTCTTTGTGCTTGACCGGATGACCGGTCGACCGCTTTTTCCGGTAATCGAGCGTTCGGTTCCGCCAAGCGCGGTTGCCGGAGAAGTCGCCTGGCCGACGCAGCCTTTTCCGCTTAAGCCTCCGCCTCTGGTCAGACAACATCCGCTCACGCGCGACGAGATCAGCACGCTGACGCCGGAGTCGCACAAGTACTGCGCAGAGCTGTTCGCGCAGGCGAAGAGCGGAGGAATTTATACGCCGCCCGGCGTCGAGCTGACGCTGTGGTTTCCCGGAACACTTGGAGGCGCGACATGGTCGGGCGCGTCCTTTGATCCTGTCAGCCAGTTGCTTTATGTCAACGTAAACGAAATCGGAGCCATCGGCCTGATGAAAGCTCAACCGGCCGCGGCTCCCGTCGCTTACCGGCGGTCAAGCGTGCTCGGAGAGTATGCGCGTTTTTGGGATGAAAAATTTCTGCCTTGCCAACAGCCGCCGTGGGGCACTCTGAACGCGGTTGATTTAAAAAAAGGCGAGATCGTGTGGAAAGTTCCGCTGGGAATTATTGACGAGCTGGCCGCCAAAGGGATCGACAAAACGGGCGCGCCCAATCTTGGCGGCTCGATTGTTACGGCCGGCGGCCTGGTCTTCATCGCCGGGACAAACGACAGCCGCTTCCGAGCCTTTGATGCCCAAACGGGCCTGGAACTGTGGACGGCAAAACTCGCCGCGAGCGGTCACGCCACGCCGATCACCTACGAGGGGCGAGATAGCGGAAAGCAATTTGTGGTCATCGCGGCCGGCGGCGGCGGCTCATTTAGTAGCGCTTACTCTGATGCTCTGGTGGCTTATGCCTTGCCGGATGAGTAGTAGCACAGGCTTCGAAGCCTGTGTGTGCGCGCGTCACACAGGCTGGAAGCCTATGCTACTACCGTGCTACGCTTGTGCCACAAATTTGGCGTGGAGAACAATGATGAGATTTCTAATTTCGCCGCTCGTTTTCTGCTTACTGCTGATAACAGTGGCCGATGTGCGAGGCGCTAAAACCAATTATCAGGAAAAGGGTTTCGTGTCTTTGTTCGACGGTCAAAGTTTGAAAGGTTGGAAACTTGTGCGCGGCTATGGACCCGGTTATGTGGTTAAGGACGGCGTGCTCATTTGCCCGGCGGAAGGCGGTGGTAATCTTTACACCGAAAAAGAGTACGCCAACTTCGTTTTCCGCTTTGAATTTAAGACCGAACCGGGCGGCAATAGCGGCGTCGGCCTACGCGCGCCGCTCGACGGCGATGCGGCATACGCCGGTATGGAAATACAAATCCTTGATGACCAACACGAGAAGTATCAAGGCAAGATTAAATCAGAACAGCACCACGGCTCAGTGTATGATGTGATCCCGGCGCGCACAGGCTTTTTGAAACCCGCCGGCGAATGGAATGAACAAGAAATTACGGCCGATCACAGCCGCGTGCGCGTTAAGCTGAACGGCGTCGTTATTCTCGACGCGGATTTAACTACCGTGCAAGAAGAAGCCGTGTTGCAGAAGCACACGGGATTAAAACGTCAATCCGGCCATCTTGGTTTCCTCGGCCACGGCTCGCTGGTTGAATTTCGCAACATCAGTATCAAAGTTTTACCCTAAGAATTGGAACGAGTTTGGAAACCGAGCGTTACCAAAAAACAATCCGCCTCGTGTTGTCATGGCACGATCATCACATCAACATCTGATTTAGCGAGGGAACAAATATGACCAAAGTTGACCTTCACCACAATCACGCCTCTTCGCGCCGCGATTTTCTTAAAACATCAACTGCCGCGGCTTTAGCTTCTGGCGTGGCGGCCGGCACAAACATCATTCCAGGCGCGTTCGCCGCCGGCAGCGACATCATCCGAGTTGGCCTGATCGGCTGCGGAGGGCGCGGGACGGGCGCGGCTCAGAACGCACTGAACGCGGCCCCCGGCGTTAAGCTCGTCGCCATGGCTGATGTTTTCAAAGATCGACTTGATGAAAGCCGTGGCCTTCTGCAACAAGCCTTGGGTGACAAAGTTGAACTAACGGATGATCGCTGCTTTAGCGGTCTCGATGCTTACGAGAAGGTGCTCGCGCTCAAAGATGTCAACTATGTGATTTTAGCTACTCCGCCCGGCTTCCGCCCCCAGCATATCAAAGCCGCAATCGCCGCCGGCAAGCACGTCTTCGCGGAAAAGCCTGTGGCCGTCGATGGACCCGGCGCGCGCCTTTGTCTCGCGGCTGTCGAAGAGGCGAAAGCTAAAGGATTAGCCATCGGCGCCGGCACGCAGAACCGACATAAAACCGGGTACATTCAAACCATGGGGTTGATTCATGAGGGCGCGATTGGCCAAATTTTGGCGGCCCGTTGTTACTTCAATACGGGAGGCATCTGGGTGAAGCCGCGTCAGCCGGAGTGGAGCGATACGGAATGGCAACTGCGCAACTGGTATTACTTCACGTATTTGTCGGGCGATCACATCGTTGAGCAACACGTGCATCAGCTTGATGCGATCAACTGGGCGATGAACGCCCATCCTGTGCGCGCGACGAGTATCGCCGGCAGGCAAGTACGTATAGATCCGGCCTACGGTCACATCTACGATCACTTCACGGTTGAGTTTGAATACGAGAATGGCGCGCGGCTGATGAGCATGTGCCGCCAGATGACGAATTGCGATAATAAAATAGCCGAAGCTTTCGTGGGCACCAAAGGCGAATGCCAGATCAATTCCTACAGAACATATGCGATCACCGGAGAGAAAAGCTGGCGTTTCAAAGAAGAAGACAACGACCCTTACGTCCAAGAGCACACAGACTTGATTGAAAGCATACGCGCTGGAAAACCAAACAACGAACTGAGGAGCGTCACCGAGAGCTCGCTGACGGCGATTATGGGGCGCATGTCAGCGTACACGGGCCAAGCGGTCACATGGGAGCAGGCTTTAAACTCGAAAGAGCGATTGATGCCAAACAAGCTCAGCTGGGGGCCAATGCCGGTGCCGCCGGTGGCGATGCCCGGAGAGACAAAGCTTACTTAACGTGGACATGAAGTCAGCAGATTAACAGTCCGACAATCTTCAGATTGTCGCGCGGCTACATCAGAAATTAAGCTTGGCGGCTTGGGCATGAACGCGATAATCGAGAAGATTGTCGGACACCGCGACGTTATTTAAGCTCTCATTTTCTTCCAGTTGGCCAAACAACGTTCCGCCGTTTCAAGCGATGAGAACCGGCTGCCTTCCTGCTCGATCAGGTAATGCTCAACTCCGCCGGTCGCTTCGGCGGCCTGGAAGATTTTCTTCCACGGCGAATCGCCTTCGCCAAACAGCACGCGGTAGCTTTTTTCCTCAGCCGCCGCCCAGTCTTTACAGTGCATTGAACGGATGCGGCCCGGATTGGCTTTGATCCAGCCAACCGGGTCGGCGCCGGCATCCACGCACGTGCCCACGTCGAGTTGCAGCGTCACGTCTTTGGGCGTATTGGCGGCCAGCACTTCCATCGGACGCTTGCCCTCTAACGCAGTAAATTCGAGCTCGTGGTTATGAAATCCGGCGCGCATTCCCAAAGGGCGCAGTTTTTCCGCGGCCTGGCTGAGCCGCTCGGCGACGCCTTTCCAGCCGTCGAGGTCGCTCACCCGTCCGCCGGCGCTGGCCATCACGATGGTTTTGGATCCGAGAATCTGATTGAGATCGATGGCTTTTTGCAGGCCATCGGCGGCAAAAGCGTTTGCACCGTTGTGCGTGGACGGGCAGCGAACGCCCAGGTCATCGAGCAATTTGCGCACTTCTTTGGCGTACTCGGGCGTCCACTGATAGTAAGGCGAAAAGAATTCCACCTCTTCGTATCCCATCTTCGCCACCGCACGCACAGTGCCCATCAAATCTTTAGCCAGCTCGTCGCGCACGGAAAAAAGTTCGAGGCCGACGGGAACGCGTTTGTTTTTAGGCATCCCTAACGCCAACGGGGCTGCCGCTACTGTTGCTGCTAAAGCCAGGAACGAGCGGCGGGACACGCAATCAATCGTGGTCACAGATTCTTTGGTCATAAAGGTTTTTCTGGGGTCACCTCGTCAAAATCAGGTTTGAGCGTTCTGCCGTATTGATGAAACGTATACCAAAGTTGGCACGTCCTGTAAATGCCCGCTATGCGCGGTGGACAAAGCGCGCCTTCACCAACGCGCTACTTCAACTAATATGTGAATCAGTAGTTGAAAACGGGCTTGCTAAATCAACGACTTGCAGACGTGAATTTGCTTGATCTCGAAAAGTTGTGCCCGTAAGTCTCTTGTTTTCAACAAACATAAATTTCAACGCCTGATTCGCATTAATTTGTCGCTCAGTCGAGATGCGACGGCGCTGCACGATTAATTCGTGAAGCAACAAAGATTTAAGACGCTCTCAACCTTTTCTTAACACGCCGCCGATACCGTTTCTTCGCATTACACTCCAACCGCGACCGTTTCGACAGCCAATCAATCGCTTCGGCATTGGCGCACAGCAGACGGAACTTTTGATTTCAATCTCACATGACCTTCAAAAGGATTCTAACAAAATGCTCGTTTCACACCCTCTCGCTCTTTTTGTGATGAGTGCTCTCGTCATCATCAGTCGGAGATCTCGGGCCGGAAGGATTGCTGTTTATCCCGGCAGCGGAAAGTCCGAACGGCGTTCCGCTGCTGGTCGTCGCCAACGAAGTGAGCGGCACAACGACAATTTACGAAATCATCTGACCGGCCGTTTTAAAGTTGAGAAAGCCGCCCTTCTCTACGGAGGGCGGCTTTCGGACGTCCGACATGTTGCGCGCGATATTACTTCGCGAAGCTCAGCAGCACGACGTCGCTTGTCTCGCGCCCCCGCGAAACGACCAACTGCCCGCCGTCCCGCGACCAATCGAACCAGAATATCTCCCCATCTTCAAACGCGGTTAACCGCACGGGCTCTCCTCCTGCGAGCGGCTGTCCCCAAATATTTGAAATCCCTTCTCGCGTATCAACGTAGGTCAACATCCGCCCGTCAGGGCTCCAGCGAACGACGGGTTGTTGAAATGCCCCACGTGTCAGAGGAGCTTCATACGTTTTGACTGGCGTGCCCCCCTCAAAGGGAACGACGACTTGGCGAAGAGGCGAGTTGGAGTTCTCGCGCTCTAAGTAAGCGATCAGCTTGCCGTCAGGAGAGATCGCAGGGCGGGCGGAAAACTTATCGGTGAGTTGCTGCGCAGCGCCGCCATTAATCGAGACCCTCCAGAGAAGCTGTTTGTCCGAATTGCCGTGGATTGAGCTGTAAACCACCCACTGACCGTCAGGTGAGACGCACGGGTCAGACTCTAACTTTCCATCAGTTAACTGTGTCAAACCGCTGCCGTCGATGTTCATGCGCCAGATGTTACGCTCCCCCGCCCGGGTGGAAGCGAAGACGATATAGCGCCCGTCAGGAGAGACGGCGGGAGAGCGGTTCGAGCCTGCGCTATCAGTCAAGTTCTTTTGTCCGCTTCCGTCTTGGGCGATAGACCAAATGTCACGACCCGCACTCTCATACGAGACGTAAAAGATCCGGCCATCCGGCGCGAGCGCGAGGCCGTCCACTCCGTCATACTTGAAAAGCCCGCGCGTCAGCTGACGCGCAGGTTTCGCCCCTGTCGTGAAGCTCGTGCGAGATTCAAACGATCCCACGCGACCGGCTGCGGAGATGAGCCAGAGACTGATATCACTGACGGCCTGAACGCTCACAAGTTGAGAGGACTCTGCTGTCAGGCTGACGTCATAATATTTATTTAATTCGCTGGTGACTCTTTGGGCCCGCCCACCAGGGTAAGTGAGATACCAAAGATGATCTTGATGCTGAGGATCTCCGCTCACCGTCTGCCCTGATTGTCTCTGCAGGCCTATCCGCCCTACTACTACGAGGCCGCTCCCGTCACCGAGCCATGCCGCCCATCCGATGTTTGCCCAGGTGTCGGAGGTGATCTTGGTTTCGCTTCCGTCAGCCACACGCACGCCTACAAGATCCTCGTGGTACCCGGGTTTGTAAGTAATCGCGGAACAAGCGACGAGGCTTCCGTCGGGCGACCAGGCCGGGCCTTCAGCAGCGAAGTATTCGGGACGACGACGGGAGGCGATGACACGCTCGGCGGTGCCGTCTATGTTAGCAACTACTAACGAACTCTCCCCCCGCGCGATGTCTTCACGAACGAAGGCGAGGTGTTCGTCGTCGAAGGAAATGCTGACCGGGCTTCTAACTCCTGGCAGCAATTTTTTCACCGTATCAGGCAGCGGCGCGCTCACTCGGTAGAGCGATCCCCACGGATCACCCTCAACTGTGACGACGTAAAAGATGTGGCTTCCGCGGTGTGAGAAAGTGAGCCCGCTGTACTGTGCGTTGGACGGCGGCACGAGAACGCCGGCGCTCTCAGTCGCTACTTGTCTGATCATTAGACTTTGCTGGCCGGCTTCTTCCCTGACGTAAGCGACGTAATTGCCGTCGGGAGAAATGGCAGCGTGCTTGGCTCTGCCGTCGCTTGTGAGCCTGGTGGCTTTGGTGATCCTGATCGACGGTTCCGGCGGGCTTTTGACCGACAATTTGTACAGTGCGTAAGCGACGCCCGTCAGCGCGACGGCGAGAACGAAAGGCAGAATGACCGCCGCCCTTTTATGTTGCCGGGTCCGGTTAATCAGATACTCTATGCTTGAGGTCGCTTGCGGCGTCGTTTCTTTGGTCGGACCAATGTTCCCAGCGCCGCTTGAGTTGTGCGCAACACTGTCGTTTCTCGGCGACGGCGCGGAGATGTATTTGCCCGCTTCCAGCTCGAATTCGCGTTTTAAGGTCTTGAGGTCGATCCGGAAATCTCTAATGTCTTGGTAACGCTCCTCGACCTCTTTTGTGAGCGCTTTTCTGACAACCCGCTGCAGTTGTGCCGACGTCTCCGGTGCGTATTCGTGAAGCGGCGCGGGCTCTTCCATCAGCACCGCAGCGAAAACGTCGCTCTTCGTCGCGCCGTCGAAGGGCGGGCGCCCGGCAATCATTTCGTAGAGGACGACTCCGAGGCTCCAAACGTCGGTGCGCGAGTCAACGCAAAGCCCCCGCGCCTGCTCCGGAGACATATACCTGACCGTACCCATCACCAGACCCGGGTCCGTGTTCATGGCTTCAGAGAGCGTGGGGGCCTGGGTGTTGATCGTGGAAGCGTTTTGCTCGATAAGCTTGACCAACCCGAAGTCGAGCACTTTCACCAAGCCGTCCGCGCGAATCATGACGTTTTCGGGCTTGATGTCGCGATGCACAATCCCGGCTTGGTGGGCGGCGGCCAAAGCGGAGGCCAATTGTGTAGCGACATCCAGCGTTTCGATTAATTTTAATCGCGTTTTCTGAAGGCGCTGCCTGAGCGTCAGACCGTCGACGAATTCCGTGGCGATGAAATGCGTCGCGTCCGTTTGACCTATCTCATAAATGGTGAGGATGTTCGGATGGTTGAGTGAGGAGGCGGACTTCGCTTCTTGCTCGAAGCGGCGCAAGCGCTCTTTGTCGCAAGTGAAACTCACGGGGAGGATCTTGATCGCTGCTTTACGGCCCAGTCGAGTGTCTTCGGCGAGGTAGACATATCCCATGCCGCCAGAGCCGAGCAGGGTGAGGACTTTGTAATGCCCGCAATGAGTACCTTGAGGAATTGCCATCAGCTTCGCACAAAGGTCAGCGGAGTCTTGTCATACAATAACTTTATTAATGCTTGCGGAAAAGTCAATAGTATCGGAGGGAAAAACAAGTCGCTCTTTGACGCGGCAGTAAGAATGGGGCCGAGAGTGGACGATCGTATACTCCGAAGATACATCCGTATTCAGAGACCGCGTGCCTCACGATGTACATTTCCCTCACGCTGCGAGAAGAGTGAAGGGTCGATGACGGCCACGCTTCTTAACTCGACACATATCAACTCGTTGACGCCGGTCATGATATTTTTCTGCAAGCGCAGAAGCGATCAGTTTACAGCTTTTATTCAAGCTTGATGCTGCCGGTTTAGCCGGAGGCGTCTCCGTGTGCGTGGATGGACAAACATATACATCCAATGGTCTCACCACTCAAAAGGGTCTGTAACAAATAATTCTGCTCTTGGATTTGAGGGCCTGCTCTGACGCTGGTTTACGGCTGCGCTTGGTTTATTACTTCTCATTTCCACCTGAGCGGCACGCCTCTCGCAATTGGCATGTGCGGTTGGCGAGAGGCGTGCCGCTTCCGCGAATCAACTGATTACTTAAACAAACGCTTCGTGCGATTCATTGGCGTTGCAGGTCAAAGCTTGCAGCCCAGCCGTCGACGTGTGTCTCCGGGGTGCATCCCGCACTGGTGATAAAGGGTGGTAAAAAAGTTGTGTTAAAACAAATCTTCTCCCTGACGGGTCTCTTATTCGCTGCTACTACAACTACTGCTGCTGTCGCAGCGTCCGCGAACGTAGTGGAACTTGCCGCCAGGGCACTCGGCGCCGGACCGGCGGCGGAAATCAAAGAGCGGATCTTTAAACGGCCGTTCACCATGCATGATGCCGCGTACCGGAGGGAAGCTTTCGCAGCGTTACCCGCTGCGATTCGTGACTCACGAATTACAGAAGGAAAGATTGCCCGCCGCACGGAGCGCGTGGTCAGGACAGTGCTTGAGCTACACTCGCGCCGTGACGCCATTGAGCTGGTTCTTTTTCATGATGACAGGCCTCTTGGCATGCTCTTCCGCGAAAGCGTGCTGGTACTCTCGCGCGGGCTGGTCGCAGCGCTCGAAGACAGTGAACTGGCCGGAATTGTCGCGCACGAGTTGGGCCACACTTACTTCATCGGTGAACTGGCACTGGCGCATGGGGCTCAAGACCTGCGGGGGATGAAAGTGGTTGAGCTCAAATGCGACGCTGTGGCGATGTTAACGCTTCAGTTGCTCGGCAATGATCCGGGTGACTTGATTAGTGGGTTGCGGAAACTTGAGCGGGTCCGGGAACGGATGCTGTTATCGAGCCACCGTAACGAGTCTCATCCGAACATCGTTGCCCGTGCGCAGTTCGCCGAACGGTTCTCGAAATTACTAATCGCCAGAAAGGGCTGACGTTTTTTATGGTCGGACCCGGAATGCACTGAGCCGGACTTTACCCATTTTGCTCTTTGAAGATCAAACGAAGGGTTACGCCGGCTCTTCATGCGCCAAAACTCCCTGAAAGTCAGCACGCAGATCAAAAACGATTGCTTGTGTGCGATCCATCCGCGTATCGATCCGCTCGCCGCTCGTCAATCATTGTCACCTTGTGTTCAACGACGGCGAGCCGGGAATCAATTGAGCGTAAGAGCTTATGAATTGATTCGAGCGTTGGTGTGGTATCCGACTCGCTGCTCACTTCTTGCTTCCCTTCTCCGCTGTTTGCAAACCTGCTGTTACGGTCTCGCCTTCATGAAAAGGGCAACTCCACACAAGAGCAACAATGGGCAGAGCCATTTTAGATCGAGATCCGCCACCCTTTTGAGGCTGAGAATGCCTACTACTGCCGAGAGGGCGATTAAGATGGCGCCGACAATCCGCATTGTCGCAGGGGTCACTTGTTGACGCTCTCCTTCTTCGCTTTCTTCTGA
>JBBJMB010000370.1:0-3060 GCA_037719755.1 Pyrinomonadaceae bacterium
TGCCATCGCTGGCGATCATAGTGAGAGGGCTAGCGATCGCTTGGTCAACAATCGCGTCGGTGTTCGAGAAGATGGCGATATAACCGCCGGTCTTTCTGTAGCGCTCGAAAGTTTCTTTCGTCAGCCGCTCGCCGGTAACGGCCCATTGCAAATCCTGATAACTAATGCCAAAAATTTCCTGCCACCCTTCATCGAAAATGGCGGATTTGATGTCTGTCATGCCGGCGACATAAGGGTAACACTCGGTTGTCACATCAAGTCCTCGGGACTGCGCTTCGCCGATGATTGTGAGCAGTTTTGGAGTGGCCGGGCCGCCGGTACTTTGAATGTGAACGACGTGAAGCGGCGCGCCAGTCACGGCGCTTGCCGCGATGACTTCTTCCAAAGCCTGGACGCTGCTCGCAGGTTCTTTGATGCCGGCGTTGCGCATGTGCACGTGGCACGACGCGTTAAAGCGTGCGGCGGTGCGAAACATCTCCAGAATTTCCCAGTGCGACGCGGTCGGGATATATTGAATACCGAATCCGACGGCGAGAGCGCCGCGCCGCAAACCCCGTTCGATGAGGCTTTTCATTTCAGCGATTTGTTCATCCGAGGCGGGATTGCGGGCCGCATCGCCCTGCGGGAGGAAAGTTCCCGGGTCGTGCATCACAGCCATCCGGGCCGGAAGGTGTCCAACGCTGACGCCGTAATTGATTTGCGCACGGCCTTCGCGCGTAGCGTACCAGCGGTCAACATCTGCTGTTCCGACTTCTAATTCTAAGGCTGTGGTGACACCATCCATAGCCTTGAAGAGATAGTTTTCTTGATCTTGTCCGTGCTGATGAAGGTCTATGAAACCGGGCGAGACGACCAGACCGCGTGCGTCAATCTCCGTGCGACCGCGCACAGCGGAAGAGGTGATTGCTTTGATCGTTCCACCGCTCACGCCTATATTGCGCACCCCGTCCAGCCCCGACTCAGGATCAATCACTCTGCCACCGGAAATAACAAGATCATAAATTTGTGTGCGAGCGAAAGAAGAGGAATGCACTTGAGGCGAAAGACAGCCGATCAAAGCAAGTGAAAGAATACAGCAGACGTATTTATTAGCGCTTTTGAAAACGCGCTTGATAATTTTTCTCATTCCAATTCTCCCTCGCGGCGAAAGACAATCGTCGCAACCGTGGTTATAGTTTCTGAAAGATTATGTCTTCACTTCAGCCAGCCAACAGAATGCTGCTCCGTGGCCTCGGCCTCACGGCTACGATCTCAATCGTCATCGGCAATGTTATCGGGACGGGTGTTTTCCTCAAAGCGCGTGTGATGACTTGCAACGTTGGCACGCCGGGCAAAGTGATCGCCGTGTGGATCGTTGCCGGTTTGCTCTCGCTTGCGGGCGCTTTAACATACGCGGAACTTGTCACGATGTGGCCGCGTGCCGGAGGCGAATACGTAATCATGCGCGAAGCCTATGGCAAGTTGATAGGTTTTCTTTACGGCTGGATGCAAATTTTTTTCGCCAGCGCCGGTTCACTGGCCGCCTTGTCCGTCGGCTTCGCCATCTTTCTTAATGTACTAATGGGCGGAGCGCTCGATTATTCTTCTTTCAAATTCAATTTTTTAGGCTTTCCTGTGGTTTTCGGCAATTTACAAATAATTGCGCTTGCCGCTCTCGCCATCGTTACACTGATTAACTGTGCCGCCGTCTCATTTGGCGGGAAACTTGCCACCGCACTGACTGCGCTCAAAGTGGCGATCATCTTAGCAATCGGTCTGGGCGCATTTTTCTTTGCGCCGGGCGATTGGAGCCACTTGCTGCTCACCGATTCGGGCGGCGATTGCGAGGGAGTAGCGCAAGCGGCTCGCTTCGGCGGCGCAGGGTTCGCTGCGGCAATGCTCGGCGCACTCTGGGCTTATAACGGATGGAATGAGATGACGTATGTCGCGGGCGAGGTGAGCAACCCGCAGCGTAACATCCCGCTTTCTTTGATCGGCGGCATCGTCATCGTTTGCGCGCTTTATATCTGTGTCAACGTCTCCTACTTTTACGTTTTAACTCCGACCGAAATCGCCAACGTTTCTGCCGCTTCGTCGGTCGCGACAATTGTGGTCAGCAAATTCTTAGGCCCCGTTGCCGTGAGCCTTGTGGCGGCGGCGCTGCTCGCTTCAACAGTTGGGGCGCTGCATATTTCAACGATGGCCTGCTCGCGCGTTCCTTACGCGATGGCTCGCGACGGGCTTTTTATACAAAGTCTCGCGCGGCTTTCACCGCGTACACGCGTTCCTTTGAGAGCGCTCGTCGCGCAGGCCCTGTGGGCCGGTGTTTTAACTCTCTCCGGTTCTTACGATACGCTAACGGATTACGTGATTTTCGCCAACTGGATTTTTTCGCGCTGGTCACCAGTACTGTCTTTATTTTTCGACGCCGGTTTCCAGATGCGAAGCGTTCGTATCGCACTTGGGGCTACCCCGTTGTGCCCGTGCTCTTTATTTTGGTTTCGTTATGGCTCATCGTTAATACGTTATTGACAGCTCCGGGCCGGTCTCTGACGGGTCTCGGTCTGATCATGCTGGGACTACCCTTTTATTATTACCAATCACGAAACGAAAAAAATCGTCAACCGGAAACCTGATAATTTAAGTGTTGGCAAGCTACCTTGTTTTCCCTCGCCCGGCGACAGTCAAGACTGTCTCAACATGTTCGCCGCGCACGCCGTAAATCTCGTCGTGCATGTTGATGGCGCTGCAAACATGATTCGGGATAATACTGATCCGATCACCAACTTGATACCGACGCGTCGCGCGCTCGATATTGAGATGGCCGTGCTCCTCGGATAAGCCCTCCAACTCCGTCCCGGAGTCTTCTCTGACTAAACCGAATCCGCGTCCGTCACCGGCCAAATAGCGGTCGGAAGAGAAAGTCTTGGATCCTCCGTCGATGACAGCTCGGCTCGGGACGCTTGTGCTGACAACTGTGCAGACAACGGAGAGCGCGCAATCATTTTCCGCTGCGATACCAACACCTAACATGTTGCGGTCATTGAAAGCATACATACCTGGGCGGATTTCATTGACGCC
>JBBJMB010000371.1:0-3049 GCA_037719755.1 Pyrinomonadaceae bacterium
TCGCTGCCACTGATGTTCGCCTGGCTCAACGCCGCCCGCGGCATCGTGGATTTCGGCGACTTCTGGCTGATCGGTTTGTCGGGCTTGTTGCTGATGGTGATGAAGGTGTCGGCGCCGATGATGGTGGCGGTGGCGGTCGATCAGAAGATGGCGCACAAGATTTCTTACCCTTTCGCGTGGGGGCTGGTCGTGCTCACGCTGATCTGGCCGTCGGTGAGCTACTTCATCCGCGCCGTCGCTTATCTGTTCGGAAACGTCGTGATGGCTTTGGGCGATGCGGATTACCTCTATGCCTGGAACGACGTGACGATGGCGGCGATTCGCGATCCGCTGTTTGCGCAGCCGCTCTACACCGTCGGCATCTGCGCCTTCTTTATGACGATCGCGGGTGTGGCCGTGTGGTTCTCGCCGTGGCTGGCGTACAAGTTCTCGATGGGGCAAGTGTATGAAGGCGTGTCGCAGGTGGCGTCGTCAACCGCCGGCGGGCTGATCGGAGCGGCCGTTGAGTTCTACAGCGCGAACTTGGCGGGACATATTCAGCAGCAGGCATCGACCACTCAAGCGCAGGGGGCTTACAGCGCGACCGGCGCTGAAGCGAAAGCCAACCGCGAGGCCGGTCTAGCTCGCAATCAGGCGGGGTACGTGACAGGTAGAGCCTCAGCTCTCTCGGCGGCGCAAACCTCGGCGGGGATGGCGAGAGCGGGGGCGGCGGCGCAGATGCAGACCGCCTGGATCATGCACGGAAGCCAGCAGGCCGGCACCGATGGTGTCGCTCAACGGATGGCGAACTCGGCGCTCATCCAGCAACAAAGTTCCAACACGAGTCACAATACGCTCTCGACTCAAAGCATCCGGAACTCTTACGCCGAAGGTCAAGCGGGTCGCGCGGCCGGGAGGTCGAACGTCGATTCGGACGCTGATCAATCGTACATCTCGGGAGCTCCGGGTATTGGACACCTCGGGGCCGGATCGCTCGCGGCGTGGCAGGGGCGCGACCAAAGGCGGGCGACTAACGACGAGCTCGGAGCCAACGTCTCGCGCGTCTCCAATCAAAGAGTCGACGATCAAAACGCCTTCACGACCCGCACGAATCAAATTGCGACGTCGAGCACAGAACGCACCAACGAGATCAACCGTCAGGCCGGAGACTCGCTCGCCGGAGTAGCCAAGCAGCAAGGCGAAGCGTCGGCAGGCGCCGCATACGCCGGAGCTAACACCGCGATTGCCGGCCATGCCGAGTCCCTCACGCTCAACAATAAAGCGACCGGCAAAGAGTTCGCCGGAAGGATGGAGGCGGCGGACAAGACCCGAGAGGCGAGCATACAAGCGGCGAAGATGCAGGCCCTCTCAAGCGTCGTCAGCTCAATGGGCAATCGCGTCGCCCGTGAGATTGAGGAAGGCATGGAGCTGCGTTACTGACACTTTCTTCGTCTGCTTTGCCACCGATCCGTGAGCGTGTCTGGTGAGGCTCTCGGCCTCAATGGTAATTGATCTGATCTGATTAAAATTCGCGCGAAGCGCGTCCGCTGCGGCCGAAGGCCATAGTTTCTTATTGGTCGCGCCGCTTTTTCGCTAGCTGATCGCACGCCGCCCGCGACAAAAAAAGCGGGGCCGCAAAGGTGATACCCCTCGCGGCCCCGTTGTCGTTTACTCATCGCCCGCGCCGAGGTGCGCGGCCATTCCCGGACACGCGGGATCGGGGCACCACGCGCACCGTGGGATCCTTTGGTACTCCTCTTCTGTCATCGGCTCGCCGTCCTCTTCTTCGTGCGGGTCAATATCCTCGGATCGAATCTTTTCTTCGTCGATCCAAGCACTCATTGCACTCATTTTCTTTTCTCCTCCACTCAAGCGAATTCAACTTCTCGCACAGTGGCGGCACACGAGCGCACCCGCGAGGGCCGCAGCCGCAGGCGGAGGACTCTGAAGCCGCAGGCGGAAGAGTTGCGCCGTGTGCGACAATGGGAGAGAGTTGAAGAGCTAGAAACTGCTCAAGGCGGGGAGCGCGGACGCGTCAAAACAACTGAGCCGCGCGGCCTGTTTTCCAAGGCCGCTCCTTATTTCGCCGGCGAAGGAGTCAGGAACTGTACGGGGCGTCGGAATGAAAAGCGGATGAGAGCTTGGCGTAGCGCATGAAGCGGTGAGCAAAACACGCCGCGCTCTTTGATGCTCGCGGCCAGTTGCGCGAGCCGCTCAGTGTCGAAACTTTGGCGCGGGTTGGTCGGCGAGGTAGCAAGCGCCTGAAGCGGTATCAAGCGAAAGTGGCCATTCTCTGTTCTTTTCGTCTGCATTGCTATTTAACTCCTTGTTATGTGGTAAAGCTCTGGTGAGGGATTTGTGGGCTTCGCGCGCGCATGTTCAGGGCGTTTGCGGCGCGAAGCCCTTTCCTACTGGGTTGGTTGTTAATTGGCGGCGCTTACCTGTACGGATAACCCGCTGCTGGTTGCCCCTCGCCCATGCGCGCGATCTGCTCCTGCCGGTCGAGCAAGTAGATCTTGAACTCTTGGCGCAGCCGGTCGTGTTCGGCGATGTGGCGAGCGCGGTCTGATTCGGTGTCGCGCATGCGGAGCGTTAGTTGCCGGTGCGTCTCATCATCGGCAAGCCTCAAGGTGAGGGCGGCTTTGCGCACTTCCTCGTTGGGATACTGTGCTTTGTTTTGCTCGTTCATCGCGCCTTGAACGTCTAAGACGTGGTTGGCTTCGATGATGGAAAGCTGCTCGCGCAGGGCAACGATGGCGCGCGTGCTCGCGGCGATTGCCAGGCTGATAGTTTCAAGGCGTTGTATTTGCTGTTGCATGATTTCTTGTCTCCTTATAGTGAAGGGAAGCGCCCGCCGCTATGCGGCTCTGTCGGGACGCACGCTCCCCTCGTTAGGTCAGTATTCCTCGGGCAAAAGTATCGTCGTGCTGCCGCGATCAGCTTCGGTAATGATCCACAACCGCACATCCTTTGCCGTCCTGTAGGCGCTCAAGATGCGAAAGCCTTCGCGGATGGAAAGCTCGTTTTCGATTTTATCTTCGTCGCACACCTGTCCCCAATCGCCGCTCAC
>JBBJMB010000372.1:0-3042 GCA_037719755.1 Pyrinomonadaceae bacterium
GGAGGAGCATGGAGACACTTGAATGATGAAAATAATTAACCGCAGAGGCTTAATGGTCGGCGCATGCGTGCTCGCCTGCGTGCTCGCGCTCGCCCTCGCGCAGTCAGCGTTGGTATCGGCACAAGTGATAGCCGTTAATAACACAACCATCACCGGACGCGTCATTGATCCGCAAGGGGCCGGCGTGCCGGGCGCAATCGTCACGCTTTATGCGCGCCGTGAAAGCGCTTTTGGCCTCACCACGATGACGGATGCAACGGGCGCTTATCGCTTTGAGAGGCTGGCGGCGGGAGAGTACCTCGTGGAAGCTGAGGCCGAGGGATTTGCGTCGGCCAGCGCGCAACGCTTAGACGTTCGGCGAGGGCAAGCGGCGGCGCTCGAGATTACCCTCCAACTATCAGGAGTGCGCAGCACAATTGTGGTCACCGCCTCCAACACTCCGCAATCAATTGATGAAGTGTCCAAAGCCGTGACGGTTGTGGACAAGCAAGAGATGGACGAACGCGACGAGACGTCGATCGCCGAAGCCCTGCGCATTGTGCCGGGTTTACGCGTGCAACAGCTTGGCGGCCCGGGCTCGTTCACCTCGATCAAAACACGCGGTTTGCGCAATGAAGACACGGCGGTGTTGATTGACGGCCTGCGTTTTCGCGACGCCGCCTCCACTCAGGGAGATGCCTCGGGTTTTTTGGAAGACTTGATCGTCACCGATGAAGCCACGCTGAAGTTCTGCGCGGCTCCGGCTCGTCGTTCGCGGGCTCGAATGCCGGCGGCGTCATCAATGTCATCACGGATGAGAAGCGCGGACCGTTCCACGGTAATCTGCTCGCCAAGGCGGCGGGCTAGGCATGTTTCGCGGTCGAGCTCAAGTGACCGGCGGCGCTAACGACCGCATAGTTGGCAGCGCTGGCACATCATGCGAACGTCGCGCGGGAAGACGGTCAGGATGAGCGCGCAACATCAGCGGGCAGGCGCCTTTTTCGCCTGACGCCCACAGCCGCACTCGGGACGCATCTACGCGGCCGCTTCCCGTCTACAACTGAATAACAGTCCGCAAGGCATCGGCGCTCTGCCCCCAAGCGGCATTATCGAAGCCATCCCGCTTTCGCCGGCGGAGCTGCGTCGCTATGAAGACGGCGTTCCCACTTCGCAACTGAATGTGGGCGCGGCCAATTTCATTCCCGCCGCCAATGATCCCGACAACTTGCGCGAAGCGAACTTTTTTTCCGGCGCACTCGTCTTCACGCAGCGCCCAATCGAGACGTTCGGCTACACCTTCAGCTATCAAGGTCTGGCGACGAACCGCAGCGGCCTTAATGGGCCTTTGGGAATAGGTTTCCAACCCGTAGGCGGCAGCACGCGCTCGGATTTCGACGCGCGCGTGCACACGCTCAGTGCGCGTTTCGATGCGCGGGCCGGTCGCTCAAACTTGATTACCGGGGGGTACGAATACGAAAACGAGAGCTTTCAGAATCCGTCATTCCAAGTCAATCCCGCGGACAACTCCAACGTTCGTGTGACGCAGAGAAGTCACGCGCTCTTTGTGCAAGATCAACTGCGATTTCTGGAAGATCGACTGCAAATCTCGGGGGCGTTTCGCTCACAGTTTTTCAGCCTCCAGCAGCCGCAATTCACGCCCGCCGCCAGCGCTCCTTACGGCGGGATTGTTTTTCAATCACCGCCCACGGCTTACACCGGAGATGGCTCCATCGCGTATTTCTTCGCCTCGTCAGGCACAAAGCTGCGCGCTCACGTCGGCAACGGTTATCGCGCTCCGTCGCTGTACGAGCGTTTCGGCAGCTTCTTCGGAAGCTTCGGCTACTCCGTCTATGGCGATCCTCGGCTGCGGCCCGACCGTTCCATCGCGGTCGATGCGGGCATAGACCAAACGCTTTATCAGAACAGACTGCGCGCTTCGGCGACTTACTTCTACACGCGTCTTCAGGAGATAATCATCTTCGACTTCTCCGGCGCCATCGATCCGGCAACCGATCCGTTCGGGCGCTTCGGCGGGTATCGCAATATGAACGGAGGCATCGCCCGCGGCGTCGAGTTGAGCTTGACGGCAACACCTACACGCGCGCTGAATCTCTCAGCCGCCTATACGTACACCAAGTCTTTGCAGCGTACGCCTCAAGCGGCGGGCACCCTCAGTTCGCTCGTGATTCCCGTGCATCAGTTCTCGGTTGTTGCTACTCAGCGCTTCGGTCGTCGCCTGCTGGTCAACTTCGATTTCTCCGCGTCGAGCGATTACCTTGCGCCGCTCTATGACCCGGCGGCGTTTGCCAGCCGTGCTTATCGCTTCCGCGGAATCGCCAAAGCTGATTTAGGCGCCAGCTACACGCTGCCGTTAACGGACTCGCGCTCTTTGCGTTTCTTTGGTTACGCGGATGATCTGTTCGACCGCGAATATTTCGAGAACGGCTTTCGCACGCCGGGCCGCACGGGTCGCGCGGGCGCGACGTTTATCTTTTAAGGGATGGGGAAAAGGCGGCCCAAAGTGGTTCCACTTGTTGAAAACGAGGACTACTATCTGGATCATGGGCTCATGGTCCTGACGGCTCGTTATCACCTGCGTCGCGGCTACTGTTGCGAGCAGGGCTGCCGCCATTGCCCATACGCGGAAGAACCGCAGAAAAACAGCACAGCCGAAGTTGATGATGACGACGATGAGGCGGCTCAGTAAGGCCGCGTTCCGGGAAGTTACGAGACAGTCTCTTTTGTGTACCTCGCTCAGGTCTTTTCATACGTCGCCAGTTGTTCACGCAAAGGCTCTGCGCTTCGGAAGGATGAGGGCGGAAGGATGAAGGATGAAAGCTAAGGACTAAAGAAATTTAATAACTGATGTGAGGCAAAGAAAATATAGGGTTTTAACTTGACAAGTGGATTTCCTGAGCAATAGCGCCGCTTTTTGCGGTAAATAGCCGTGAAAGGCCTTGCAAAACCGCTCTTGCTCAAAAACTGCGTAACGCGAAAATGTGCGTTAAAGCCCAATGTTTTCCGTGTCAAGCGGAAACTGCCATTTCTTTTTGCGTAACATCA
>JBBJMB010000073.1:0-12834 GCA_037719755.1 Pyrinomonadaceae bacterium
CCTCCATTTGGAGGCTAAATCTATGTTTCCCGGCTTAGCGATACAGCACCCAAAAAGGCGCTTCCGGTTAAAGAAAGCGCCTTTTTTGTTGCCGCCCGGCTTCGACCGATGGAGCGGACTCAACCAGTTGTGCGCGACACCGGGGAAAACTGTACCGCCCGTAATAGAAAACGGACGCAAAGCCTACAAGCGCGCTTGCGAGCGTAAAATAATGCGGGCGTCCACACGCTTTTGTGTGTGGACGCCCGTAACAACCCACCCTTTGCTCGTTTGTGTTTTCAATGGGCAACCAACCACTCACTGAAGACTTGTGCTTCCTCGGTTTTTCCGCCCCAACGCGCTCTGTTCTTTCCCGTGAGGGCGAGCACCATCGCTTGGTGCTGGCCGGCGCGGTCTCCGAGACGGTCGAAGTAATTGTAGAGACGATCAATTTTCTCCACAGAATCACGAGCGGCCGCAACGCTTTTGAATGAAAGCACGTTGCGAAAAAACCGAGAATAAACGTTCTGATCGCGCGCCGTAGTTGTGTATAAGTCAAAATACCCGGTGATCAAGCCGGCGCTTTGCAACACCTGCGCGACGTAAGAGGGGCGAGCCATTACGCGGCGCACGATCTGGGCGATGTCTGTTGTGCCGCTTTTATACAGCAACAAGATTTGCTCTTTTTTTGTCTGCTGCTGGCTTTCCTCTCCCGATGAATTGATTTCCTCTTTTTGGTCGAGAGATCCGTCAGACTCTGCTTGAGCGTCAAACCCAACTTCCGCATCGAAGTAGGGCGACTCAATCTCAAATAATTCCTGTGTCAACATCATTACCTCCACAGCCAGTTGGAAATACCCTACAGTCTGGCCTCCCGCACTGGCTGATACTGGTCCTAGCTGGCTTACCTTAGCTGGCGCGGCGCATGCTATCCGACGTGCTCTCTTGAGCAAGCCCCTTCAGGTGATCGATAAAACTGGACGCGGCGCGCTTCGATAATTCGTCGGTTTTGCAACGTGCGATTGCTTGGCACTCTTCGTCCACTTCCACCTGAGCCTCACGGCCAAGGGCGCGAATCATGCCGAGTTGCTTTGGCGTCACTAAATCCGCCATCGACTTGGCCAATGGATCGCGAGGAAACTCTCCGGCCTGAAGCGCGGCGCCCTGCGTCTCAATCACATCGGATTCGCGCTGATAAAGATCACGGGCGATGCCAAATTTGATCGCGGCCCTTTTGAGAGCGTCATGCTCAGCTTTTTTAATGCCGGTCTCATTATCGGCGGCGCCGGTCCCGATGCCTTCTCTCGTCACGCCGTCAATGGTGATGGCCGCCGTGACCGCCACTGTTTCGCCGATCTGGACGATATTGCGCACAGAGTGAGACCAAGTAGGCGTCAGGCGATCAAGCAAATCGGCCACCGTGTGCCATTCAACGTACTCAACTAAATGCATGTTGCCGGAGCGATCCTTCCACCCCTCGCGGGTCTTGACCAGTTTCGGGTCGACCGGCTGCCGCAAGCTACGCAAAACATTGGCAAAGGCGAGCGGCAACACTGCAACAGGCACTCTTTGTTCAACGCTGGTGGGCTGCGCCTCGCTATTTTCGCGATTGGCGATGTGTAATTGAGGCATCTCGGCCTCTGCGAATTGATTGTTATTCATTTGCTCCTCATCATTCGAGAAAGGGGCCGCATCCGGTTCGGCCTGTGCGCTGGAAGATTTGTGCTCCCGCTCGAAAGGGGATCGCTCTTCGGTGACTGCCACTGCGTTGTGAGCTGGCGGGCTGGAAGAAGCAGACATTTCGGGCGCCTCGTGATTTGAGTCGGGCGACGAGATTGATTCATTCTCAGGCTCGGGAAGCGGCGTCGGTGCCGGTTGCGGCGGTGCCGCTACGGTCTCCGTATTTTTCACCGCTAACGCGTGCTTGACGGCGAGAATGTGCTCGCAGCGAAACGAGGGTTGGTCAAACACGTGCTCTTCAAACTCAAGGCAAGAGCAGCGAACTTTGCCCGCTTCATCTCGCCACACTTCATAGCTCGACCGACGCCCGCGCAGAGAAGGGCTGGTCACCGAAAACCGATCTCCTTCGCGCTTGACCAATCCCATTGCGGCAATACCTTGAGCTCTTTTGTCACGTAAGGCTATCTTCTTATCAATCGTGGTCGTTGCGTTCATCGATCTCATCCTCCGAAAATATGAAAAGGATCAGTAAATTTAGGCGGCGCGCTCGATGTGCAACTCGCTCGCCGCTGCTGGTGCGCTCATCGGTCTGGAGGCCATGGCGACGGAGCGTTCATATTGAAGGCGCTCAAGCTCCGTCACCCGGTCTTGCAATTCTTCCACTCGCCGAGCTTGGCGGTGCATCGTCTTAAATAAGTTGTCGAGTGTGTCCCAAATATCCTGGTTCACCGCTGGTACGCTCCTCATCAAATTAATCAGCGCTACGCTGGCTTCACGCGGCAGCTGTTTCATACGTGAAACAGTGTACCAGAGAGCATTTTCTGTTGCAAGCATAAAACAAAGTGTTGCATCTGGGATGAAGCGTGTGTTATGTTCGTGGACGTCGGAGGGGTGCCGGCAAAGGCCAACATCAAAGCCGGGCGCCTAAAGGAGGCTATCTCACAGACTATGTCACAATCATTAAACAGTTTGGTTAATACGATGGAGTTAGGGCGTGCCATTCGCCGTAAACGTGAAGACGCGGCGCTCAGCTTACGCGATGTGGCTGACGAAACCGGCGTTTCGGCTTCGACCCTTTCGCGAATTGAAAACGGCACGGGCAAGCCTGACGCCGACAATATCGCGCGCTTGACGGCGTGGCTCAACGTTCCGATGGAGCGGATTATGAGCGGCCGGCAATTGGACGGTGATGAAGCCAAACCGGTGGTTTACTTTCCCCAAGAGGCGATGCCGGATATCGTCGAAGCTCATTTAAGAGCCGACCGCAACCTGACGCCTGAAACGGCCAAAGCGCTTTCCGAACTATTTCGCGTCGCCTACACTCAGTTCAGTCATCCCGGTGATGCGAGCAGGCCGCGCCAAAAACGCAAATAGTGCGTTAGTTTGAGCGATCACATAGCGTTCAATTATTAAAGGCCGCGTTATTTGCACTAACGTGGCCTTTACCGTGCGATTCGCGAAAGCACACGTCAAAACTTCGCTACTTTAATTGACCGTGCCCGCCTATTTCTCGCCCCCTGATCACCGGATAATCCACTCACTCGCAAGCGGCCGGATTTTTTGCAAAGATATAGATCGTAAAGAACTTAAGCGGTGAAGTATAATCGTTTCTGTGAACCAACAAGTTCTTCCGCCGACGCAAAAGGGCAGGCAGTATGAATTGCGAGCTTTGGGGCTGCGAGATTTTGCCAGCCTCGGTGGCGATGAAGAACCGCTGGATCCGTGGATGCTCGCGAGATTTGCAAAGCTGATGGTGATTGATTTTGATCAAATCAAGGGCCTCTCGTCCGAGGCCCGCGATCACCTTTTGGGTGCGGGGGCCGACTCATGGTCCGGCGGGACCTGCTCGCGCCCACTGCCCAACGGTTGGCGGTTGGTGATTCTTAACCCGCAGCACGGCCGGCAGCGAAACCATGCCACCTTAATGGAAGAGGTTTGTCATGTGTTCCTGGGGCACAAAGCCAATCGATTGGCCATCGTCGCCCAAAACAAACAAGGTCGGTTGGTTGCGCGCGATTACAACGAAGAAGATGAAGAGGCGGCCTACGCCGTTGGCCGCCGCGCTGGTGCCCTATACGGCGTTGCGGCGCTTTGTCCACAGAGGAAAAAGCTCGCTCGAAATCGCCAGGCATTTTGAAGTGAGCCGTGAATTGGTGGAGTATCGCTTGAAAGTCTCACGCCTGTGGTCCGAGTACAAATCTCAACAAGGCGCCTCCGGTGGCGCAATCGAAAAGCCGCAACTGCAAGACAATACTCTTAAAAGAGCTGGCTCCTCCTAAACGAGCATCCGTCATTGGCAGCCACGTCTTCAAGGCTTTGTGGGTTATGGATCAGCAAAGTAATGCACAGCGGCAACTTTCCCTGCGCTTGCTTTGCGAGGAAATCAAGGGGCGACTCGACCACCACAGCTTTTTTTTGCGTTACTGCCCGGACGCCCAGATAACCGGCTCACGGTTGAAATCTCGTTGCCCCATCCCCGCTCATGGGCATACCGGACTGGGCCAAGAAAGCTTTTCCGTCGATTTAAGGCGAGGCCTCTATCATTGCTTTTCGCGCGGTGACGGCGGCGGCGACGCCATTCGTTTTTACGAACAAATGCACGGAGTTTCCTTCGCGCGGGCCGTGTCGCAGATGGCCGCCGAACTGGGACTCAGGCGCTCTCGCATGTCCCGTTTAAGCGAACGGGCGTCGCCCGACGCGGATCTTTTCGCAGCTCCTGAAACAGTCAACTCGGTGCGCGCGGAAAATCTCTCGGCGGTGTGTGAGAAATTCCTTGAAGTGTGCCGGGCGGAAGATCAAACCGAGGGTGTCGATTATTTGGTGCAACGCAGAATCAGTTTGAAGGTCATCAAAGCGTTGGGCGTTACGTATTTTCCCCGCGGGTGTTACCGGCGAGTGATGAAGAAAATGCTCGACTCCTTCAAGCTCGCGGAACTGCAAGAAAGCGGCCTCTTCAATGCCGAACAACACCTCACTTTCTACCGCCACAGATTACTATTTCCCTTTTACCTCGAAAAACGCCCGGTTTATCTGCAAGCGAGAACGACGACCGCGGGCGTCAAACCGCGCTGGCACAATTTGCGCGGAACCGTGCCGACGCTTTACAACGCGGACTGCCTAGCGGATCTGAAAAGCGGCGAGATCGTTTACCTTGTCGAAGGCTTCACAGACACTTTGACGCTGCTGACGCACAACTTCGCCGCCGTCGGCTTAGTCGGCGCCGGCGGACTGAAAAGCGAATGGGTGCCGCAGTTGGCCCGCTTCAAAGTAATCGTCGCTTTGGACGGCGACCACGCAGGCACCAACGCCGCAGTAAGGTATGCGGAGATCTTTCAAGCGAGACAATTGCACGCGGCCAGAGTGACGCTGCCGACGGACGTAAATGATTTCTTTCAACATAATTCGTCAGCCGCGCTGGAGATGACGTTGATGGCTGAGAGCGCTTTGGAGCGCAGCTTCAATTGCCGAGGTGGGTGATCGCGGGCCGAAGCCGCTATAATTCGCTTATTGCTGTGGCGGGAAGCCGACTGTGTTTGCGGCGCGCGCCACAAACGTCGCGCCAAAAGGAAGGTAAAGTCGTGGAGATCGCTGAAGGGACAACAATTAGCCAGCCGCCCGAATTGACCATCACCGATAAGCTGCGCATGCTCCTGGACATTACGAAGAGGATCAGCAGCACGCTCGATTTACAGGAGCTGTTGAATTTGGTGATGGACACGCTCGGGTCGCTTATTCCTTATGATGCGGCCGGCATTTACATTATCGAAAGCGAAACGCAAGGTTTACCGGGCGTAGGCCCCACCGGCTGCGCCCTGAGGACGGAAGTTGTGCGCGGCTATGACATTGAAGAACTGAAGCACCTGAGTCTCAAGGTTGGCGAGGGAATGATCGGGTATGTGGCTCAGAGCGGCGAGCCGATCATCTCGCCCAACGTTAAGGCGGACGCGCGCTACCTTAACGCACGGCAAGAGACCGTCTCGGAATTGGTCGCCCCCATTGTTTCCAACGCCGAAGTGATCGGCGTCATCGATTTGGAAAGCGACCGCCCGGATGCTTACACGGAGGACGATTTGCAGGTGCTGTTGCTGCTCGCTTCGCAAGTGGCGATCATCATCGAAAAAGTCATGTTGCACGAACAATTGGTGGAAAAGAAGCGATTGCAGGGGCAGCTTGAGGTGGCCCGGCAAGTTCAGCTGGAACTGCTTCCGGCCCGCCACCCGCAACTCAAAGACTTCGATATCAGCGCTTACAACTTTCCCAGCGAGGAAGTCTCCGGCGATTATTACGATTTTGTCCGCGTTTACGAGGACCAGCTCGGCATCGTGGTCGCCGACGTCTCCGGGAAAGGCGTGCCCGCCGCGCTGCTGATGGCCTTTCTGCGCGCTTCTTTGCGGGCCGCGATCCATATCGGATACGCCTCAAACATCTCGATGGCGAAGGTTAATTACCTGCTTTGGGAATCCATTGAGCAGCACCAATTTGTGACCGCGTTCTACGGCGTGCTTGATGCCACCAACCGCACTTTGGCGTACGCCAACGCGGGCCATAATCCGCCGCTTTTAATGAATAGCGATGGTCACGCCACATTCATTGAGCGCGGCGGTTTCCCGCTCGGCATGTTCCGGGATGCTCGCTATTACGAGTATTATTTATCAATCGAACCGGGGCAGATCTTGGTGCTTTACACCGACG
This sequence comes from Pyrinomonadaceae bacterium, assembly GCA_037719755.1. Lineage (GTDB taxonomy): Bacteria > Acidobacteriota > Blastocatellia > Pyrinomonadales > Pyrinomonadaceae > JBBJMB01. The sequence continues at coordinate 6,352 of JBBJMB010000073.1, forward strand.
GCGCGACCGAGGCGGTTAATCAAAGGGATGAAGAGTACGGCCGCGAGCGTTTAGCGAATATCGTGCGCGCCGAAAGACACCGTACTTCCAGGTCATTAATTGATGCGATTTTCGCCGATGTTTTGCAATTCACGGAAGGGCACGGTGCTGATGACGACATCACTTTGATCGTCATTAAGGCGGAATAGAACTCGGGCCTTAAGCGCTTGACGACGAGCCTCGTCGTCAAGCAAAACCCGTTATTTGTCAACGCTTAATGAGCGGTCAGTGAGCTGTGAGCGACATCGCCCCCGGGCACAAAAGGCGCGCGGTAGTGACCGAAATCAAATTTGTCGCCATTTGAGAAAGCGAAAATATCAAAGCCGTAGGCGTCAAGATAAGTTTTGATGTCGTCGGATGTGTGCAGGTAAATGCACGGCAGGAAGCCGGCATCACCGCGAATTTCGATTAATCGTTCGATTACTTCTAAAGGAGCAAACACTCGCACCGGATCTCTATAAGTAGCCATTGTTAAAGCCCCCTCGCGCAAACAATTAAAAACCCGTCGGCCTGGTCTTCTTTAACTGCGTGAATTCAGATGTTTGCCGCACGCCGTGCGGTTGTTCGTCGCGCTTCGTTTATTTTCATTCACAAAGCTCTGGCGAAACTTTGCTCGATAGAGTTAAACTAAGCGAGCGTTTTCGTCGACGGTATTTCCAAGCCGTCTTTTCTCGCCAAGACACTTGCCGATTTCTTCCTTGAATTCATCCGTCATTCGCGTATGACAACTCCAAACATTCCTGCTGCTGCTCCGCCGAATTTCATCGGCGTGATTCAAACCATGCTGGCCGTCTCGGACAAATTGAGCGACCTTATTTTCTCGCCCGGTCGTGCGCCCCAGATCGAGCTTTTGGGCGAATTGCAGCCGGTCGCCGTTCCCGGCCTGGAGAAACTAACTCCGGCTCATACGGCGTCAATCGCCAAGTTTATTATCGGCAATCAGACGCGCGCAGGTGAGACCCTGGAAAAAACCGGTTCGGCCGACTTATCCTTTAGCGCCGCCGGGTTTTCGCGTTTTCGCGTCAATATCTTTATGCAGCGCGGCACGCACGCCATCGTGATGCGCGTAGTGCCGCCGCGGCCGCCCAACTGGAGCGATTTTGATCTTCCCGAGCAGCTCAAAGACATCCTGAATATCAAAAACGGAATTGTGCTGGTGACAGGCCCCACGGGCTCGGGAAAAAGCTCTACGCTGGCCGCCGTCATAGACCTCATCAATGAGACGAAGGCTTATCACATCATCACCATTCAAGATCCGGTCGAATTTCTTCACCAGCACAAAAAATCGACCGTCCACCAGCGGGAACTTCATTCGGACACTCCCGACTTCGCGCTTGCTCTGCGCGCGGCGCTACGGCAAGCGCCGAAGGTCATCCTGGTAGGCGAAATGCGGGATCGCGAAACGGTGGAGATCGCGCTTGAGGCGGCCGAGACGGGGCATCTGGTGCTCTCCACGCTGCACACCATCGACGCCTCAAAGACCATCGACCGTATTATCGGCGTTTTCCCCTCAACTGATGAGCAAACGATTCGCATGCGTCTCGCGCAGTCGTTTCGCTACATCGTTTCGCAACGCCTTTTGCCGCGCGCCGACCGCAAGGGCAGAGTGGCGGCCATTGAGATTCTCAAATCCACTTCCCGCACTCGCGATTATGTGGAGAAAGGCCCGGCTGAAGGCAAGTCGCTTACCGAGGCGATGGAGGAAGGAGATCTGGAGGGCATGCAGACCTTTGACAGCGTGATCGAGCAGATGATCCGCAAAGGCATCGTCACTAAAGTTGACGCGTTGCCGCACTCGACGAATCAAAACGATTTGCTGCTTCGCCTCACGGATATGGACGAGCCAAAGGCGCCCGTCAAACCAAAAAAGACACTCGAACCGGCGCTCGCCGCAGCTGACTCTATGCTCGACATGCTTGATCGGTAAGCTCACAAACGCCTGCACACTAATTGCCTCGCGATCAGTATGGCCGAAAGAGATTGATGATCCTTGTCGTCGCCGGGTTTCAGATGGGTCAAAGCCGGCATCGCGAAAGCGGTTTAGCGCGTCTAAGTTTCCTATGAGCCATGGTTTCACTACAATGCGTTGCGGGATTCTCGCGTTCTTTGTGCTGATGTTTGCTTCGTGCAAAACGGAACGAGCGCTCAGATCATACCCGGCTTCAGCGGCCGTCGCTGTGCCGGCCGCGCTCTCTCTGGCGCCTTTGCCTCAGCGCGAGCTTTCGTTTGAGGCCAAAGAAGTGCGCGATCGTGCGGTTGCCACCGCGGCGCGACTGCGCGGTTTGAGCTTTCAAAATGTTGTTGGTATGACAGAGCTGACGGGCTGGGAGTACGGCACGCGGACGCGCGACATGGCCGAGATGCTCGGCGGCGACGATTTGCGTTTGCTGGCTAAGCTTGCCATCGCCGGCGGGATGTTACCGGCGGGAACGGATCTGGCCACCCTCGCCTCCAGCTTCGCCGCCGCATCTGCCGGCGCCAGTTATTCGCCTTTTGATAAACAAGTCTTGCTTGTCTCACGCTTCAAAGACGAATCCTTGATCACTCACGAGTATGTTCATGCGCTGCAAGACCAGCACTACGATTTGATGAATCTGCTGGTCGAGCGCCCTTTTGACTTTGACCGCTCGGGAGCCGCCTTCGCTTTAATTGAAGGCGATGCGATGAACGTGCAACGGCGGTTTGAGAGAAAAGAGTCGTTTGAGCGCTTAACGCTCGACGAAATCGCGAGAATTGAACATGAGCGATTTAATTCATATCGCACGGAAGTGGGCGCTTTGTTTCCGCCTTTGTTGACCGAAACGTTCATTTTCCGCTACCGCGACGGCGCCCGCTTTGTGGAGGCCGTGCGCCGAGATAAAAGAAGCGGCGGCGTCGCTTCTGTTTTCCAGAGGCCCCCTATCTCGACCGAACAGGTGCTTCACCCCGAGAAATATTTTTCAAACGAACAGCCGAAACAAGTCACCATCAACGTTAAATTGCTGGCCGAAAAGAACTGGCAGGTTGCCAACTCCTCGCCCCTCGGCGAAGTGGCCGTGAAGGCGCTGTTGATGGCCGGATTAAGCGAAAAAGCGTCGGCGCGCGGCGCGTCAGGATGGGGCGGCGACCGCGCCTTTTTGCTTGAGAGTGTGGCGGGACGAACATTTTTTGTGTGGAAAACACTGTGGGATAACCCTCAAGAGGCCGCAGAGTTTTTCCAGGCTTACCAGGCCTTCGCAAAATCAAAAGGCGTGGTGACGAACTCCGACGAGGGCTCCATCACGATCAAAGAAAACAACGGAGTGACTTGCCTCGTGCGGCGTGAGGGAGGGGCTGTAGTTGTCACTCGCGGGAATGAAGAAGATACGGAACTCGCCCTGGCGGCGGTGGCTGATTAACCTTTCAGCAAATTGTGCGAGCGATTAATTAAACCCGCGTCTTCACATAAGGACGCGGGTTTAGTTATTGGTTCGAGCCGGCGCGGGTGTATAATCCGGGCTCATCTTGCTGTTCCTTCAATTGATCGCATTACACAGAGGAGAAACCTGCCATGAGAACCGCGTCGCAACGAATCGCGCAAGTCAGTTTGTGTCTGGCGCTTGCGCTCGGCTGGGCTAATCTTTCAATTCGCGCGCAGTACGCCGAACAGTACATCATCTCGGCCAAAGCCGGCGGAGTGAATTTGATTTCGGGCAGCGTGTCTGTGCTAAGGCGCGGTGAGAAGGATTGGCGACCGCTGGTGCCAAAGTCCGTCGCAACTGAGGACGCTGGCAAGAAAGATCGCGACAATCTTTCCCGCGAGCGAGAGGCGGTCGGGAGCGGCGACCAAGTGCGCACAGAGGCGACAGGCAGGTTTGAAGTTCTTTTAAACCCCGGCTCTTACTTACGCCTGGCCGAGAATTCTCAAATCGAATTCATCGATGCTCAGCTTGATAGCCTGCGCATCAAGTTGATCAAGGGAAACGCGATTGTCGAGGTCACGGGCAGCAGCGACATCACGGTCTTGACCGAAATCATCACTCCGCAGACGACCATTGCCATCGTTCGCACAGGCCTCTACAGAATCAACGTGACGCCTGCCGGCACTACCGAGCTGGTGGTCTCCAAGGGGCGGGCTGTGGTCGGCACCGGCGAGCTGGTGACCGTGAAGGGCGGGAAAAAGATCACCGTCGCCGGAGGCGCCATCAACGTCGCGAAATTCGATAAAAAGAATCAAGATTCTTTCGACTTCTGGAGTAAAAGCAGAGCTGAAACTCTCGTCGCCGCCAACAACCGCTTGTCTGATCGAGAACTCTCTCACGCTATTCTGAACTCAGGTTTGCGGCCGATGCGCAGCGGCACCGGACTGTGGGTCTACGATCCGTTTCTTCAATCCCATACTTTCTTTCCGTACTATTCGGGCTGGAACTCGCCTTACGGGCACGGCTACCACAGCAGCTTCGGTTATTCCTCTGATTGGTACCGTCCGTCTCAGCCGACCAGCGCCTCCAATCCGCAGCAGCCTGTGGGGAACAATCCGAGCGTCGGCGGCAGCAGCCCCGAAAGGCAAAGCATCAGAGAGCGGAAAAATCAGATCAGAGATGAATTGCCCATCCGCCCGGTGGAAAGCGAAATGCGCGGCCACAAAAGCGAGCGTCAAGACAGTTCGCCCCGAGAAAGATCCAACGGGGGCTTTCAGAATAATCGCCGCGACGATTCATTCAGAAACAGCTCGCCATCGCCGCGTCAAGAGCCCTCTTATAATCCGCCCTCACCTCCTCCGGCCCGCGAAAGAAGCATGCCGGAGGATTCCGGTGGGCGAGGAAGAAAAACTAGCCCTCTCAAGTAATTGCTAGATTTCAAAGTGCATTCGCCCCGCCATCTCACGCACGAGATGGCGGGGCGATTTCATTGGCGACGACAAGCGCCGAGTGTGTGACGGCCGCCGCTCCCTGCCCCGGGAAAACTGTGTCGCCGACCAGGTAAAGGTTCGGCACGAAGGTGCGATGCGTGAGCAACGGGTATTGTTCGTTGGAGGCGAGCAAGCGCGGGCGCCCGTTATGCCCAACCTGCGCCGCGTTCTCTCTAGACGTGCGGCGTGTATTTCGATGAGCTCAAGAGATTCGGTAACTTCAGGCAGCGCTTGATGAAGACGATCCCACAAACATCCAGGGTGATTGGTCTTGCTCTTCGTCGGAATTTCATCGCGACGAAATGAGAACCAGCGATCCGCTTCGGCGAGCGTCATGCCGTCGCGGCGTCTCCCGCCGGAGCCCGCGCATCCCAAGGGAGCCATCGTAAAATTGAAGAACGCTTGATCAACGGAAAAGGATGCGCCCTTTGGCCATTCGGTCACGCCGATGATGTGATCGGCCGGAAGAGTTGCGGCCGCCGTCTCCTTCAATCCCGCGTGAATCAGATAACGACTCCAGCCGGTCAGGTTTTTGAGCAGTTTGCGAACGTCATCGGAAACTCGATTGAGACCCACGAGCTTGCCGTAAGTGTCCCACACGGTGAGATTGCTGACGACGGCCCGCGACGCGGAAAGCGTTTCACCTGAGAGCAACGTGACGCCGTTCACTTCGCCTGAGCCGCGATAAGTTAGCCGAAGCGCCGTGGAATCAAAGCGAATTTGTCCGCCGCTCGCCTGGATCGAAGCCGCGAGAGATTCGGCGAGCCGGGCGCCTCCTCCCTGAACGGCGTATGCGCTGCGGCGATAAATCATTAACACGAGCGCCGCATAAGCCGCAGGGCAATGTTCGCTCGCATCGCCGAAAAAGCTTTGCAACTGAGCATCAATGAAACACTTGAATCTTGGCCCGGTGAAGCGCAAATAATCGTTGACGCTTTTGTTTAAGTCAGTTGCCAAAAGCAAGCAGAGCCCGGGGTCGGCCAGCAACAATTGAGCTTTGTCCCACATGGAAAGCGAGGCCAGGTGAGGGAATCTGCTGGCCGCGCGCAACAGGCGCTCGCCAATCTCTGTGAAGCGGCGGTAAAAACTAATGGCGTCGCTTGCGCACTCCGGAAAACACGTTGCGAGCGTCGCAAAGAAATGATCGTCGTTTGCTTCGACGATGACATCGGTCGCATCAGGCAGTCTGATCGCGTACGAGGGGTCAATCGCTTTCACCTCCGGCGCCGGCACGCCCAGTTCGGCGAAAACTCTCTGGTGCAATTCGCCAAAACCCCAAAGCGAATAAACGCCGGCGCCCAAATCGAACGTGTAACCGTGATGCGCGAGCGCAGTTGCGCAGCCTCCGACAAACGACTGCCTTTCCACCAGGCAGACATCCGCGCCGCGCGCCGCGAGCAGTGCGGCGGTTGTTAATCCGCCGATGCCGCCGCCGACGACGATCACTTCGTGCGTCATGTTGCGAAGAAATGTTGAGCGGAGGCGAAGAGCAAAGCGGGAGCCTTGTTTTTCTCGAACAGCGGGCGGAGGTAAGGCTCTGAGATGAGCAACATCGCCTGCACGGCGTTAAAGAC
>JBBJMB010000074.1:0-12821 GCA_037719755.1 Pyrinomonadaceae bacterium
GTAAACCCGGCGGGTTAACACCCTACGCAGGTTCAAATCCTGCCCCCTGCACCAGGGCGAAGAAAAGGATGAAGGATGAAGGATGAAAACCAAGGCCGAAGATTTTATAATTTTTTGACCTTATGTTTCATCCTTCATCCCTCCAAAGGGCGGGAGTAGCTCAGTTGGTAGAGCATCAGCCTTCCAAGCTGAGGGTCGCGAGTTCGAGCCTCGTCTCCCGCTCCACTAAAACCAAAATGGCATGAGCGAATTGCAACGCGATGCCTTAGCGAATGCGCGAGGCCCCCGCGTGGCTTAGGGTAAAGCGCTTCTTTGTGTTAGCAAAAGCATTAATTGACACGAACATAACCTAATGTGTGACTCTTTTCTGACCGCGCCCGATAAGTCCTTTACTTTCAACCCTGGCGTTTCCAGCTTTCTGGCATTCCGCAAAATCCATGGTTGGGAATTACTGAAAACAAACGGCGAAAAAAGAGTCACACAAGGTGAACATAGTCTCTGAAGATTCGCGATGCCTTACAAATCCGAAGAAAGTGTTCGGGCATACAACAGGAGTTATTACCAGCGTAACCGAGGATTGGGGACGTTCTTACCTTGAAAGTTGGCATTGAAAGGCTTATCGCAGAAATAAATAAATGCGAAGTTTTGTGCGCGAACTGCCATGCTAAGGAACATTGGTCGAAGTCAAATTTAACTGTGCCGGTGTAGCTCAGGGGTAGAGCGTTTCCTTGGTAAGGAAAAGGTCCTGGGTTCGAATCCCAGCACCGGCTCTTTGATCCGCATGCGCTTAAGCAAACATTGCGGGCTTAACATATCAATTTACTTTTCAAAGAAATAAGCGGAAGGCGGTAGTTAACTAATGAGCAAGGAGAAATTCGACCGATCAAAGCCGCACGTCAACATCGGCACCATCGGGCACGTCGATCACGGCAAAACCACTTTAACGGCGGCGATCACCAAAGTGTTGGCCAAGCATAACCCGAAGATTTTGGTGCGGGCCTTTGACTCGATCGACAATGCGCCGGAAGAGAAGGCGCGCGGCATCACCATTGCCACCGCGCACGTCGAGTACGAGACGGCGAATCGGCATTATGCGCATGTGGATTGTCCGGGCCACGCTGATTATGTCAAGAACATGATCACGGGAGCGGCGCAGATGGACGGAGCGATTTTAGTGGTGGCTGCGACCGACGGGCCGATGCCGCAGACGCGCGAGCACATTTTGTTAGCCAGACAGGTGGGCGTGCCGGCGATGGTGGTGTTTATGAACAAGGTGGATGCGGTGGACGACGAGGAGTTGTTGGAGCTAGTGGAACTCGAGGTCAGAGAGTTACTTTCGGCCTACGAGTTTGCGGGCGACGACATACCGGTGATTCGGGGCTCGGCGTTGGGAGCGTTAAACGGCGAGGCGAAGTGGGAGGCGACGGTCGACGAGTTGATGGCGGCGGTAGATAATTTCATCCCGACGCCGGAGCGCGATGTGGAGAAGCCGTTTTTGATGCCGGTGGAGGATATTTTTACGATTCAGGGGCGGGGCACGGTGGCGACCGGGCGAGTGGAGCGCGGGCGGGTAAAGGTCAACGAGACGGTGGAGATCATTGGTATACGGCCGACGCGGAACACGGTGGTGACGGGCGTGGAGATGTTCAAGAAGCTGTTGGACGAGGGAGTGGCGGGCGACAACGTGGGGTTGTTGTTGAGGGGAGTGGAGCGAAAGGATGTGGAGCGGGGGCAGGTGATCGCGAAGCCGGGGTCGATTACGCCGCACACGAAGTTCAAGGCCGAGGCGTATATATTGACGAAGGAAGAGGGAGGGCGGCACACGCCGTTTTTCACGGGGTACCGGCCGCAGTTTTACTTTCGGACGACGGATGTGACAGGGGTGGCGCAGTTGCCGGAAGGGGTGGAGATGGTGATGCCAGGGGACAATGTGGCGATGGAGGTGGAGTTGATCACGCCGATTGCGATGGAGCGGGGGTTGCGGTTTGCGATTCGAGAAGGCGGGCGGACGGTGGGAGCGGGCACCATCTCCGAAGTCGTCGAATAAATAGTCAACAAAGTGCATTTGCGGAACTAGAGAATTATGCTGAACGAAAAAATCAGAATCAGACTCAAGGCATACGATCATCGCGTGCTGGATCAATCAACTTCGGAGATTGTTGAAACGGCTAAGAGAACGGGCGCGCGAGTGGCCGGCCCGATTCCGCTTCCGACGATCAAAAACAAGTGGACGGTTTTGCGCTCGCCGCACGTTGATAAAAAGTCGCGCGAGCAGTTCGAGATCAGGACTCACAAACGTCTGATGGACATCTTGGACCCGACGCCGCAAACGGTCGATGCGTTAATGAAACTCGACCTTCCGGCAGGCGTTGACGTTGAAATCAAAGCGTTCGGCAGAGAAAGGTAAAAGGAAGTCAGAACGATGAACGCGGAACGATGAAGTTTAAGGCTCACAGAATTTCATGGTTTTTTGTTCATCGTTCATCATTCCGCGTTCATACTTCCAAAGGTGTTTGTGATGGTTAACGGAATCCTCGGCAAAAAGATCGGAATGACGCAGCTTTTCGCGCCCGATGGCACGGTTACTCCGGTGACGGTTATCAAAGCTGGGCCGTGTATTGTGGTGCACAAAAAAAGCGCCGCTGGGCCCGACGGTTATAACGCCGTTCAGCTTGGATTGGTCGAAGAGAAGCCAATCAAATTGAAAAACGTTACGAAGCCTATGCGCGGCCACTTTGAGAAGACCGGTGGAGGCGTGCCGCCCGTGCGGGTTCTGAAGGAGCTTCGCCTGGAGTCTTCCGATGAATCGACGAACGTGGGCGATAAGATCCTCGTCGATCAATTCGCGGACGGCGATCAAATCGACGTGGTCGGGCGCAGCAAGGGACGCGGCTTCGCGGGCACGATTAAACGACATCATTTTAAGCGCGGCCCTATGTCTCACGGCTCAATGAACGTGCGGGCGCCGGGATCAATCGGCGCCTCCGCTTATCCGTCGCGTGTCATCAAGGGGATGCGCTCCTCGGGCCACATGGGCGATGAGAGAGTGACCGTTAAGGGTCTCACGGTCGCGCGCGTGGATGTGGAGAATAATTTGCTGATGGTGCGCGGCGCGGTGCCAGGGGCGCCCGGCAGTGTGGTCATCATTAAAAAGTCTCTGAAGCAGAAGAAGAAATAACCAAACCGGTGTGCTGAAAGAGCGAACTTCGGCTTCTCGGCCGGAGATTCAAAGCGATTAATGGAGCAGCAAGGTTATGCCTACCGTTAAGGTGCACAACATCAAGAACGAAGAGATCGGCGATGTGGAATTGTCCGACGCTGTGTTTGGCGTGGAGCTCAACGAGCCATTGATCCATGCGGCGGTGCGGAATTTTCTCGCAAACCGGCGTGCCGGAACTGTCGGCACAAAGACGCGCGGCAATGTCTCCGGGTCGGGAAGGAAGCTTTGGAAGCAAAAGGGAACCGGCCGCGCCCGCATCGCCAGCTTGCGTTCGCCGCTTTGGAAGGGCGGCGGCAACGTGCACGGGCCGCAGCCGCGCGATTGGTCGTACAGCATGCCTAAAAAGATGCGGCGCGGGGCATTGCGCTCAGCGCTTTCCGAGCGGTTGCGTGAAGGAAATTTAGTGATCATCGATCAATTTTCTTTTGACCGTCCACGGACGAAGGATTTCATTGCCGCGTTGGGCTCGCTCGGCGTCAGCGGTAAAACTTTGATCGTGGAGTCGCTGGAGAACAGCAACTTGGTGCTGTCGGCGCGCAACGTGCAGAAAGCGAAGGTCGTGCAGAGCCGCAGCCTCAACATCTACGATGTGCTGTATCACGAGAAGTTGGTGCTTTCGCGTGCGGCCATAGAAGAGCTCAACCGTGCGCTTGATCCGCAGAACGTGCGTCACCGCAACGGCGGCGACAACGCTGAGGTCGGCGACGAGGAGGCGACGTAAAAACATGAGAACTGTGTGGGACATCATCAAGTCGCCGGTCATCACTGAAAAAGCTTTGATGGCCAAGGAAGAATCGCAAGACGGGCGCCAATTGCTCACGTTTCGCGTTGATCGCCGGGCCACAAAACCTGAGATTAAAATAGCCATCGAGCGCATCTTTCAAGTTAAAGTTGATCGCGTGCGAACAATCAACTACATGGGAAAGATGGCCAGACGTGGACGCTTCGAAGGCCGCAAGCCCGCCTGGAAAAAGGCCTACGTGACTCTTAAACAAGGCGAGCAACCGCTCGACTACAGTGAAGCAATTTAAAGCCGGAGGTTAGTTCGGAACCTCTCACCGGTAAATCTTATGGGAATCAAAAAGCTCAGACCCACATCGCCGTCGCAGCGCTACCAAACGTATCTGACGCGCGACGAATTGACGAAAGGCGCGGAGCCCGAAAGAGCGCTGCTTGAGCCGAAGAAGCGTATCTCGGGACGCAATAACAACGGGCACATTACGATGCGCCGTCGCGGCGGCGGAGCGAAGCGCTTTTACCGAATCATCGACTTTAAGCGCGACAAAACGGGCGTGCCGGGCCAGGTCACGCAGCTTGAGTATGATCCCAATCGGTCGGCCCACATTGCGCTCGTCACATACGCCGACGGCGAGAAGCGCTACATTATCGCGCCGGCCGGCATAGAGGTCGGTAAAACTGTGGTGAGCGGCCCCGAGGCGGACATTTTGCCCGGCAACGCCTTACCGATTCGCAATATCCCGCTGGGCACGCAAATTCATAACATCGAGTTGCGACCGGGAAAGGGCGGGCAAATGGCGCGCTCGGCCGGCGCCTTCGCGCAGTTGGTGGCCAAGGAAGGCGATCACGCGCAGTTGCGCATGCCTTCGGGCGAAGTTCGCCGCGTGCCTCTCGTGTGCATGGCCACCATCGGTCAGGTCGGAAATGTCGAGCACGAGAACGTCAGCCTGGGCAAAGCCGGGCGTTCGCGGTGGAAGGGTTTGCGGCCGCATGTGCGAGGCGTGGCGATGAATCCTGTCGATCACCCGCACGGCGGCGGCGAAGGAAAAACATCCGGTGGGCGCCATCCCGTGACGCCGTGGGGCCAGCCGACGCGCGGCTACAAGACGCGGAGAAACAAGCGCACTCAAAACATGATCGTGCGCGACCGGAGAGTTAAGTAACCGGAGAGTTAAGTAACCGGAGAGTTAAGTAGAAATTGATGTGACGGCCGGTTGATCCGGGCAAGCGTTTGGCAGTTCACATCCGATATTGTTTCGCGGAGCAAAACTTATGGCAAGGTCGGTTAAAAAAGGCCCGTTCGTAGATCTTTACCTGCAAAAAACCGTTGATCGTATTCGCGTAAGCGGAAATCGCCCGCCGGCCATCAAGACGTGGTCGCGGCGCTCCACGATCACGCCGGATATGGTCGGGTTGACGTTTGCGGTTCACAACGGCAGAAGGCATTTGCCGGTCTACGTCACGGAAAACATGGTGGGACATAAGCTCGGAGAATTCGCACCGACCCGCACATTCAAGGGTCACGCGGGCACCAAGTCTGAGAAGTCTGCAAAGGTCGGCAGAAGGTAACGGCGAGCAACGAGTAACGAGTGGCCGTTTGTATTTTCTTGTCACTTGTCACTTGTCACTTGTCACTTCTTTGAAGGAGTGAGAGATGGAAGCGAAAGCGAGTGCGAAGTATCTGAGGGGATCGGCGCAAAAAGCGCGGCTGGTCATTGATATGATTCGCGGCAAAAACGTGAACAAAGCCCTGGCGATTCTGCAATACACCAATAAGCGCGCGGCTGAGGCGATCGAAGCGTGTTTGCGCTCGGCTATTGCGAACGCCAGCGAATCGGCGGAGAAAGCCAACATCGCCATCGACCCTGATGATTTATGGGTCAAGACGGCTTTTGTTGACCAAGGGCCGACGAAAAATCGTCGTCGCGTGCGTCCCGCACCGCAGGGGCGCGCTTACCGCGAGCGCCGGCACTTCTGCCACGTCACGGTGATGCTTTCAACGGATGCGGTCGCCGGAGCGGCGAATCGCACGACGGCGGGTGCCACTGCCACCACGCGGAAACGCAAACCATTGGGCGCGACTGCCGTGCCGCGGGCGAAAAACACAGCGCCAGTTGCGAACAGCACTGAAACAACAGAGCAGAGCGCTTCCGAAATTAACAATCAGTAGATTGGGAGAAGATTGTGGGTCAGAAAGTTCATCCGTACGGCTTCCGCCTTGGCTACAACAAAGATTGGCATTCGCATTGGTATGCCAAGAAACAGTTCAGCGAGTTTCTGCTTGAAGATCTCAAACTAAAGCGCGACTTGAAAAACCGCTTCGCCGGCGCCGGCGTTTCGCACATAGATGTGGAGCGCGCCGCAAACAGATTGAAGATCGTCATTTACACTTCGCGCCCCGGCATCATCATTGGCCGCAAGGGTTCGGAGATCGACAAGCTTAAAGAAGAGATTCATACGCGCACGGGCCGCGAAGTCTTGGTTTCGATTCAAGAAATTCATAAGCCCGAGCTCAACGCGCAATTGCAGGCCGAAAAGATCACGGCTCAGTTAGAAAAGCGCATCGCTTTTCGCCGCGCGATGCGCAAGACCGTGGAAGAATCGCTGCGCTTCGGCGCACAAGGCATCAAGGTCAAAGTTTCGGGGCGTTTGAACGGAGCCGAGATCGCCCGCAGCGAGTGGTATCTGCAAGGCCGTTTGCCGCTGCATACGTTGCGCGCCGACATAGATTACGGCTTTGCCGAAGCGCACACGACCTTTGGAGTGATCGGCGTTAAAGTCTGGATTTATCGCGGCGACATTCTTGATCCCAGAGCGGCGATGGCTCGCGGCACCGGATCCGATCCGATTGTCGAGCCGCGCAGCGAGCGAGGCGAAAGGCGCCCGCGCACGCGCCGCGAGCGCGAAGGGCGTGACGGAGAGACAAGAGGCGATGGCCGGCGTCCGTCGCGCGGAGACGGCGGCACACCCGTCTAAGTCTGATCGCGCCAGTATGATTATTAATTATTAGTTCTAGATTCAAAACAGGCGAGGGGACCCTTTAGTCATGTTGATGCCGAAGAAGGTCAAGCACCGCAAGCAAATGAAGGGTCGTATGTCCGGCAAGGCCACGCGCGGCTCGCTCATCAGCTTTGGCGAGTACGGATTGAAAACCTTGGAGCCGGCGTGGATCACGGATCGACAGATAGAAGCCGCGCGGATCGCGATGACGCGTCACATCAAGCGCGGCGGGAAAATTTGGATCCGCATGTTTCCCGATAAGCCGATCACCAAGAAGCCCGCCGAAACGCGTATGGGCAAAGGAAAAGGCGCACCTGAGTATTGGGTCGCAGTGGTTAAGCCCGGCCGCATTCTTTACGAGATTGAAGGCGTGGACGAAGTCACGGCGCGTGAGGCGATGCGTCTGGCCGCGCAGAAACTCCCGGTGAAGACAAAGTTTGTGACGCGCGGCGAGCAAGAAGGGGGAGCTGTTTAGCGATGAAAGTTCGTGAAGAGTTGAACCGTCTGCGCGAAATGTCAGACGAAGATTTGCAAGGCGAAGTGATGCGGCTCAAAGAGTCGCTCTTCCGCCTTAATTACAAGCTTGCCCTTGGCGAAGTGGATGCCGTGAAAAACATTCGTCGCGAACGACGGACGCTGGCCAGAGTGCAAACTTTGGCTCAAGAGCGAGCCGCAACAACTGCGCATCACAAATCTTAAAGTGTCAAGACGGCCCTTGTCTTATTTGCGATTGATGATGAACGAGGATTGATATGGTAGACGAGAATAACGAGAACGCAGCGGCAGAAGAGAATGCGGTCGTCGATGAAACGATTTCCGGTGAGTCTCTGGCGCAAGAGATTGAGCCAAGCGTTGATGCGCAACCCGGCAATGCGTCGGGAACGGAAGCCGGAAAGCGCGGCCGTCGCGCCGAAAAAATCGGCGTCGTGGCTTCGGACAAGATGGAAAAGACGGTCGTGGTGCGGGTCGACCGCTTGGTGAAGCATCCCAAATACCGCCGGTATGTGCGCCGCACCTCGAAGTTTATGGCGCACAACGAGCAAGGCGCCGTGATCGGCGACAAAGTTCGCATCGTCGAGACGCGACCGCTTTCGGCACGCAAGCGGTGGCGCGTGATCGAGATTGTCTTAAAGGCTCAAAAGTAAATAGGAAGCGATAGCTCGTCGGCCGCGCGCAGCAGGTGGTAAACCACGCGGATCGACGGCCGGAGGCAGTTATGATTCAGATGCAAACCTCGCTGGAGGTAGCGGACAACTCGGGAGCGCGGCGCGTCGAGATGATTCTTCCGATTGGCGGTTCGACGGGCAAAACGGCGAGCCTCGGCGACCGGATTAAAGTGGCCGTCAAAGAAGCCTCGCCCGACGGCACAATCAAAAAAGGCACCGTGCAGTCGGCCGTCATTGTGCGCACCCGAAAAGAAGTGCGGCGCAAGGACGGAACTTATATCCGCTTTGATCAGAACGCTGCGGTTTTAATCAAAGATGATGGAACGCCGATTGGGACTCGCGTTTTCGGGCCCGTCGCGCGAGAGTTGCGCGAGAAAAACTATATGAAGATCGTTTCGCTGGCGCCGGAGGTGATATAGAGATGGCCGCAATCAAGCGCTGCAACATCAAAAAAGGCGATCAAGTCGTCGTCATCGCAGGCAAAGATTTTAATAAATTTGTACGCAAAGGCGCCGCCGCCGAGCGGGTGCCACATCGCGGCCGAGTGCTCGACGTTTCACCGACCAAAGGCAAAGTTAAAGTTGAGGGCGCCGGGATGATCAAGAAGCATCAGCGCGCCAATCCGCAGAACAACCGCGGCGGGGGAATCATCGAACGGGAAGCGTGGATTGATATTTCCAATGTGCAATTGATCGACCCCGAAACGGGACGGCCGACGCGCGTCAAGTACGAAAAAAACGCGGACGGCACTAAGACACGCATCGCTGTGCGTAGCGGCCGAGGGTTAGACAAGTAGTAAGAGAGAGAGCGACGGAACAGAAGAAGCGCGCGCCAACGCTTTTGGGTGACACGAGCGCGGCGCTTAGCACGAGGTAAAAGAGCATGGCAGCAAGATTAAAAGAACGTTACCAAAAGGAAGTTGCGCCGCGCTGGCGAAGGAATTTGAGATCGCGAATCCGATGGCTACGCCGCGACTCGAAAAGATCGTTGTGAACATGGGATTGGGTGAAGCGATCAGCAACTCGAAACTAATCGACGCGGCTGTCGATGAGCTCAGCTCAATTACCGGTCAAAAGCCGGTGGTGACGAAAGCGAAAAAGTCGATTGCCTCTTTCAAGCTCCGGCAAGGGATGCCGATCGGAGCGATGGTCACTTTGCGCGGCGACCGTATGTTTGAGTTCCTTGATCGCTTGATCTCTGTGGCCTTGCCGCGCGTGAGGGATTTTCGCGGCGTTTCTCCGAAAGCTTTTGACGGGCGCGGAAATTATACGCTCGGCGTGCGCGAGCAATTGATTTTCCCTGAGATCGACTTTAACAAAGTAGACAAGACGCGCGGCATGAACGTCTCAATTGTGACGACGGCGCGCAACGACGAGCAAGCGCGCGCTCTACTTAAAGCGCTGGGTATGCCATTTCGTCAGTAATAATTTGGGAAAAAGGTTTATGGCCAAACTATCTTTGATCGCGAAAGCGAAACGCAAGCCGAAATTCTCCGTGCGCGCCTATACGCGCTGTCAGCGTTGCGGGCGACCGCGCGCTTACCTGCGCAAATTCAGGCTGTGCCGCATCTGTTTCCGCGAGCTGGCGCTACAGGGACAGATTCCCGGCGTAGTGAAATCAAGTTGGTAAGAAGATGAGAGACAAGTGACAAGTGACGAGTGACAAGAGAAATCTTGTCTTCTCTGGTCACTCGTCACTTGTTACTTGTCACTGGAGCTAAGTAATGACAGATCCGATTAGCGATATGTTGACGCGCATGCGCAACGCGATTGCGGCGAAGCACTCACGTGTGGACATTCCGACCTCCAAGTTGAAACTTGAGATCGCCCGCATCCTCAAAGAGGAAGGCTACATCAATAATTTTGTGGTCAAAGGCGAAGGCGTGAAGAAAAACATTCGCATCTTTTTGCGCTATGATGCGCGCGGCACTTCCTCAATCTCGAAGTTGGCGCGAGTGTCCCGCCCCGGCCGTCGCGTGTACATGAGATCGACCGAGATTCCAAGAGTGCTGGGCGGCTACGGCGTCAACATCGTCTCAACCTCACAGGGCCTGATGAGCGGCAAACGAGCCCGCCGCGAAAACATGGGCGGCGAAGTTTTAGCGGAAGTCTACTGAAGGATGAAGGCGGAAGGCGGAAGGATGAAAGCTGCGGATAAAGGAATTCAATAAAAGTTCTTCTGTCCTTATTTTCATCCTTCCGCCTTCATCCTTCCGAAGGGTGTTGTTTTATGTCTCGTATTGGAAAGAAAGTTATCACGGTGCCGAAGGGCGTGGCTGTGCAGGTGCAGGAGCGCGAGCTTGAGGTGAAGGGCTCTAAGGGGACGCTGAAAACTCCGGTTCCCGAAGGCATCACGTTTAAGCTTGAGGGCGATCAGTTGCAAGCCGAGCGCGTCTCAGATGACTATACGGCGCAGCACGGCTTGGCGCGCGCTTTGGCTAATAACGCTATTGTCGGCGTCACCGAGGGTTTCACCAAGAAAATGGATGTGGTCGGCGTCGGGTACAAAGCCGACGTGCAGGCGCGTAAAGTGGTGTTTTCGCTTGGCTACTCGCACCCCATCGAGTTTCCGCTGCCCGAAGGAGTGGATGTCAAGTCCGAGCGCGTAGCGACGAAAGCATCAATTCCTCAGTATCAATTGACGTTGACGCTGACCGCGATTGATAAGCAAAAGCTGGGTCAAGTGGCCGCCGAGATGCACAACCTGCGCAAGCCCGACGCCTACAAAGGCAAAGGCGTGCGCTACGCCGACGTGCCTTTGACGCTCAAACCCGGAAAAACAGGCAAGTAATTGGAAGGATGAACGCGGAACGATGAACGATGAAGTTAAGAACAGAAGACCTTATTAGTTCTCTCTTCCTGTTGTTCATCGTTCCGCGTTCATCCTTCCCCAAAGGGGATATATGGCTAGCAGAGACAGAGCAGGAGTGCGGCGGGCGGTGCATTCGCGCGTTCGCCGCAAGGTGCAGGGAACGTCGGATCGGCCCCGGTTGGCGATTTACCGCAGCTTAAATCACATCTACGCGCAGATCATAGATGATTTGCAGGGCCGTACTCTGGTGGCGGCGTCGAGCACTGAGAAGGACCTTCGCGGAACGACCGGCGGTAACTTGGAGGCTGCCGAGCGCGTGGGCCGTGTTGTCGCCGAACGCGCTTTAACGCAAGGCATTCAGAACGTCGTTTTTGACCGCGGCGGCTATCGCTATCATGGCCGCGTGCAGGCGCTCACGGATGCTGCGCGCGCGGCCGGTTTGAACAAAGAGGAAACGGCTCCGGCGGAAGAGGCCGGAGAAGAAGCAGCAGGCGACGAAGGTGATGAATAAGTAATATGAGACAACCAAAGCAACGCATCACGGCGCAGGGACTCGATTTGAAGGATCAAGTGATCTCCATTAACCGCGTGACGAAAGTCGTCAAGGGCGGCAAGAATCTAAGCTTCGCTGCGCTGGTCGTCGTCGGAGACGAATCCGGACACGTGGGCTTCGGATCGGGCAAAGCGCGCGAAGTGCCGCTGGCCATCAAGAAAGCAGTTGAGTCCGCGAAAAAGAATTTAATTCGCGTGCCGCTCATCAATCACACGCTGCCGCATCAAATGATTGGCAAATACGGCGCGGGGCAGGTCATGATGAAGCCTGCATCTGAGGGTACGGGCGTCATCGCCGGCGACGCAGTGCGCGCCATCATGCATGCCGTTGGCGTGCGCGACGTGCGCACCAAAGTGCTCGGCTCAACTAATCCTCATAATGTAGTGCGCGCAACCTTCGACGGCCTTTTGAACATGAAAGACCCGATGGAAGTGGCGCGCCTCAGAGGCAAGCAAGTTGAAGAGCTTTAATTTTAGCGAAGCGTTGACAATTTAGAAGCCGCCAACAGTAGCAGTAGCGCGGTGATGAAGGAAGAAAGATGCCAGAGAATCAAGAGCCGGCGGGCGGCGGCGACAAAATGATCCGCATTCAGTACTACCGCAGCGCGATTTCCACGCCCAAGACTCATAAGGTGATTGTCAAAAGCGTGGGGTTGAGAAAACTCAACCAGATTGTTGAGCGCCCCGACACGCCGGCGATGCGCGGGTATGTGCAAAAAGTTCCGCACCTTTTGCGGATCGTCGAGGATTAGTAATCGCAGACTATCAAACAATTGGCGCGACGAAATTCGGTGAGGTGAGTTATGGCTATCGGGTTGAACAATCTGCGTCCGGCTGAAGGCTCTACGCATAAAAAAAAGCGCGTCGGCCGCGGCCCCGGATCGGGTCTTGGCAAAACCGCCGGACGCGGCAACAAAGGACAAAAGTCTCGCTCCGGCTATTCGCAAAAAATAGGTTTTGAGGGCGGGCAGATGCCGCTTCAGCGTCGCTTGCCGAAGCGCGGGTTCACAAATATTTTCAAAAAGCAGTGGATTGAAGTGAGCCTCGCGGCGCTCGAAGACAACTTTGAAGCGAACGAGGAGATCACTCCTGATTTGCTACACAAGCGCGGTTTAATCAAAAAAGCGAAACGCGACGTGGTTGTGCTCGGCACGGGCGAAATCTCCAAAGCGCTGCGCGTCTCAGCCCACCGTTTCACCAAAAGCGCCCGCGAAAAGATTGAAAAAGCCGGCGGAACCGTGAGCGACTTAAGCCAGCAGCAAGAAGAAGCTTAAAAATTTAGCTTGTGCGTGTGGGCCGCCCGCGTTGCCCGGAGACCTTTCTCGTCTGCTCTC
>JBBJMB010000075.1:0-12804 GCA_037719755.1 Pyrinomonadaceae bacterium
AGGCAGGCCATTGACTGTATAGGGTGATGGGTTATTTCAGCCGAGCACCACTAGTTTGATGAGATACGGAATGCGCGTTGACCTGTTCATAAATACTCCGGCAAAGAGCGGCGCGATGTGGCCCGCGACCGGCTTAACCTGATGGAAAACAATGCGTCAAACAAAAGCTGTGTCATGTGAATTAGCGAAGCGACGGCGATGAAGGACTACCGTTCGTCTGAGGATCTCCACACTCGATCAAGATTTTATATTCCATTCACCCGTTTTAGTCCACATCAGAGCGCAGAAAGCAGTGGCGAACAATTACTGAAAATCAGCTCATGATTCGCGTTGACAAAGCAGGGGGCACAATCAAGTCGATTGTGGCGGGCGCGATCTCAAAAGTCATCGGCAGCTGGCCGATCAATTCGCCGTCGGCTTGCACAAATGCTTGCCCCGCGGCGCGCACTCGCGTCGCCCGTTGAAAGCAAACGTCCGCGTCGGCGCCGGCATCCGCAGCGCCGCGCACAACATCTGTGAGCAATCGCAGATAGCGCAGCCGGCTGTGCGAGCTGACGATGCACACTTCAAACTCCGCGGCCTCAAGACGCGCGCGCGGCGTGATCGCGAGGCCGCCGCCGTAGTGAGGGGACTTGCCGACCGCCGCAAAGGTCGCCGGAAAAGATTGATCGTCAATCTCAACGCTAAACAGCTCGGGTTGCCAGGAAGCCAAGTGCTCTAAGCCGGAATACCAAAAAGCGGCCTCGCCGATGCGCCGCTTCAGTTGCGGTTTGACGCGGCGGACCACCGAAGCATCGAGTCCGATGCCAGCCATTAATAGAAAGAAACGTTTCTCTCCGGTGTCCTCGCGAATCGCGCAACCCGCGTGGATGCGTCGCCATGCGCCTCGGGCAATCACGTCGGCCGCAAGCTCGGCGTCAAAAGGCATGGTGATCTCGTGCGCCAGCACGTTGGCCGTGCCCGCAGGCCAAATGGCGAGTTGCGACGCGGTGCCGAGCAATCCTTGCAGAACTTCGTTAATCGTGCCATCGACGCCCGACGCGATCACAATTTGCGCGCCGTCAGCTGCGGCGCGCGCGGCCAGCGTCGCCGCGTCGCCGGGCCCGGCGGTGTGCAGCACCTCAACTGTTCTGCCGTGCGCACCGAGTTGCTCGCAAAACCGCGCCACTTCACGCGCGCGCTGGCGCCCGCCCCGGCCGGCGTAAGGGTTGGTGATCAACGCCAGCGAGGGGCGCTTCTTCTCCATAACAATGGCAATCTTTCTCTGTGTCTCTCTTTTGTCTTCTCTGCGGTGTTTCTCTGTGTTTAAGTATGTCATTAAACACGAAGCCCCTGAAGCGTTGCGGGGTTTGAGAGACTGGCTCTGTTACTCCACGCGGTAGTTCGGCGCTTCTTTGGTGATGATGACGTCGTGTACGTGCGATTCGCGCAGGCCCGCCGAGCTGATGCGGACGAAGCGCGTGCGCTCTTGAAATTCCTTGATGTCGCGGCAGCCCGTGTATCCCATGCCGGCGCGCAAACCGCCGACGAGTTGCGTCACCATGTCGGCGAGCGTGCCTTTGCGGGGCACGCGTCCCCATACCTTCGGGAACAAGCTTGATTCGCCCTCAACGGTTTCCTGCGCATAGCGGTCGCGGAGCCCGCGCTCATCGCGCCGATTGAGCCCATACCGCGGTAAGTTTTAAAAGAGCGGCCCTGAAAAGTATCAGCTCGCCCGGCGACTCTTCTGTGCCCGCAAGAGGACCCGATCATCACCACATCGGCGCCGGCCGCAATCGCTGGCCACGTCGCCGGAGAACTTCCGCCGCCATCAGCAATGACCGGCACGCCGCTGCCTTTGGCCGCCTGCGCAGTTGGTGATCGCAGTCAGCTGCGGCACGCCGGCGCCGGTCACCACGCGGGTGGTGCAAATGCTTCCAGGGCCGATCCCGGCCTTGACGGCGTCGACCCGGCGTCGATCAATTCGCGGGTGGCCTCAGCGGTGGCGATGTTGCCGGCGATCAGTGCGTATCCGGGTGACGGCGTTTGATTTCGCGGACGGCCTCGATGACGCGCGTTGAATGGCCGTGCGCCGTGTCGATCACGATGCGTCGGCGCGGGCGTGAATCAATTCTGCGGCGCGCTCGCGGAAATCGCCGGTGGCGCCGATGGCGGCGGCGACGCGCAAGCGGCCAAGCTCGTCTTTGGCGGCGTGCGGATAGCGAATCGCTTTCTGAATGTCTTTGACGGTGATCAAGCCTTTGAGGTGCTTGTCGCCGTCGACGACCAGCAGTTTCTCGATGCGATGCTTTTGCAGCACCGCTTTGGCTTGCTCAAGCGTGGTGCCGACGGGCACGGTGACGAGCGGCTGCGGCGTCATCACCTCAGAGACGGAGATGTCGAAGCGCGTCTCAAAGCGCAAATCGCGGTTGGTGATGATGCCGACCAGATGGCCGCCTTCGTCTACGACGGGCACGCCGCTGATTTTGTAGCGCTCCATCACGTCGAGCGCTTCGCGCACCGGACGGTCGGGCCGAATCGTCACCGGGTCGACGATCATTCCCGATTCCGAGCGTTTCACTTTGTCAACTTCTTCGGCTTGCCGCTCAATGCTCAGATTTTTATGAACGACGCCGATGCCGCCCTGCTGCGAAATGGCAATCGCGAGCGCGGCCTCCGTCACGGTGTCCATGGCGGCCGAGCACAACGGAATGCGCAGTCTGATGTTACGGGTAAACTGCGTCGACGTGTCGGTCTCGGCCGGCAGCACGTCGCTGCGCGCGGGCATCAGCAGCACGTCGTCGAAAGTCAATCCGTCGATGATGTCTGGTGTCAGCATAAGCGTGTGACGGAAAACCTCAATTAAAGCTTCAAGGCCCACAAGCCCGAAGTTGAATGATTTGCTTCGGGACGGTGGACCTTGAACAAACGAGTAAGCGCTGCAAGAGCATCACTGAAGAATGCTTTCGTAACCCTCTTTATTGATAACCATCTCGACCAGCGAAT
The DNA here is from genome assembly GCA_037719755.1 of Pyrinomonadaceae bacterium. Taxonomy (GTDB): domain Bacteria; phylum Acidobacteriota; class Blastocatellia; order Pyrinomonadales; family Pyrinomonadaceae; genus JBBJMB01. The sequence goes on from JBBJMB010000075.1 coordinate 2,986, forward strand.
TCTTCCCCCCGGACGGAACGACGGCCAATCGTCCGTTGATCTTCACCTGGATCGATTCGGCGCGGCTCTTTGAATACTGTAGGGAAAAGCGCTGTGCGGCTGCAAATTCTCTGGCGGTGCCGGCCTTAAGCGTGACGTCAGTCAAGTCTTCCTGATCGCGGCGGATTCTCAACCACACGTCTTCGCCAAACGCCGTCACTTCGACGTTTAAGCTCGGGGCGGCAGCGGCTGGCGCGGGCTGGACGGCGGAAGCTTGCGTGGACGCTGTGGCGGCGGGCTGATTGTTTGGCGGCACAGGGTTCGCGCGCTCTTCTCCTCCGCCGGCGCGCCTTTGATAACCGCGCAACGCCGCGTAGACGCCAAGCGACAGAATGGCGAGCACCAGGATCGTGAGCAGCGCCGTCACAAGCGGCGAGCGCCCGTGTTGCTCGTTTAAGTAAACGCGCGAGGGTTGCGTGATCGGGCCGGTTTCGTCGGGCAGTTCGCCCTGTTCGCGCGCCGTGCGCGTGTAGCCCTCAAGCGCGTCCTTTTCCGGATAGCCGATGTAGCGGGCGTAGGCCTTGATAAATGATCGGTTGAAAATGCCGCCGGGAAGTTGTTTGTAGTCGTTGGCCTCGATGCCTTCCAGGTAGCGCAGCGAGATGCGGGTTTGATCTGAGATTTCGCGCAAAGGAATGCCGCGGGCTTCGCGCGCGCGCCGCAACTGTTCGCCGAAAGTTGTCGCGGCCGAAGAATGAGCCGTCGCTTGCCCCTCTGCACTTTGATCAAAAGTTGTGGGTTTCACAGTTGGGCGCCGAACTACAGCCAAAAGATTGATCCGAGGGCGGCCTCACCGGTTCATTCGCGTCGCGCGCTCGAAAGCGCGCAACCACTCCTTACAGCTCAAGCTTGAAGAGGCCCTTACTTAGCTTTAGGCGGCGCACTCTTCGGTGAGCCATTGTGGCGCAATATAACTTGCCGCTCCGTGGCCTGTCAAACTGCTTTCATTACAATAGTTCCGGTCTCGTCTTGATTCTTCTCGCGCACGATGTTAGGGTTTTGGCCGTCAACCGTCAGGCCGTCATCGGCCACCCCTCGTTTTACTTTTTACTATCGACAAAGTCAGGAGACCGAAAAGAGATGTCCCTCGAAGCATTAGGCATGGTCGAGACCAAGGGTTTCGTTGGCGCCGTAGAAGCCGCCGATGCGATGGTCAAAGCCGCCAACGTTCAGTTGCTGGGAAAGGAGTACATCGGCGCGGGCTATGTCACAATTTTTGTCCGCGGAGACGTGGGCGCAGTCAAAGCGGCGACCGACGCCGGAGCGGCCGCGGCGCGCCGCGTGGGCGAGTTGATTAGCGTGCACGTCATCCCCCGCCCGCACACGGACGTTGAGCGAGTGCTGCCGAAAAACGGTCGCGTCGGCACCAGCCCCGACGAGCGCGCCTTGCAGTCCGGCGGCGGCGGCGCCCGCGGCCAATTGAGCGAAGGCGATCAGCAGCAGCAGCAAAGCGCCCGCTCTCTTCAAGCTCCGCGCGAAAATAATCGCAAATCGTAAACCGCTCGTGATTTGTCAATTGTCATCAACGGTTAGGCATACTTAGCCGTTGATGAATGATCGGCGCAAAGGTTTTATGGGGAGCGACAGCGACTTAATCTCTGTGCAGCAGGCGCGCGATCTGGTGGAAGCGGCGGCGCGCGCGCAAAGCGCGGTGGTGGCGCGCTTTGACCAAAGCAAGATCGACCGCATCTGCGAAGCGATGGCGCGCGCGGCGCTGGGCGAGGCCGGGCGATTGGGCGCGCTTGCGGTCGAAGAGACAGGCTTCGGCATACCCGCAGACAAGCGCGAAAAGAATCGCTTTGCGTCGGAAGATGTTTGGAACTTCTTCCGCAAACTGCGCACGGTCGGCGTCATTTCGGAAACGAATGAGATCATCGAAGTGGTCAGCCCGCGCGGAGTGGTGGCGGCCATCATTCCATCAACCAATCCCACTTCGACGGCGATCTTTAAATGTTTGATTGCCATCAAGTCGCGCAACGCGATTGTGCTTTCGCCGCACCCCTCGGCCGTGCGCTGCATCAGTGAGACGGCTGACATCTTGCGCAGAGCGGCCGTCACGGAAGGTCTTCCCCCGGAAGCCATCGGCTGCATGAAAATCTCCACCATTGAGGGCACGGAAGCCCTCATGAAACACAAGCAAACAACTCTGATTCTGGCGACCGGCGGCATGGGTCTGGTGCGCGCGGCATATTCTTCGGGCAAGCCCGCGTTTGGCGTCGGCCCCGGCAATGTGCCGGTTTTCGTCGAGCGGACGGCGGAGCTATCCAAAGCCGTCAGCGACATTCTGATGAGCAAGTGCTTTGACAACGGAACCATCTGCGCTTCCGAGCAGGCCGTGGTCGCAGATGCGCCCATCGCCAACGCTTTGCGCGAGGAATTCAAACGACAGCGCGCGCACTTCCTCAGTGCGGCCGAAGCCGACCAGCTGGCCAAAGTCGTGGCCACCGCACAACGCACCCTTAACCCGGCGGTGGTCGGCAAATCCGTTGAGGTGATCGCCAAAATGGCGGGCTTCGGCGTGCCCGCCGGAACGCGCTGCCTGATCGCGGAAGTGGGGGCGTGGGCGCGATTACCCGCTTTCGATGGAAAAGCTTTCGCCGATTCTCGCCTTTTATGTGGCCGATGGCTTTGAGCGCGGCGCCGCGCGCTGCAACGAGATTTTGCACTACGGCGGCATGGGGACACGGCCGGCATCCACACGCAGTCGCGCGACGTGCGCGCAGCTACGGCCTTGAGATGCCGCTTCGCGCGTCGTCGTCAACACGCCCACCACACACGGCGCCATCGGCTTTTCGACCGCGCTCGCTCCTTCCATGACGCTCGGCTGCGGCTCGTGGGGCGGCAACGTCAGCTCGGATAATATTTCTCCGCTGCACCTGATGGACATCAAGCGCATCGCGTTTGAGACGCGGCCCGTCGTGGCGGCGAAAGAAGCCAGCGTCGGCGCGCGCAGCATCGCGATGGCGCCGGCCGCCGCCGCCACTCCCTCAATGGGTCGCGCGGAGATCGCGGCGCTCGTCGACCGCTTTCTCGCGCAACGCGCGAACACGCCGTCGCCGGCGGAGGCAGCAGCAGCGGCAACAATTCGGCGGCGCAAAACGACCAAACGAATGGCGAATCCGCCGCGCGCGCACAAATTCCGCACAACCGCGGCGGCAGCGATGGCGATGCGCCGCAGCAAGCGGCCACTGTTGTTGCGCCTTCCAGCAATGCTTCTTCAGCGTCGCCCAACGGCAACCATCGCAAAGCGGTGGATTTTGTTTGCGAAGACGACGTGAAGCGCGCCGTTGAGCGCGGCGAAAAGATCTACGTTAACGCGCGCACCATTATCACCCCGGCCGCCCGCGACCTTGGCGAACACGGCGAAACCTTCGTCAATCGTCAATGAAAACATTCTCCCTCATCACGATGCGCGAATTCACATGTTTCTAGGACAAGTCGTCGGCAGCGTGTGGGCCACCAAGAAAAGCCCGGACTTGGAAGGAGTTCGGTTTTTAATCGTGCACCCGTACGACTTAGACAAAGAACCTACGAAGAACATCGTCGTCGTCGCCGATCGCCTGGGCGCGGGCGTCGGCGAGATCGTGCTGTGCGCTTTCGGCAAAGCGGCGCGCTCCGCAATCGGCGACCAAGACATGTCAATCGAGGCCGCCGTGATCGCCATCGTTGACCGGATGGATATGAAAAAGGAGGTGACAAGTGACAAGTGACAAGTGACAAGAAAGAGCAGCAGGTCTTTTCTTTCTTGTCACTTGTCACTGATCACCGCAGTTAAATGGCAAACGAAGAATTGATTTACCGGATCACGCGCGTCGTCTACGAGCGGCTCGGGGCGGGCGCCGACGAGCGGATGATTGAGCAATTGGTGACAGATATCTATCACGCGATTGAGCCGGTGATTGATGCTCCTGCGCGCGGCGCGCGGCGCGCCGATGATGCTTTCGCCGCCGAAGGATCGGCGCAGCGATTGGTGGTCTCGGTGTTCGGAGTAGACCGTCCCGGCATCGTCGCCGCCGTTTCGCAGATCCTGGCCGAGTCGCAGTGCAGCATCGTTGATATTAACCAAACGGTGGTGCAGGGAAAGTTCGCGATGGTCTTAATCGCCGACACGACGCGCGCCGGCGAATCGGCCGCCGCGCTCAAGGACCGCTTCCGCCAGGAAGGCGACCGCCTCGGCGTTCGCATCTACTCGCAACGCGAAGACCTCTTTAACGCGATGCACAGAATATGAAGGGAAGTTAGAACGATGAACGATGAACGATGAAGTTCAGAAGAGAAGAAGTTATCAATTCTTCTTTCCGGTCGTTCATCGTTCATCGTTCATCGTTCATCGTTATATTGTTTTTGAGCCGGAGATATCACGTAGGTGTAAGGGGTGCGGGGCGTCCGTGCGGGCGCGGGCGAGGTTTTGTCCGCAGTGCGGGCGCGGAGTGGCTGACGGCCCGGGCGTGCTTGCAGAGGCGGACATCGCGGCGATGGTGCCGCCGATGGCGGAGAATGGCGGGGCGCCTGCGGCGAAAGCGTCGGAGGTGCAAGAGTTTCTTTTGCCGCAGGAGGTGGGCTCGGCGGCTGTTCCATCGGCGGGCGTTGAAAGAGATGAGGTGATGCCGCCGCCGCCGCCGCGGCAACCCGTGAAGGTGATGGCGGGAGCGGTGCGCGAGAAAGCGGAAGAGCGGATGGGGCCGCGTGTGGAAAAGATCCGTCAGGCGTCGAACGTGGTGATGGATGAAGCGGCGGAAGATCCGGAAGTGCGCTTTTTGCTCGTCGCCGCCCTGATCTTTGTTTTCTTCGTGGTGATCTTTATCATCACCAACATCATCAAGTAACGAATGGCAAAATTTGCGATATGGAATATACGCAAGCGGAAATCCTTCAAACCGTGCGGATGACCGAAATGGAGCACCTGGACATACGCACGGTGACGCTCAGCCTTTCGTTGCGCGACTGCGTTGGCGGTTCGGTCGCGGAGACGGCGCGCGCGTCCGCGCCAAAATTGAACGCGCGGCAGCACGCCGGTCTCGACGGTCGACGAGATCGGCAAAGAATCGGCGCATCATGGAATAAAAAATTTACTGACGCCCGTTTCCCTGATCGTAAGCGGAGAGATGCGTGCGTCGGACTTTGTGATGCTCAGGCGCGCGATTGACGAGGCGGCGCGCGTGGTCGGCGTAGACTTCGTCGGCGGCTGGCGCTGGTGCCGAGGCTGACCGCGATGGAGAACGTGTTTCTGGATTCCATCCCCGAGGCGCTTGCGACCACAGGCGTTTGTGCTCGGTGAATGCAGCCACCACGCGCGCCCGGCATCAACATGAACGCGGTGCGGCGCGTCGTGAATGATCAAGAAGCGGCGCGCAGGCCACGCCGGGCTCGCGTGCGCGAAATTGTTTGCTTCGCAAACGCGGTGGAAGATAATCCGTTTATGGCGGAGCTTTTCACGGCGTCGGCGAGCCGGAGGCGGTGATCAATGTCGGCGTCTGGGGCCAGGAGTAATTAACAACGCCGTGCGCAACGCGCCGCGTGATTTGCGCTTGGATGAGTTGGCGGAGTTAATTAAAAAGCTTTCCTTCAAGCTGACGCGCGCCGGCGAGTTGGTCGGCCGCGAAGCGGCCAGGCGCTTGGGAATAGAGTTCGGTATTATCGATTTGTCGCTGGCGCCAACGCCGATTCCCGGCGACTCTGTGGGCGAGATTATAGAGGCGTTCGGCTTCGAGAGCGCCGGCGCTCACGGCACCACTGCGGCGCTCGCGCTGTTGACCGACGCGGTAAAAAAAGGCGGCGCGATGGCGAGCGGCTCGGTCGGCGGCATGAGCGGCGCCTTTATCCCCGTGTCCGAAGACGCGGCGATGATTGAGGCGGCGCGCTCGGGCGCGCTCACTCTTGAGAAGCTCGAAGCCTGGACGAGCGTCTGCTCGGTCGGCATAGACATGGTGGCGGTGCCCGGCTCGACTTCCGCCGAAACTATCGCGGCGATCATCGCCGACGAGATGGCCATCGGCGTGATGAATCACAAAACGACGGCCGTGAGAATCATCCCGGTGCCGGGCCGCGAAGTGGGTGAGGTGGCTGAGTTCGGCGGACTTTTGGGAAGCGCGCCCGTGATGAGCGTGCACCGATCCTCAAGCGCCGTTTTCATCCGACGCGGCGGGCGCATCCCGGCGCCGATCCACTCGCTGCGAAACTGAAACGGATTTGTTGAATTCAGGCGGTCTCTTCCTCTGCGTTTCTCTGCGTCTTCTCTCTGTGGTTCTCTGTGTTTAAGTCACACCTAAACACAGAGAACCAGAAGACGCTGGCCTATCTGCAACCCGGAAGGAGACGAAGTGGCGACGGAAGCTTTGGGAATGATTGAGTGCGGGGTCTGGTGGCGATGATCGAGGCCGCGGACGCGATGGTCAAGGCGGCCAACGTGACGCTCGTGGGTTACGAGAAGATCGACGCCGGCCTGGTGACGGCTATTGTGCGAGCGAAGTCGGCGCCGTGCGCGCGGCCGTAGACGCCGGCGCCGCCGCCGCCGCGCGCGTGGGCAGGTGGTCGCCACGCACATCATTCCGCGGCTGCACGCCGAAGTGGAGGAAGCTTTGCCGGTGCTCGACACCGGCGAAACGACGCGGAAAAAAATCAGCGGATCCGTCAGCGCGCAGAAAGTGGCGAGCGAGTGAGCGGCTCACTCTTCCGGAACGGCCACGAATCTGTAGCCTACGCCGCGCACAGTGAGCAAATGTTTGGGTTGTGAAGGCTCATCTTCAAGGTATCTTCTCAAGCGGACGATGAAATTATCGATGGCGCGCGTGTCCGTGTCTTCGTGCAAATTCCACACGTCTTCGAGAATCTGCTTGCGGGAAACAATCTTGCCTGCGCGGCGGATCAGATAGCGCAAAAGCTCCGCTTCCATCAACGTGAGACGCACCGTGCGGTTTGCCCACCGAATTTCCAACGCCCCGAAGTCGATCGCTCTGCCATCGAAGGTGAAAAGAGCGCGCGCTAAGCTTTCATCTTCGGACGGCGAGTTGACCGCGACTTCTTTGTCGCCGCCGGTGAGCCACTCACGCCGGCGCAGCAAGCCACGCAGGCGCGCCAGTAAGATTTGCAGCTCGAACGGCTTGGGCAAGTAATCGTCCGCGCCCGACTCGAAGCCGCGCAGCACATCTTCGGGCCGTCCGCGCGCTGTCAGCATTAGCACGGGCACAAACAGCCCGGCGCCAAACGCCCCGCCACCGCGAAGCCGTCCGCGCCGGGCAGCATCACATCCAGTATCACCGCGTCGAAATCCGCCGGCCGCGAAAGCAGCAACGCGAGCGCCGCTTCGCCATCGCCTGTGACCGTGACGCGGTAGTTCTCCGCCTCCAAGTTGAAGCGCAATCCGTCGGCGAGGTGCTTTTCATCTTCAACGATGAGCACTGATTTCATCATCCCGCAGACCTCGGCAGAATGATGGTGAACGTGCTGCCCTGGCCGACGCCGGCGCTTTCCGCGAACGTCCGCCCGCCATGCTTTTTGACCACTGAGCGCACACTAAAAAGTCCGAGGCCGGTGCCCTTGAAGCGCGTCATCACGACCTGCGGCACGCGGTAAAAGCGCTTGTAGATGCGCTTCAACTGCTCGCGCGGAATGCCGATCCCGCGATCCGTGACGCGCACCGCGACGCGCCGTTCGTCGGGCGTCATGACCTCCACGGCGACATCTATCTCTTGGTCTGAGTATTTCACCGCGTTGTCGATCAAATTGCTGACGGCGGCGCGCAGCTCATCGTAATCGCCCATCACCATCGCGCCGCGCGCGGCGTCCAGCGTCTCGCTGTAGCGGAGGGAGTGCGGCGCCAGTTGCGGATAGCGCACGCGCGCGAGCTCAAGACAGTCTCGCACCAGGTCGGAAACGTTGATCGGGGAATTGGTGTGCGGCGCGGCGCGGCGGCGGTGGCGCATCTCCCCGGCGCGGAGCACTTGCTCGACCGTGTGCAACAGGCGGTCGCTATCGGCCAGCATCACATCGTAGAACTGTTGGCGTTGCGCCTCGCTTACTTCGCGAGTTTTTAATGTTTCGATGTACAGCCTGATCGACGCGAGCGGGGTTTTCAGTTCGTGCGTCACGGCGTTGATGAAACCGTCGTGCTGCTCGTTCAGTCGAATTTCGCGCACCAGGAAGGTCGTGTTGAGAACCAGGCCCGCGATAATTGCGCTGAAGAAGATAATGCCGAGGACAAGCAGCGCCGCTTGGCGCCAGTTGAGAGAACCCAACCGATGTAAAGCGCGGAAGAACGACGACCAGGCACGCCCCGAGCGTAATGAAAAAGACGATTGACTTGCGCCGGCCGCTGACTCGCATGCTGCGCATTTTAACCGGAAGCGGGTGCCGTGTCTGCTCGCCGGTATTAAAGATTCAGGTTGACTCGTCTGTCTCTGTGCCCTCTCTGTGCCTTCTCTGCGGTGTTTCTCTGTGTTTAAGTAAGTGATACCTAAAACACAGAAACGCCAGAAGAAGGAAGAAGAGTTGCGCGGAGTTCTTGATCTTCCTTTTCGTTGCGCGGCGCTTTGCTGCCGTCGAGCTTTGACGAGCTTGATGTTTTTGGCGAGCCCGAGCAATTGCAGCGTGCGGATGCCGTACCAGTTGAAATCGATTTCGTACCATTTGAGGCCGTGGCGGGCCGCCGTCGGGTGCGCGTGATGATTGTTGTACCAGCCCTCGCCGAAGCTGAGCAGCGCGACCCACCAATTGTTGCGCGAATCATCTTTCGTCTCAAACCGTCGCGAGCCCCACATGTGCGTCGCCGAATTAACGAGCCACGTGCCGTGCAGGCCGAGCGTGGTGCGCAGGAACATGCCCCACATCACCAGCGGCCATCCGCCGGCGGCGAACAGCGCCAGCCCAAGCGCGACCACCGGAACGTAGTAGTAAGTATTAATAAAAACGTGAAAGCGGTCTTTGCAAAGATCGGGCGCGTAGCGCTCAAGAACCGATTGCGGATACTGTTGACCCGTCCCCAACAAAATCCACCCGATGTGCGCCCACCAGCCTCCGTCGCGCGGCGTGTGCGGATCGCCCTCGACATCAGTGTGGGCGTGGTGAATGCGGTGCGTGGCCACCCAGTTGATCGGGCCGCCTTCGAGCGCCAGCGTGCCGCACACGGTAAGAATATATTCAACGGCCTTCGGCACTTTGTAACCGCGGTGCGTCAGCAAGCGGTGGTAGCCCATGCCGATTCCGGCGCCGCCCGCCACCCACGCCAGCACGAGCGACACCCACAATGCCGTCCAGCTACATAAAGAGCGCCGCGATGGCGCCGAGGTGGAAAACGATCATGGCCGTCGTCGTCGTCCAGTTGATGCCGTCTTTCCGCTGATGGATGAGTGCTTCGTTGCGCATGAATTTCTTTGATATCTCGAATGATGGTGTTTTTCGTTTCGCGTCGAACCGGTTCGCATGTTAGCAGGCGCGGGCGCGAGGGGTGTGTAATAGTTATGTAAGCTTTGAGACAAGGGCATGATTGATTATTTAAAAGGGCCTCGGTCATACCGCTTGATGCCAACAAGCGCGGTACGGTACCGCGCTTGTTGGCATCTCAAGTGTTAAGTCCCGCTCACATCCCGCACTTGCTCGGCACGCCGACGGCGTTCCAGGCTTGCTGGGTCGAGTAGTAAAGCTGCGTACCGTAGCCGGCATTGGAGTAATCACGGGCAGCTTTTAAAGTCGCGCAGCGGGCGTCGGGGAAAGTGGCCGCCGTGCCGTTCCCGGGTATGTAATACCTCAGGGCGCGGAAAAAGATTAGCTCAGCCCACGGCCGAC
>JBBJMB010000004.1:0-35752 GCA_037719755.1 Pyrinomonadaceae bacterium
TGGAACTACAGAGTTTTATCAACAAACGAGTAGGTTATTTAATTCGCAATCCTTAATTATGATTAGCGTCGCCCTCGTTGAACCTGAGATCCCGCCGAACACGGGCAACATCGCGCGGCTCTGCGCGGCCACGCGGACGCCGCTGCACATCGTCGGCCCCGCGGGGTTTCGCCTCGATGATCGCGCCGTGCGTCGCGCCGGGCTGGATTATTGGCCCGAAGTGATGCTTGAGCGCCACCGCGATTTCGCCGCACTCCGCGCATCGCTGACGCTCGGCGATGCTCGTGCGCGCTTCGTTTTCCTGACCACGAAGGTGAAACGCTCATACCTCGATTGGCAGTTCGGCGAGCACGATTGCTTGGTCTTCGGAAGCGAGACGCGCGGTTTACCCGAGCAGTTGCTGAGCGCCAATCAAGAGCATTGCCTGACGATCCCGATCTTAAACCCGAAGGTGCGCAGCCTCAATCTGGCCACCTCGGTCGCCATTGTGCTCTACGAAGCTTTGCGGCAAACAAGCGGTCTCAAAATTTCTTGAGCCGCTCGCGGTTTGCGATTGCGCCGCTTTGATCGGACAATGAGCCGAAATGTGTAAGTACGTGATAAGGAAATGTAGTTTGACGCGGAGATGCTTCCGAGGGGAACTTCCGCATGAATTGAGAACTGATGAGTGAAGAAATAAAAAATATTCGTAACATTGCGATCATCGCACACGTCGATCACGGCAAGACGACTCTAGTTGACGCGATGCTTAAACAGTCCGGCACTTTCCGCGACAACGAACAGGTGCGCGACCGCGTGATGGACTCGATGGACCTCGAGCGCGAGCGCGGCATCACCATTATGGCGAAGAACACGGCCGTGCGCCACGGTGATTACAAAATCAACATCGTCGACACGCCGGGCCACGCCGACTTTGGCGGCGAGGTCGAGCGCGTGCTGAAGATGGTTGACGGCGTGATGCTGCTCGTGGATGCGGCTGAAGGGTGTTTGCCGCAAACGCGGTTCGTGCTGCGCAAAGCGCTTGAGGCGCGGCTGCCGGCCATCGCGGTCGTCAATAAGATTGATCGGCAAGACGCGCGCCCCGATGAAGTGGTCAATGAGATTTACGATTTGTTTTTCGATCTCGACGCGAGCGACCAGCAGATCGACTTTCCCATTCTTTACGCCATCTCGCGCGAGGGCATCGCGAAAAAGGAACTCACCGACGAGTCGAGCAACCTCGAACCCCTTTTCGATCAGATCATCGCCACCATTCCGGCCCCGAAGGCGTTGCGCGACGATTCGCTGCAACTGTTGGTCGCCAATTTGGATTACAACGAGTACGTCGGCCGGCTCGCCATCGGACGCATCTTTTCGGGCGAGATCGCCGTCGGCGAGCAAATCGCCATTGTGAAGCGCGACGGCTCTTTGCAAAAAACGCGCGTCACCAAACTGTACGCCTTTGAGGGCCTGAAGCGCGAGCCCATTGAGCGGGCGCGCGTCGGCGAAATCGTGGCGCTCGCCGGCATCGAAGACATTCAGATCGGCGAAACCATCACGAGCGCCGACAATCCGCAGCCGTTGCCGGTGATCGCCGTCGACGAGCCGACGATTTCGATGATCTTCAGCGTGAATAATTCACCGTTTGCGGGCCGCGAGGGAAAGTACGTGACTTCGCGTCAACTGCGCGAGCGGCTTGACCGCGAGATACTCGGCAACGTCGCCATCAAGCTCGAACAGACCGAGTCGCCCGAGCAGTTTAAGGTCTCCGGCCGCGGCGAACTACAGCTCGCCATTTTGATTGAGATGATGCGGCGCGAAGGCTATGAGCTGCAAGTCTCAAAGCCCGAGGTCATCACGCGCGTTGGCGAAGACCACAACCTGATGGAGCCAATTGAGCAAGTGGTGATCGATTGCCCCGAAGAATTCATCGGCGTGGTGACGGAAGCCATGGGCCGGCGCAAAGGGCAGATGGTGAAGATGATCAATCACGGGCGCGGCCGCGTGCGCCTTGAGTATGAAGCGCCTTCGCGCGGCTTGATCGGCTTTCGCAGCGAGTTTCTCACGGAAACCAAAGGCACAGGCTTGCTGAATACGCTTTTCTTGCGCTGGGGCCTTTGGCAGGGCGAGATGCGCGGCCGCTCTACGGGGGCGCTCGTCGCCGACCGCATGGGCGAAACAACGACCTACGCTTTGTTCAATTTGCAGGAACGCGGCAGTCTCTTCGTCCGCCCGAGCGTCAAGGTCTACGAAGGAATGGTGATCGGTGAGAACGCGCGGGCGGTTGATCTGGACGTCAACGCGATCAAGGAAAAGAAACTTACCAACATGCGCGCCGCCAGCGCCGATGAAGCGATGCGCCTGGTGCCCGTCAAAGAGCTTTCGCTTGAGCAGGCGCTCGAGTTTATCGACGAAGACGAGCTGGTCGAAGTCACGCCCGCCAGCATCCGCTTGCGCAAGCGCGCTTTGCGGGCCAACGAAAGGCCGAAGAAGAAGTAACCCTCTGAGGGGCAATGAAAGCCTTAGAACTGCCCAGGCTGTACCCGATCACTGACGTGCGATTGTCCGGTCTTTCGCACGCGGCGCAGGTCGCGGCGCTGATTGATGGCGGCGCGCGCTTGATCCAACTGCGCGACAAGGATGCTGCGCCGCGCGATTTCTACGAGGCGGCCGCTGAAGCTCTGCGCGTGGCGCGCGCGCGCGGAGCGCGCCTCATCATCAACGACCGCGTTGATCTCGCCGCGGCGCTCGGCGCGGACGGCGTGCATCTCGGCCAGGATGACCTGCCGCCGGACGCAGCCCGTCGCGTGCTCGGCGAGCACGCTCTCGTCGGCTATTCCACGCATAATCTTCAGCAGGCCATAGATGCCTTGCGTTTAGGCGTGAGCTACATCGCCATCGGGCCGATCTTTTCGACCACGTCTAAGAACAATCCGGACCCGGTGATCGGCCTTGATCTTCTGCGCCGTGTGCGCGAGCGAACCGCACCGATGCCGCTCGTGGCGATTGGAGGCATCACTTGCGAAAACGCTAAACAAGTCGTCGCCGCCGGCGCTGACTCAGTGGCCGTCATCAGCGCGCTCGTCTCGAATGCGTCGCGGATCACGGCGGCGACCCGCGCACTGATAAACGAAATAAGCGCGGTCAGTTAATTTGCGACGGGTCTCAGACTGCAAGCTTTCTCTGCGCTTCTTTGCGTCTTGCTCTTTGCGCTTCTTTGCGTTGAGGTGAGACTTACTTAAACGCAAAGAATCGCAAAGAGCAAGACGCAAAGAAAGAGGCTTGGCACCAGACCAAATCAATTGAAGCGGGGATCGTTACTGTATGCCGCGGCTTTAATCTGGTAATCTTACGCTTTTGGGGCCGCGACGCGTCGAGCGCGCACGTGATACATCGCGACGGGGCGCTGTCCGCCGGAGCTCTTTAAGGAATTGCGCATCAAGCTGCGCGCCCAATTCGGCATGTATCGATTAAAGATCAAAATGTAAACGACTGAGTTTGAAGAGAGATGTGTCACGCTGCTGGCGCCGCGTGCTTCAAGTCGGAAACATCGGGACAGCAAACGGCGGATAAATTAAGAAGCATCAACCTCCGGCCGCGGCCGGGTGAAAAGCGATGGAGCTAAACCTGCTGCTCACTCTTGATTTGCGCGAACAGGCGGCCCTGCAGGCGGCGCTTCTAACGCACGGCGCGCCCGATTGTTTGGTGACGCTCGCGCTGACGGGCGCCTGCCGCATCAGTACGCTCGACGAAGCCCGACGGCTCCGGCGCTGGCTAGCTGACGCGCGAATCGCCGGCGCCGATACGAACACCGCCACTCTCCACGAGATCGAACGGACGTTGATTCGATTTGGAGTGTGAAAAAGTGAGAAGAAAGTGACAAGTGACTTGGAAGAAAGTGACAAGTGACAAGTGACAAGTGACAAGAAAGAAAAGAGCCGAAAGCGTACGAGACACCAGGCCCCTCCAAGTCGCAGCCTGCTTCGCTTTTCTTGTCACTTGTCACTTGTCACTTGTCACTTTCTTCCAAGTCACTTGTCACTTCTGGAAAATCGATGAAGGATGACTTGATTTCAGTGGCAGAGGTGGATCTGCGATACGGAAGGGAAGCGATTCCTTTCGCTTATGACGAAAGCTGGGAACTGCTGGCGCCGCCATCCGAAGCGTCGTCGCCCGAGCCTTTGACTGACCTTGAGATCGACGCGGCGATTGATGTGCCCATCGATTCGCCGCCGCTTGAAGAAATTATTGATTCGCAGGAGACCGTGCTCGTCGTTGTTTCCGATGCGACGCGTGCGACGGCGAGCGATCAAATCGTCAACGTCCTCGTTCGTCGATTGGTGCAGCTGAGCGTTTCTCCCGCTAACATTAGCATCATCTTCGCGACCGGCATCCACCGCCGCGTCACTACCGATGAGCAACGGGCGTTGCTGACGCCGTTTATCACGCAAAGATTACGCATCATCAATCACGATCCGCACGATTCGTCGAACTTGATCGAACTGGGCGCCACGGAAGCGGGTACGCCCGTTGAGGTCAATCGCGCGTCGAAGATTTTTCGCATGTGATTTTAACGGGCGCCATCGACTTTCATTACCTGGCCGGTTTTACCGGCGGCTGCAAGTCCATTTGTCCGGGACTGGCTTCCGCGCGCACGATTGCCGCGGCGCACATCCTGGCGCTTGATGAAAATCAGGCGGGCGCTGCTGCGAGTCGGCGCCGGACGGCGACGGCAACGCCGTGCATGAGGAATGCGAGCGCGTGGCGGCGCAGGTGGCTCCGTCATTTCTCATTAACACGGTGGTCGATCGACGCGGGCGCGCCGTGAGCATTTATGCCGGTCACTGGCGCACGGCGCACCGCTACGGCTGCGCCGACTTTACCACCGCGCGCACACTGCCGATTCGGGAAAAGCGCCAATTGGTGGTGGCGTCGTGCGGCGGTTGGCCGAAGGACATCAACTTGATTCAGGCGCATAAAACTCTCGACGCGGCCACGCTCGCGTGCGCCGAGGGCGGCACAATTGTGCTCGCCGCGGAATGCGCCGAAGGGCTCGGAAGCACTGACTTTTTGAAATGGTTTAGGGGCGACAACGCAGAAGCTTTGGCGCAGCGGCTGCGCGGTGCGTTCGAGGTCAACGGACAAACGGCGTGGGCTCTGCTCACCAAAGCGGAGCGCTACCGCGTCCTGCTTGTTTCAAAACTGCCGCCGCCAGACGTGCTGCGCATGGGGCTTGAGCCCGCGGAGTCCGTTGAGGCGGCCCTCGGGCGTGTGGCGGCGACGCCCGGTTACATTATGCCGTTCGGCGCTTCATACCTGCCTGCGGAGAGTGACAAGTGACGAGTGACAAGTGACTTGGAAGAAAGTGACAAGTGACAAGTGACAAGTGACAAGAAAAGCGAAGCAGGCTGCGACTTGGAGGGGCCTGGTGTCTCGTACGCTTTCGGCTCTTTTCTTTCTTGTCACTTGTCACTTGTCACTTGTCACTTTCTTCCAAGTCACTTGTCACTCTCCTCAGTCACTTGTCACTTCTTGAACAATTGAGAGGAATCATGAGCGTGAGAAACAGAATCATCGTCGCCGGGTTGGCGCTGCTCGTATCCGGCGCAGCATGGAGCGTTTCCGCGCAGACAGCGCAAAGCAGCGCTGCGCCATCGGCCGCTTCGCCGTCGGCCGCTTCGCCGGACGAGACGCGGGTCGCGTTAACAGAGCAACCCGTGATCAACGACTCGATGGGCGCGCCGGCGCTCGCCGGTCGGTTGCGCGAGACCGCGCTCGTGGGCAGCGTTGAAGCTCCTTTAAAAAAATTACGCCTGGTGGTGGAAAACCGCGGTTCGTCCTTTTTCACGTACGCATCCGGGTGGGTAACCTTCTATGACGCGGGCGGAATTCGTTGCGGCGACGGCCTCTTTCAGGTGGACGCGCTCGCGCCCGGCGAACTGGCCGAGATAGACATTCCGGGCTTGCGTTTGACGTGTACGGCCGCGTCGTGGCGGCTCGCCGCTAAAAGCCTTTTGACGCGCACCGCCGCTGCCGATCTGGCCGCGCCAACCGCCCAACCGACGACGCCGGCGCCACCAATACCGCCTCTCAAAATCAGCATCAACGGCGAAGTGCTGCCGCTGCAACCGGGCAACCCCATTGAATTCAAAGTGGGTCAAGAGACCGTACGCATCGTGGTTCTTCAAAGTGACAAGTGAGTTGAGGAGTGACAAGTGACAAGTGACTTCGGAAGTGACAAGTGACAAGTGACAAGTGACAAGAAAGCGAAGCAGGCCGCGACTTGAGGGGCCTGGTGTCTCGTACGCTTTCGGCTCTTTCTTTTCTTGTCACTTGTCACTTGTCACTTGTCACCTCTTATTATGATTAACCGTTCAAGTGCGGAGCCGATTTATGTGAAGCGTGCGCTGACGGCCGCGTCGTCGCCCGAGGTGCGGGCGAGGCTTGCGGCCATCGTCGGCGCGGAGCACGTGCTCGTTGATGCGCAGAAAATCGAGCCTTACGCGCAAGATGCTGTTAAGGAGAAATTTCCGCCGGAAGCGGTCGTGTTTCCGCGTACGACAAGTGAGGTCGCCGAAATCGTCAGACTCGCGAATGAGCGAAAATTTCCGGTGACGGCGCGCGGCGGCGGCGTCGGCTATACGGGCGGGGCGGTGCCCATTGAAGGCGGAATTGTCGTCGGCACAGACCGCATGAATGTGATCAAAGAGGTGAACGTTGATGATTTGTATGCGGTGACCGAGCCGGGCGTCACGACTTATGCGCTGCAGCAGGCGGTTGAAGCGCAGGGGCTTTTCTATCCGCCCGATCCGTCGTCTTACAAAGATTCATTTATCGGCGGCAACATCGCGGAAAACGCCGGCGGCATTCGGTCGGCCAAGTACGGCGTGACCAAGCATTACGTGCTCGGCTTGGAGGTGGTGACGCCGACGGGCGAGATCATCCGCACCGGCGGGCGCACCACAAAAAATGTGGTCGGTTTTGACCTCACCGACTTGATGTGCGGATCCGAAGGCATGCTCGGAATTATCACCGAGGCGACGCTGCGTCTGGTGCCGTTGCCGGAAGCGACGCGCACCGTGCGCTCCACCTTTCACAGCATGCGCGAAGCTTGCGCCTGCATTCCCGTTTTCACCCGCCAGCGCCTTGTGCCCGTCGCGATGGAGGTGATGGACGCGGCGGCCATCGCGGCCGTGGAATCGCAGTTCGCTTTCGGCATCGCGCGCGGAGCCGGGGCGTTGCTGCTGGTGGCGGTTGACGGGTCGGCGGAGGAGGTTGAACGCGCTTCGATGATTGTCGAGCGCGTGCTCGTAGAAGGCGGCGGCTTTGATGTGGTGTGCGTTCCGAGACGCGCGCCGATGAAGATCGTTTGTGGGACGTGGGGGGGGCTCTTTCGCCAGCGATTAAACGTTTCGGCACGCTTAAATTAACGAGGACGGTGGTGCTGCGCTCGCGGGTGCCAGAACTAATCGCGCGCGTGGAAGAGATCGGGCGCCGCTTTCAAACCTTTGTCGTTAATTTTGGTCACGCCGGCGACGGCAACATTCACGTAAATTTTATGTGCGACCGCGCGGACGCCGAAGCCGTGCGACGCGCCCGCAACGCGGTTGGCGAGACCTTCGCCGCGGCCGTTGAACTCGGCGGCACAATCAGCGGCGAACACGGCATCGGCTACGTCAAAGCGCCATACCTTGAAATGGCGCTCGCCGCAACCACGATTGACACGATGCGACGCATCAAGGATGCGCTCGATCCGCAGGGTATTCTGAATCCGGGCAAAGTCTTCATGAAGGAGGTGTCGGAAGGATGAAGGATGAAGGACATCTGGAAGGATGAACGTAAGGCCGAAGAACTTTAATTAAATCTTCCATCCTCAGCTTTCATCCTTCATCCTTCATCCTTCCAGATGTCCTTCCGAATATGATTTCAACGTTTTTAGAGTTGCAACGATTAAAGCGTCTTGACCGCACGGGGTGGACGCTGCGCGGTCTGGCGGCCGGAAGTGAGTCAATTGCTGCGCACTCTTACGGCGTGACGGTGGCCGCGATGATGCTGGCCGACGGGTTGCGCGCCCGTGGCGTCGCGGTTAATGTTGAGCGCGTGTTAAGGATGGCGCTTGTGCATGATTGGGCCGAAGCGCGCACCGGCGACCTTCCGCGAGCGGCGGCTCACTACTACGGAGCTGAAACGCGGCGCGCGGCGGAGCGCTCCGCCTTCGGCGACATCGTTGAGAGTTTAGGTTGCGAGGCTGTGCAGTACCGGAATTTACATGACGAGTATGAGGAGCGCAGCAGCCTGGAGGCTCAGGTGGTGAAGGCCGCCGACACGATTGACTTGCTCACACAAGCGCTGACTTTTGAGCGCGCCGGCGCACGCGGCCTTGATGAGTTTTGGGAGGCGGCCGACGCCACCGACCTCAATTTGGAAGGTGTTTTAGGGGAAGTGGTGCGCGGTGCCGTGACCGCGCTTGTTGAGGAGCGAGCAAAGCATTTGTAGGAAAACAACGGGTGATGATAGAGCGCGAGCAACTTGCTTGATGAAACTCTTAATCAAATGATGGCGTTAACGGTAAGAGCAAACCCGTGCTCGTTTCGTCTTGGGCGGAGAAGTTAGTGAAGATTTATCTGCTGCGCGTGACAGATGATCGAGAAGTGTTTGGCGCCGAACCGGCCGCGGCGGAGATCCGCGAACTGGGCGCCGAAGCGGAAGCCGGAGGCGTGCGCGGTGGTTGAGTTTCAAGTACGCTGGTCTTCAAAGAGCGATCGTCGAATCCGAAGGCGGAGCCGGCCTGCGGGCGCACGCACCCGGGAGCGGGCAGCGGCGCGGCAGTTGACGAGCCAATGACAGAAGCTGCGCGCAGCCGCCGAAATCAAGCTTTAACACTGACCTCTCTTTCCCCGGCACAGGCGCAGCGGCTTGGGAGCAGTACCTCGCAAGTCGCCGGCGTTATTTCCTTGTGGTTCTTTCTTAATCTGCTGGTGACGGCAACGGTGCCGGCCCCGGTGCCGGGGCCCAATATCATCGGTTGGTGGCTATCGGGCCATCTGTCATGCCCTTTCGCTGCTCGGAATCAGGCGCGCCGGAGGTGAGTTGAGCGTTCATGCCGCCAGCTCTTTAATGTTTATCTCTCTGAGGCTGACGAAGCGCAGATTGCCAATTTAACCAGGGAGCTGGATTTGCATGGGCTCGGCTTTTACGTAGAGCGTGTGGTCGGCAACCCGTGCGTGCGCGCGACGAAAAGCTGGAAAAGTCATGAGTCGCGGCACGAATGTTGTCATCCGTTAATGACTGCCTGAGCAGCCTAAGCAGCGCTTTGACAACAATTGGCCCCTTTGCTAGGGTGCTCTGAATTATTCCATGACTTTGACCACAGTTACGCACCTGCGTCTTGATTGACTCTTCACTGCGTGACTTTTTGCCGTCACAAGTAAGATCATGCTGCGCCAACGAACGCTTTTAATTTTGACGCTGCTCGTGGCCGCGTTCGCGACGGAGCCTGCGGCGTGGACGTGAAATATGAAAGTGGCGGTGCCCGCACTGTTCGCGCCGCTGGCCGAGGCGAACACCGATCAACTGATGGCGGACATTAACCGTCTGGCATCGATTCATCGATGCGCGCCAAATCGACAACGTTTCTGGATACTTCCTTCGCCCAGTGCGGCATCGCGGAGAAGTACGCCGGGCCGGCACCGTGGCAGCAGCGCCCGGACAAATTTTCGTGGTGATCAAAGTTCTTCTCGGCCAGGACATCGCGACGCTGGACGGCGAGTTTTCGCGTGGCCGTGCTGATGGGCGATGAGCGTTACCGCCGTTTTCTGCGCGGCTCGAATGCGGCCGTTTACCCGAAAATGGGGTCAGAACAGGCCGCGCAGCAAGCGGATTGCAAAGATGATAAGCAGAATAAAACAGCTAACGAGCGGCGGGCTGTGAGCGCCATGTCCGGCTTGCGCCCGCAGCATTTTACGGATGCGCTGCTGATTCGTCCGGTTGAGCAGGAAAACAAAGAATACATTTATGTCCGCACGGAATCTTTTGCGGAAGTACCCGATCCGCGCCCGCAGGCGAAAAAAGACGTGCGCGTGGTGCAAGGCTACTATCTGCTCGATGAGATCGCGTCCGACGGTGCGGGCCGCCCGCACACGCTGCGACGTTTTTGGTTTGATCGTTACAATTCAATCCGCCTGGCGCGTCTGCAAACCTTTGACGGGCAAGGATCGCTGGCCACGGACGTTTACTTTGATGATCAAAAAAAGTTCGGCGCCGACGGACAGTATCTGCTGCCCGGCCGCATCGTGCTGACGCGCCCACAGGACCGTTATTCTCTGAGCGTCACTTACCAAGCGCCGGAGTCGGCGGTCGTCAATAATCCGTTTCCGGCCGACGTATTTCTGCTCGAAAACAAATCGCAGTTGCCGGAAGTTGATCTGGACAACCTGGAAGCCCAACAAAAAAACAGCAAGCAGTGAGCGCCCGCGGCTCGCCTCCGCCAAAAGATGCTATGGATAATTTGATCGCCGCCAATGTGTTGCAGCGCCCGGTGCGCACGCTTGTGAGCGTCGCCGGTGTGGCGCTTGGCGTCGTGCTGGTGATGCTGTTTACGGGGCTTTCGCGCGGCATGTCCAATGACTTGCAGCGCCGCGCTTCCAACTTGCGCGCGGAACTGCTTTTTACGCGGCCCGGTTCAATGGAGTTGACGAGCTCCACCGCCAATTTGAGCGTTAAGTATGTGGCCAGACTTGAAGCGATTGAAGGCGTTCAAGCGGTGGTTCCGGTGATTCGTTCCATTAGCGCGGGCCAAAGAGGATTCGGCTTCGGCCAAATCGACGGCGTCGAGTGGGAGCGATTCGCGCCGATGAACGACTTGCACATCGTTTCGGGAAGGGCGCCGGCGGCCAACGACGAAGTGATTATCGACGCCACCAAGTCGCGCGACGACGGCCTCACAGCGGGAGGTGCGCTCGGCCTTTTCGGCGACAAACAATACCGCGTGGTCGGTGTTTTTGCTCCCGAGTCGGGCGCACGCGTCAAGATGTCTCTGGCCGCGATGCAGGAAGCCCTGGAAGCTCCGGAAAAGTGTACGTACATTTTGATTAAATGCCGCGCGGGTGTGGACCCCGTTGATGTCGCGCGGCGCATTGACGCGGAACTTCCCGGCAACAAAATTCATTTGACGCGCGACGTGGTGCTGAGCATTGAGAAAAGCGTGCCTTACCTCGGCGTTTTCTTGCGCGTCTTGGTCGGGCTGGCCGCCGTGGTCAGCACGCTCGTCATTATGCTGGCGATGTACACGACGATTATCGAGCGCACGCGCGAGATCGGCATTCTCAAAGCGATGGGCGCGTCGCGGGCGTATATCATCGGCGTGATTGAACAAGAAGCGATTTTGATGAGCCTGGTCGGCCTCATCATCGGCTTTCTGGTGGCCTTTGCGCTCGGCTCTTGGATTCACTACAAGTACGGGCTCATCTTTGAGTACAACTGGAACTGGGCTTTAACGGCAGCGGCCATTGGGCTTTTGGGCGGCGCCGTCGGCGCGCTTTATCCGGCCGTGCGCGCCGCAAACCTTGATCCGGTCGAGGCCTTGTCTTATGAGTGACGCTTGGCGGCGAGACTGAGCGCGCGCGGCGAATGTAATCGTGAATGGCTATTTTAACGGCACATAACTTGGAAAAGACTTACCGCCTCGGACGCGTCGATGTGGCGGCGTTGCGGGGCGTCTCGATCACGCTTCAAGAGGGTGAGTTTGTGGCCATCATGGGCCCGTCGGGCTGCGGCAAGTCGACGCTGCTTCATTTGCTCGGAGGCTTGCTGACGCCGACGCGCGGCGAGATCGTGATCGACGGTGAGAACTTAACGACCGCTACCGATGGGCAGCGCACAGATATTCGCCGACGCAAAATCGGCTTCGTTTTTCAGCGCTTCAATCTTTTCCCGACGTTGACGGCCGAAGGCAATCTTCGTCTCGCGGAAAAGATTCACGCCCGCAACGGCGCCGACTCCGCTGAGAGGCGCCGCGACGTGCTGCGTCTGCTGCGACTCGAAGACAAAATGCATCACAAGCCTTCGGAACTCTCCGGCGGTGAACAGCAGCGCGTCGCTTTAGCGAGGGCCGTAGTCACGCGGCCGATGATCGTGCTCGCGGATGAGCCGACCGGCAATCTTGATACCGAAAACTCAGAAATCGTGCTCAATATGTTTCGTGAGCTGAACGCTCGCTTCAAGCAGACCATTGTCATGATTACACATACCCCGGAAGCGGCCGCCGTTTGCCAGCGCACGGTCCAGATGCGCGACGGCTTAATTGTCAATTAGTGAAAAAGAAGCGCGCGGCGCCGCGAACGTAGCGGCCGTGTACGGAGTGGTGAGGTTTGATTAACACATTAAAAAGAGTGTTGTTTTGGAACTACGGGCGCAGCACGTGGCAGTACGACGTGCTATGTCTTTTAATTCTCGCCTTTATCTTTCTCACGCCGCGCCATTGGTTCGGAAGCAGCGAACTGCGCTCCCTGTCGTCGCATCCCAATACAGCTTCGACGGTGCTGATTGTGGCCGATCCGGCGGCCGAGCTTGAGCTCAGCCGCGAGGAAGCCAAAAGGCGCGTACAAGGGATCGTCAAGCGCCCGGTCACAGTTAATAACTTGCGTGCGCAACGTGACGAAAACGGCCGCATCGTCGCTTTCGAGGTTGACATACAGTAAGCATCCAATATAATCGCTCGATTTGGAACTTTAGAAAAATTTCTCTTTAAACATTAATAATAGGAGCAATACATGATAAAGAAGCTTTGTGCCCCCGGCTTAGCTGCCCTACTCGTTATTTCCGCTTTAGCCTTCAATTCCTCCACAAATACAGCCAGCGCGCAGGGCGCAGGCTTGGTCGCCTCAATCATCAACCGCATGGAGCGTAACCGCACGAGTCTGCGATCTTTGCGCGCCAACATTACGATGGAAAAATGGAACTCCCAGATACGCGATAAAGACGATTCCAAAGGAATGGTGATTTATATGCCCGGCAGCGGGCAAAATTCCTACGTGCGCGTCGATTGGCAGTATCCCCAAAAAGAAGTGCTGGCGGTGGCCGACGGCAAGTACACGCTTTACCGCCCGCGACTTGGCATGGCCTATGAGGGAAGCGCCAACTCGAATCGCAACAAGGTCAGTGGAGTGCTCGGTTTCGGCCTCAATATTTCGCGCCAGCAATTAGCCTCCAAGTTTGAGACGCAGTATGTTGGTGAAGAAACGCTCTGGGGCGACGTGCGGACTTCGCATTTGAAATTGGTGCCGAAGGGCGGCGCGGGCTATCGGCACGCAGAGATCTGGGTCGATTCGGACGGAATGCCGGTGCAAACCAAAGTCGTTGAGAAAAACGACGATGCGACGACCATCCGTTTGATGGACGTCGAGCGTAACGCGCGCCTTTCATCCGACGAGTTTCGTCTTCAGCTCGACTCAAACGTCAAGCGGGTGCGCAGCTAGCCTCTCAATTCCGAACGGCAGCCAGAAAGCATCGAAAGCAATCGATTTCTGGTTGCCGTTTTGTTTTGTCCGCCGCGTGAGCGCGAGTTTGACGCGCGAGCCATCTTGCTTTAAAGAGCTTGGTTCGTTTATCTTGCTCCGATACCGTAGGTCGATTAGTAGCACTACCCGCGCTCGTGCATCCGATTGTGTGTTTCTGTGAATCGTTAGATGAAGAGAAGCTCATTTCTTAAATTAAAGCTGCGTGAAGCGAGCTTTATTTCGCGCGCTCTGCTTTCCACCGATCACCCGGTGTTAGCGCACATCATTCCGATGCGCCGCTGCAACCTCGCTTGCTCGTATTGTAATGAGTACGACAATTTCTCCGCGCCTGTGGCGTTCGATGTGATGCAGCGTCGGCTGGACAAGCTCGCCGACCTGAAGACTTCCGTGATTACGATCTCCGGCGGCGAGCCGATGATGCATCCGCAGCTCGACGAGATTATTTTTCACGTCAGGCGCCGTGGCATGATCGCCGGGCTCATCTCCAACGGCTACTACATCAAGCCCGAGCGCATTAAGCGCTTAAACGACGTTGGCCTCCAGTACCTTCAGATCAGCATCGACAATCTCGAACCCGATGAAGTTTCAAAGAAGAGTTTGCGCGTGCTCGACAAGCGGCTGCAAATGCTCGCCGAGCATGCTGACTTTCACGTGAACATCAATTCCGTGATCGGCGGCGGCATTCGCAATCCGGAGGACGCGCTGGTGATCGGTCGCCGGGCCGTCGAGCTTGGATTTACCAGCACGGTCGGCGTGATCCACGATGACAGCGGACATTTAAAGCCGCTCAATGAGATTGAGCGACGCGTCTTCGAGGAAATGCAGCAATTGAGTAAAAAGGAATATGCGCGCTTCGACGGATTCCAAAAGAATTTGTCTGAGGGGCGGCCCAACAATTGGCGTTGTCGGGCCGGCGCACGCTATCTCTACGTTTGCGAAGAAGGCTTGGTGCATTACTGCTCGCAGCAGCGCGGGCGTCCGGGAATCAAGCTTGAGGAGTACACGCTCGAAGATTTTCGTCGCGAATACAATTCGGAAAAACCCTGCGCGCCTTTCTGCACCGTCGCCTGCTCACACAAAGTGGCCATCCTCGACAACTGGCGCAATCCCCAAGAGCCGGCGGCGCTCAACGCTCCCGCCAGTAACACGGTGGGGCAGATCCTGAGCACCGAGTAGGATTCAGACTAAGAAGGTGGCGCCCTCATCTAAGGTAGCACAAGCTTCCAGCTTGTGTGCGACGCACAAAACACAAGCTGGAAGCTTGTGCTACCTTGCTTGATACCGAAATAACAACTACCTGCCGTTCTTCTTCCCAATTGCCGCAACGCGCTCCGAAGCGATTTCGCATCGCGCGTCAGGCATGTCGCGCACGGTGCAAAAAGCGCCGGCGAGAAAATCACGGTAACGCGTCCGCGCTTCGTCGAACATCTGGAGCTCATCCAGCGAGCGAGCGATGTCAAAGCCGATCGACTCGTCGTTGATGTGCGCAGCTTCCGCCGCACGCAAATGAACAAGCGCCTCGCCGAAGCGGCGGTCTGAAACAAGCTCCCGACCGAGCAGCTTTTGGGTGTGCGCGTCCGGCTGATGCCGCAAGGCGCGGCCGTATTCTGCGGCCGCCTCGGCGTGTTGCCCGCGTAGCTGCGCCGCGCCGGCTCTCTCCAGGTGCGCGTCAAATGTGTTGCTGTCTCGCCAGTAGACGATTGAAATCGTGGTCAAGATGAGGGCGGCGTAGATCAAAGGCAATGCCCAGTGGGCAAATGTGCGACGGCGTTCGGCGCCGCCGCGCCCTCTCGGACCCGGCGACAAAAGGCGGGCCGCAACGTAAAGCGGAAGATTGACCTGGGGCAGCAGAAACGTCGCCAACGCCCAACCGGCGGCGAGGTAAAAGAAGAACGAACGCGTAGAGCGTGGGCCAAGACCAGCGTCGAGATGAGCGCCGCGCAAACAACCAGAACCGGGCGCAGTGCTCCGCCAGAACGCTTGCCGAAAGTGTTGCGCCCAAGACGACGCCCCGGAAAACATAAAAATACTACAATTTCATACGACTATATGCAGAAACACCAAGATACCGACTCGTGAGACGGACAGGTCAATACCGCCTGCTTAAGCTGGGCGGGTGCTGGCGACGCTATGACCCGCCCAGCTGAAGCAGGCGGTACTGACACGATCCACTTCCTCGGTGTGCGCGGCATATAGGCGGCGCAACGAATCAGCTTAGCTATGCTGATTGCATGGAGGGCGACAAGCCATTGCCCTTCGGGCAATGATTTCCAAAACGACGCTCGTCTAGCGCTTCGTTTGATTGTCCGACGATTCGCCGACGCGGTGCAGCTTCAGCGAACTGGAAAGGCCGAGGCCGGAAAGTCGCCCGGCCATCATCACAATCAGCTCATCTTGATGCGCGACGCCGGCTTCGATCAACGTGCGCTCGCCCATGCTCATTTGGTCGTCCGTGCTGGTGCATGGCGGATGCAGCAGCGTCTCTACGCCCCACACGGCGGCCAGTTCGTTTTGCACGTGGCGCGAAGACGTGAGCGCCACGATGCGCTGCCGCGGACGCAGCGTGGAAAGGCGGCGCGCCATCAGTCCTGATTCGGTAAAGACGGCGATGGTTTGTGCGTCCATCTCTTCGGCGGCAAAGGCCGCCGCTTCACACAGCGCCCGGCTGAAGCTGCCGGATTGCTTGCCGAGCCAGATGCTGCGCGCGTGAGAAACGTGCGCTCGACCCATCTCAGCCGTCTCAATGATGCGGGCCATCGTGGCGACCGCCGGCACAGGGTATTGTCCCGTCGCGGTCTCATTCGAGAGCATCAGGGCATCCGTTCCGTCCCACACCGCGTTCGCCACGTCAGACGCCTCGGCGCGCGTCGGGCGCGGATTGCTCACCATAGATTGCAGCATCTGGGTGGCGGTAATCACAAGCTTGCCCTCTATGTTGGCTTGTTGAATGATGCGCTTTTGGTAAACCGGCACCAACTCAACGCTTGTTTCCACGCCGAGGTCTCCGCGAGCAACCATCACGCCGTCCGCCACTCTGGTGATCTCTTCGAGATGATCCATCGCCTCGGCCTTCTCGATCTTGGCGATCAGCGGAGACCGCCCGCCGGCCGCTTTGATCAGGGCCTGCGCTTCGCGACAGTCTTCCGCGCGGCGCACAAAGGAAAGCGCGATGTAATCGGCCGCCTGATCGACGGCCCACTGCAAATCGCGGCGATCCTTTTCCGTCAGCGAGGGAATCGGCAGGGCCACGCCGGGTAAATTGATTCCTTTGCGTTCGGCGAGCACGCCGCCGTTGATGACTCTGCACACGACGTCCATGTCCGTGGTGCGCTCGACGTACAGCTCTATGGCGCCGTCGTCAAGCAGCAGGCGCGAGCCGGCGCGCACGTCGCGCGCCATCCCTGGATAATTGGTGGACACTTCTTGCGCGTCGCCGGGAACGGAGCGCGCCGTGAGGGTGAAAAGCGCGTTCGCTTCGAGAGCGACCGGCTGGCCGTCCTTCAAAACACCTGTGCGCAGTTTGGGGCCGGAGAGGTCGACCAGTACGGCCAAAGGAAGCTTCATCCGCTCCGCCGCAGCGCGGGCGCGCCGCACGTTTTCGGCGTGATCTTCCTGAGTTCCGTGAGACATATTGATGCGGACGACGTTGGTGCCGGCCGCCAGCAACGCTTCAAGCACGGCCGGTTCGCGCGAAGCCGGACCGAGGGTGACAACGATTTTGGCTCTTCTCATGATGTGATTTGTGCTGGTTCAAACTGTGATTAACGGTCTTCTATAGATACCAGAGATCAAGTCGTTATGCCAGCCGCAGAAATTCTTGCCCATGAACCGGCACGCTACTCTCCAGCCTGACGGCAATTCCGCCTGGCGATTTGTTGTTCATGAGAAAGAGACAAGGGTAGGTATGAGCAAACTGAGACTGCGGATTCGCTAATCAGAAACAGCCGCAAGGAGCAATTGAAAATCCAAATTTATCAGCTCAAAAGCGATGAAAAACCACCGCGCGCTTGATCACCGGCCCGGATTCTTTTTGTTCAGCTCTGTTTCAATGGCGCGCTCAATCGCCGGTTTATCGACGGCTTCCCAGGCGGTGAAGCGCGCGGCCAACCGCCCGTCGGAGCCAAAAAGCACGGCCTCGGGCACGCCGTAACTGCCGTTTGGCCGTTGCTTGATAAAACTCATCATTACTTCGAGCGAAACGAATGCGACTTCCGTCTCAAGGTTCGAGTCCTTAACGTAGCGCTCTACCAATTCGCGCTCGGTGAACGGATTGTTGGTACACAGCGCGATGACCGTCAAACCGCGATCGCGATGGCGCTTGGATAAATCAGCGATAAACGGCGCATGCTCACGACAGTGGGGGCAGGCAGCCAGAAAAAAATCAAGTAAAACGACGCGGCCCCGCAGCGAAGACAAACGCAAGGTCTGACCTTTGAGCGTTTGCAGCTCGTAATCAGCCACGCCGGAGCGGGCGCCCGCGGCGTCGTCCGCCAGCGGCAATTGCACGACATCTTCGCCACCCGCCTGCTGAGCCGCCAGCGGCATCGCGAAAGCGGCGACGAGCAGCAGCGAAAGCAGAAACCGTCGAAAACAATGGAACATAGTGATTAACCTACGGTTAAAAGTGACAAGTGACGAGTGACAAGTGACAAGAAAGAACTTGCCTTTATCTTGTCACTTGTCACTCGTCACTTGTCACTTGATCTCCGAGCGCCTCTTGGATCACGTCTTCGAGGGCCGCGGGCACCGACTCGTCATAGCCTATGAAACGTTTGACGAGCCGGCCCTGGCGGTCAAAAACAAATGTTTGAGGAATAGCGCTGTTGTCGGAAAGATAAAGATCGGTCATTTCCGGAGCGGGAAAGCCCAGCTCATACTGAATGCCATAGTCTTTGACAAAGCCGGGCACTTCGGCGCGATCATCGGGGCCGCCGACGTTTAAGCCGACCACACGCAAGCCTTGCTTGCCGAAGCGTTTTTGAAGAGAAACCAAATGCGGCACTTCTTCGCGACACGGCGGGCACCAGGTCGCATAAAAGTCAAGCACCACAACTTGCCCTTGATAGTCCGCTAATTTCATAGGACGGTCGTCGAGCAGCGTAAAGCCGGGTTCAGACGGTTGGCCATGCGAAGAGCGAGTGAGCGATTCCGCAATGGGCGGCATCGGCAGTGAGGTCTGAGGAAGCCTCTCCCCACGGGGCGTGCTGTTTTCCGCCAAGCCCTTTTCTTCCTGCCGGGTTTGTTCATCGGTTCCGCAGGCCGCCTGAAGCAAAAAGAGCGACGCACAGAGCAGCACCACAAATAGGAAATCACGAACACGCATAACTTGACGCTTTCACCGCAGGCGCGAGCCGATCATTTGTTTGCAAGGAAACGGCGCCCGACGCCTCGCGAAGCGGCCGGCGGACGCTCATCTTTGAACCCCTCAACTGTTTGAAGCCCTCAACTGTCGGCGGCTTGCGAGCGGACTTGTCCTTTGTCCAAAATATCTTCATCCTCCGCCGAAACAGAGGATGAATAATCCGGAACACGATAGTCTTCGTCCGCCCAGTGGCCGAAATCTATGAGCTGACAACGCTCAGAACAAAAAGGCCGCGAGGGATTATCTTTAAACTCAGTTTGCTTACCGCAAGTCGGGCACTTCATAAGTCGGGTGTGAGAGTCGCGCGCGCGAGACCAGCGTCACCTCCGACCGGCCCTCTACTCTCAAGTCGTAACCAATGACTCCGGAAATTTGATGAGAATTTTTCGACCAACGATGTCGATAATACCCTCGCGCCGCATGGCGTTCAAGCGCACAGTGATGCTTTCGCGCGTCGATCCGACAATTGAGGCGATCTCGCGGTGCGGCAAGGGAAGGTCGATCAGGACGCCGTTCAGGTCCCGCACGCCGTAGCGCTCGGAAAGTTCGACAAGCAACTTATCAAGGCGGGTCGGAATCGCATCGAGCGCAAAGTCAGCCATTCGTCGCTCGGCATTGGCAAGGCGTTGACCGACAAGTCGGAAGGTGTAATCATACAGCTCAGGATGCTCGGTCATCGCTTGTCGGTAATCTTCCACCGGGAGACGGAGCAGGCGCGAATTGGCATAAGCGATGGCGCTTTTTTCGCGCAACCCGCGCGAGTAAAGCGCGGATTCTCCGAACATCGCGCCGGGAGAAAGAATGTCAATCACGGCCTCGCGCGATGATGCGGGGTCTGCGCGGCAAAGCTTGACCCAGCCGCGAGCGATCAGGTAAAGCGAGTCGGCCGGTTCGCCGGGGCGGTAAATAGTTCGGCGCCGCCGGAAATCTACGGCCATCGCTTTCTCGGCCAGATGAAGAACAAGCGACGTGCTTAAATTGGCAGCCAGTTCTGACTGTTTGAGCAATTCGATGCGGTCTTCAACCGGCAAGTCACATGCGCGTCTGAGAGGCATAAGATTTCCGATCCTTAGATATTTGAATTGGCCCGAGGGTGATCGCTCTTCCGGCTGTGATTAGGGTTAAAGCAATGGCAAGCATTGGCCGAAGAGCTTAAGAGCCTAATTGAGGAGATGCAGGAACTGTGAGACCGTCGGTGAAAGATTTGCGAGGAAGTTACTTGATCGTTAAGGATTACGACTGCGACCGTGCCCTGCTGATGGCGGGCAAAACCGCAATGTAAGGGCCCCACTTAACATGGGTTTTAATCGGCGTGCAAGATTGAATATTCCGGCCCACCCGGAGCACTGTAGGTACATGCCAGGCAAATTTACGGTTCTCGTCGTTGACGATGATAAGGATAAGCGCGGCCTCTTAGCGTTCGCTTTGGAGCGCGAGGTTACGCCGTTTATACGGCCAATGACGGAGTTGAAGGATTGGCGGCGGTTGAGGAGTTCTCTCCGGATTTGATCGTCACGGATGTGATGATGCCGCACATGGACGGCTATGAGATGGCCCGCCGCGTGCGCGCCAACCAAAGGACGCGTTTTATTCCTGTCATTATCCAAACGGCGGCCGCACACGCGGCGCAGGACCATCGTCGCGGCGCCGAGGCCGGCGCGCTCGGGTATATCACGGACCCGACCGACCTCGATTTGCTGATCGCTCGCGTGCAAACGCTGCTTGACTTTAAAAGCTACCTGGATTCTTGCGAGGAAGCAGCCTTTACGGATCACTTAACCGGACTGGCTAACCGCCGCCGTTTTGAGCGACAGTTGCAGCGCGAGGCCGCGCGCACGTTGCGCTTCAGCAGGCCGTTTTGCCTGCTTTTACTCGACATAGATCATTTCAAAAACGTTAACGATAGTTTCGGACATGTGGCGGGCGATGACGCGATCCGGCAGTTGGCCAAAGCGCTTCAGTCCGGTACGCGCGGCATCGACACGGTCGCGCGCATCGGCGGTGAAGAGTTTGCCATTATCCTCACTGAAACCAACTTCAGCGGCGGAATAGATGTGGCTGAGCGTTTGCGCTCGGCCGTGAGCGAGATGGATGTGCCGGGCGTGGGGCGCATTACGGCGAGCTTTGGAGTCGCAGAATTTCCGTCAAGTACGGGCGACACGCGCGAATTGATGACTGTGGCGGACGGCGCGATGTATGAAGCCAAACGGCAAGGGCGAAACCGCGTGGTCGCGGCGGGCGACGCCGAAGAGGTGAATCAAACACTGGCCTGAAAGCGTATCACGTCAACAACAGCGCACCTTTTTGTGGCGCGTTATTTTTTCCGTGTGGTCGGCGAAGAAAGGCGTAAGAGAGATGGCTGATTATCGTGACCGGCTTGAGGAGTGGCGCGAAGCCGCGCGCCGCAAGGCCCGCGAGCTTGACGACAAATATGGCATCAAGGACCGCGTGGAGGAAGGCGCGCGCGCGGCTCAAGAAGCGGCCCGGCGAGGCGCCGAAAAGGTCGCCGAGGGCGCGGAGCGTGCCAAGCGCGAAGCCGAGCGCTTAAACGTCGAGCAAAGAATTTCGGGCCAAGCCCGCCAAGCCGCTGACGAAGCCACGCGCGTGGCCCGCGAAGCCGGCGACGCTTTACGCGGCGCGTCGCGCAGTGCGGGCGAAGCAGCGGGCGAAGCCTTTAGCGAAGCGCGCGACGTTTACGAGCGCGCCTCTAGTGAAGCGCGCGACGTTTATGAGCGCGCCTCGCGGGTCGCCGGTCGCGGCATCCGCTTGACGCGAGCTTCAACAGCGGCGACGGTCGGGCTTTTCAAGGCGCGCAAATGGGTGCGTGAGCATCCGCGCCGCGCGGCCGCCATCACTTTCTCTCTGGCCGCAGGCATTCCGCTCGGCTTCGCCTTTCCTCGGCTCGACTCGTTTCTTTTCGGTGCTCACCCGCATTGGTTGACGCACTCCGCCCTGCCGGTGTACGGATTGCGCAAGGCCGGCGAGAAATTTGACGAGTACTTACGCAAGCGCGAGTCTTTAATCGCCGCCGGACAATTGGGCGAAGCGGAGCGCGAGCGCGCCGAATTTGAGAGGAAAATCGCGCGCTACGTTGGCGCACCGCTGTTGGGCGCTTTCAGTTGCGCCGCGGGCGTTGGCATGTGGGTGCAGATTTTTCAGCCCGGTCGGATCACCGGCGCCCCCATCAGTTGGTTGCTCGGCGGAAACCCTGTTCTCGACGGCATTTGGCTTTTCGCCAACGGCGTGCTCTGCATACAACAGGGCTACAAATTCTTTATGATCGCGCTCGAACATCAGGAAGATGTGGAGCAAGTCATACGCGAGCTGAAGGGTTTGTTGCCCGCCGCTCCCGTATAAATGGCAGCCACACCGAGGAAGTGGATTGCTGTCAGTCCCGCCTGCTTCAGCTGGGCGGGTTGTTGCGTCGCCAAGACCCGCCCAGCTTAAGCAGGCGGTACTGACCAGAGCCATGTTGCCAAGTCGGTATCTTGGTGTGCGCGGCATATAAAACAATTGCGGGCAGAAAAGGAGTGAGAGCGCTCGATTAATAATCCGTGCCAGGCGCGGCCGTTTCGTTGGCGCCATCACCACCGCTGCCGCCCTCGCTCGTGTCTTCGGTGAAGCCGTAAGCTTGAAGCTCCTTGCCCGGTTTGAAGCGAATCGTTTTGCCCGAAGGAATGGCCACTTCCTCGCCGGTGCGCGGGTTGCGGCCGACGCCGCGCTTGCGCGGCTTGACAACAAAGACGCCGAATCCGCGAAGTTCAATTCTTTCGCCGCGCATGAGCGCTTCTTTCATCGAATGAAAAAGGGCGTCCACAGCTTGTTCGGCTTTCATTTTAGGGACGCCCGTGCGGTCGGCCACACGATTGACAATATCCAGTTTTATCACTCCATCCTCCCCGTACCTGCTTTGAGATGCGTTCTTTTAGGAAAACCGTCGCCGCATGGTAAGCTGCCGCATTGACGAACGATCATAGGAATCGCTCCTCACAGCTGTCAAGCCCGAACCACGCTTGCGCTCAGAGCGCACCCGGTTGACAAAGCGCTGAAGCGAACGCTATTAAATACAAAGTTTAGATGTGAGCTGCTGGCGACAAGCGCGATCCTCGGGATTGACATCTGACATCTCACATCCAACATCATAAGTTCTATGTTTAGACGTGAAAACTCAAGGCGGACGCCGCCCTTCGGAGATGTCGCGACCGGGGATGATCGGGGCATCGAGGTCGACCGGTTGGAAGCGACGGCCCGACGCCAGTTCTGGATTGAAGCGCGCATGCTTTTGCGCGACTTGGTTTTCGCGATTATGTTCGCTGCGCTGACCGTCGTCTTCGTAGTTCAGCCGGTCAAGGTCGAGGGCACCTCAATGCTTCCGCGGCTGCATGATGGCGAGAGGATTTTCGTCAATAAGCTTATTTACTACGGATTGCCGCCGCTTGATCGCGGCGACATCGCCGTTTTTTGGTTTCCGGAAGACCCCTCAAAAAGTTACATCAAGCGCATCGTCGGATTGCCGGGCGAGACCGTCGAGATTCGGGCGGGCCGCATGTATATCAACGGCAGCGTGCTCGAAGAGCATTATCTTGATCCGCAGTTGAATCGCAAGCCGATCAATCAACAGCCGGTGTTTGTGAAGGATCACTATTTCTTCGTGATGGGCGACAACCGCGATAATTCCAGCGATTCGCGTTACTGGGGTCTTGTGCCGGAGAAGTACATTTACGGTAAGGCGCTTTTGCGCTACTGGCCGCTGGCTTCGGCGAGCTTTATCTCACACGAATCCAATTACCAATTGATGCCGCCACTGCGGCGCGACCCTGTATTTAGTCCGGAACTCGAATCGACGATTGAGGAAGCGCCTTAAGTCGGGGGCGGAGCCGAGGAGTAACCGGGAAAGGTTTTGTGATGGTCAATTGGCTGCGGCCGCTGCTGATGATGTTCTCTCACCCCGCGCGGGGAATGGTTGAGGTGCGCGACCGAGCGCCGCTTGCGCCGGCCGCGTTGCTCGCTTTGGCGGTTCAGGTGGCTTACCTGCTTTGTACGCAGTGGATGTACCTGCGAAGCACCTTTGCGTTTGGCGCAATCACCGCCTTTGTTTCAGTGCTCTTTCAGTCGGCCGGTCTGATTCTTTTGCTCGCCCTGACATTCATCCCGGCCTCGACGCTCGTCGCCAACCTCTTTGAGAAACGAGGAAGCTTCGGCATAGTGCTCAGACAAGAGTATGCGTCGTTTGCGTCGGCGGTTTTTTACGCCTGGGCGACGGCGAATTTAATCGCGCTTCCGTTGGCCCTGTTGACGAACGTGAGCGGCCTCGGCAACGCCATCGGACAAAGTTGGATCAGCGTCATCGAAGAGCAGCAGCGGCAGATTCCCGTCGATTCGCCGCTGCACGTCGACCCGCAGCTGTTGACGCCGTTTATGCTCTTTCAAAGTCTTTTGATTATGCTCATCCTGGTGCTCTTCGGAGTGTGGTCAATTATCGCGGTGCGACAGGTGTTTCGCCTCTCGATGGTGCGTTCGGTGGTGGTGGCGCTGGCGGGAGGAGTGGCGATGATCGCAGGGATGCGGGCCTTGCCGTTTGTGAGCGGCTTTCTCGCTTCGCCTTTTTTGCTCATTTTGACGTTTTTGCTGCTGCGCGGTTACGTCGGAGAGTTCACCCGCGCGCAGAAAGCCCGCGCATCCTTTAAGCAGAATCTTGAGGCGGCCACGCTTAATCCGGCGGACGCTTCGGCTCACTACAATCTGGGCCTGATTCACGCACAGCGCAACGAATTAAATGAAGCGCGCGAGCGTTTTGAACGAGCCATCACGATTGACGCCGAAGAGATCGACTCGCATTACCAACTGGGCCGCATCGCGCGCGCGCAGAATCGTTTGGCCGAGGCGATCAAACATTTCGAACAAGTTGTGGCGCGTGATTCCACGCACGCTCAACACGAGATCTGGCGCGAAATCGGCGCGACTTACATCGCCGCCAATCAGTATGAGGACGCCAGCGACGCGCTCGAAAACTTTTTGGAGCACAGGACTTCCGACCCGGAAGGGCTTTACTTGCGTGGGCGCGCTCTGGCCGGTCTCGGCCGAAAAAACGAAGCCGCCGAGTCGATGCGCGCCTGCATCGAGGCCGTGAAAACAGCGCCGGCCTACAAGTACCGCACGGAAAAGCGCTGGCTGAACGAAGCTCAACAGTTTTTGCGTTCGCACGTTTAAGGTGAACTTTAAACGTGAAAAGGAAAGACATGGCAGTTGAGAAGAAAACCCGGCACTGCTCGCGCTCGAAGACGGGCGAGTTTTCCGAGGCCGCTCGTGGGGCGCGGAAGGCGAGACATTCGGTGAGATGGTTTTCAACACGTCCATGTCCGGCTATCAAGAGGTGCTGACCGATCCGAGCTACGCCGGCCAAATTGTTTGCATGACTTATCCTTTGATCGGCAACTACGGCGTGAATCGCGCCGACGAAGAATCGGCGCGCCCGTGGGTCGAAGGATTCGTGGTGCGAGAAGCGAGCCGCGTGGCGTCCAACTGGCGCTCCGAAGAAACGCTCGACGCCTACTTGAAGCGCTGGCGCATCGTCGCCATTGAGCACATAGACACGCGCGCCCTGGTGCGCCACATCCGCTCGCGCGGTGCGATGCGGGCCTGCCTTTCGTCGCTGGATGCGGAGGAAGCGAGCGTGATTGAAAAGGCGCGCCGCGCGCCCTCTATGGAGAACCGGGAACTAGCGAGCGCCGTCACGACCGCGCGGCAGTACGAAGTGCCGGCCGAAGGGCGCGAGCGATTTCACGTGCTGTGCTATGACTTCGGCGTCAAAACGAATTCGCTGCGCGAACTATCTCGCGCCGGGTGTCGCGTCACGGTGCTGCCCGCGGACACGAGCGCGCGCGCAGCGCTCGCGATGGACGCGGACGGAATTTTTCTTTCCAACGGGCCGGGCGATCCGGCTTCGATGAGCCACGTGGTGCGTGAAATTCAGCAACTGATTTCCGCGGGCCGACCGATCTTCGGGATTTGCTTCGGGCATCAATTGCTCGGGCGAGCTTTCGGCGGCGCCACCTACAAACTCCGCTTCGGCCACCGCGGCGGCAATCAACCCGTCAAGGATCTGCGCTCCGGATCCGTTGAAATCACCGCGCACAACCACGGCTTCGCGGTGCAGGCTGCCAGTCTCCCGCCGGATGTCGAAGTCACACACATCAACCTCAACGACGATTGCGTAGAGGGCATGCGCCACCGCACGCTGCCCATCATTTCCGTGCAATATCACCCGGAGGCGGCGCCCGGTCCCCACGACGCGGAACACCACTTCGGTCGCTTCATTGAATTGATGGAGCGCCAAGAGAACAGCCAAGAAAGCAACGGCGGCTCAATCTCAAACGGCGCCCGCCGCTGAAGTCGGTGTCGCAGTAGGAGAGGCGGGGTTTGCGGCAGGCGCGGTCACGATGTCCGTTGAAGCCGGAGCGATGACGGCGTTTTCCGCCGGCTTCAGCAAATCAGCGACCAGTCCTTCGCTGCCTCTGTGTTCGCGCCAGTGTCTGTAGGTTACGGAAATGATGGCGACGACCGGGATCGCGAGAAAAATTCCGGCGAGACCCGCGAGTTCTTCGCCGCACAAAATCGCCAGCACCACGGCCAACGGATGCAAGTGAATGCCCTGGCCGATGATGCGCGGGTAGATCACGTAATCGTGAACAATGCGCAACACGGCGAGAAACAACAACACGCCGATCACTTTGCCGACCGAGTAAAAGCTGGCGATGATCGCGACCAGGATCGCGACCACCAGAGGGCCGGCAAGCGGAATAAATTCCAGCAGTCCGGCGATCACGCCGAAGAGCAGCGAGTAAGGCACGCCGAGCAAGTAAAAGCCGATCGTGCAAATCACGCCGATCAACAAGCAGGCGGTCAATTGAGCGCGAATGTAAGCGGCCAGCGTGCTATTGACATCTTGGAAAAACTCGTCGCCGCGCCACCGCAATCGACCGCGCGGCAGCATCTCCACCGCGGAGCGCCGAAAATCATCGGCGTCCTTGAGTAAAAAGAATCCGAGAATCGGAATCAAGACCAGCCACGGAAGGTAAGCCAGCCAACTGACGATGCCTCCGGCGCCTTCACGCATGTAACTTTCCGCACTCTGATGGTGCGCGACGCGGCGTTGCCTACGGCCTCGCGCGCCGCCCTCGGCAATTGAAAGCGCTGGTAAACTTGCTTTACTTTCTCGGCGCGGCCACGCGCCGTCAGCAGGTAGGTCGGCGCCCGTTCGGCGAACTCTGATATTTGATCGCCGAGTTTGGGAACCAGCACGTAGGCCGCGAGCCCAATGCCTCCGAAAAGCGCCAGGTACACGACTCCGATGGCGAGCGAGCGAAGCATAATGGTTTGACGGTTTCGCAGCTTGATCGGGCGCCGCACGAATTCGACAAGCGGCGAAATCAAGTATGCGAAGAAGATCGCCAGCACCACCAGAAGCAAGACCTCTTCAAGCGCGTAAACCAGCCAGATCGTTGCGGCCACAAAGAGCGCAATGAAGATGATGCGCAAAATGGCGCGGGTCTGAGGCCACGACGCTTCGGCCACGGCCGTGGCGGTCGTCTCGGCCACAGCCTCCATCGTGTTTTGCTCGCGCTGGTTCATGCTCTTTTTAAGACTCCCGCCTTTGTCGGCCACGCCGTCCGCCGCTTGTCGTTTGTCGTGTGAGCGATAACTATATCCGACCACACTCTTTAAATCTACGCCAAATCAGTCCTGAAAACACGCTCGTTTGAGTTGGCGGGCGACCCGGGCGGCCCGCGCGCGCGCGAAGGCCGCCTACCTTGACACCTGCTCGCACCGCCCTTTATGATTGCCGTTTTCGATTAAGGTCATGACGGATTCAAGTAAGACGCATGTTTGAGTCATTATCCGACAAAATTAAGAGAAGCCTCAAGAATCTGCGGGGCGAAGGCGTGCTCTCCGAGGGCCATGTCGATGCGGCGCTGCGCGAGATTCGCCTCGCGCTGCTCGAAGCGGACGTTAATTACAAAGTCGCGAAAGATTTCGTCGCGCGGGTGCGCGAGAAAGCGATGGGCCAGCAGGTCTGGCTTGAATTAAAGCCTTCCGACCAAGTCGTCAAGATCGTTTTCGACGAATTGGTCGAACTGCTCGGTGGTCAGTCTTCCCGCCTCGTTTTCACCAAATCCATTCCAAATGTCGTGATGATCGTCGGTCTCCAAGGGTCTGGCAAAACCACCTCAACGGGCAAAATCGCGCGCTGGCTTAGTTTGAATCAAGAGCGCAAGCCGCTTTTGGTTTCCGTTGACGTGTACCGTCCGGCCGCCCGCCAGCAATTAGCGGTGATCGCCAAGGCCACGGGCCAAGCCATCTTTACGCTGCCGGAGACGAACGATCCGCTCGTGCTGGTGCGCGAAGCGCATCGCCACGCGCAGCAGACCGGCTACGACACGCTGCTGATTGACACCGCCGGACGCCTTCACATTGACGATCAATTGATGGAGGAGTTAGTCGCCATCAAAGCGGAAACGCGGCCGGCGGAAACGCTTTTTGTGGCCGACGCGATGACCGGCCAAGACGCCGTGCGCTCCGCGGAAGAGTTTCACCGGCGCGTCGGCATCAGCGGAGTGATCCTCACCAAAATGGATGGCGACGCCCGCGGCGGCGCGGCGCTCTCGATCAAGCAAGTGACCGGGCAGCCGGTTAAGTTTGTCGGCGTCGGCGAGAAATACGACGCGCTCGAACCGTTCTACCCCGACCGCATCGCGCAACGCATTCTCGGCATGGGCGATGTGCTTTCCCTCATCGAGGAAGTGCAATCCAAGGTCGATCAAAGCGAGGCCGAAGAGCAGCTCAAAAAGCTGCAAAAAAACGAATTCACTTTGGACGACTTTCGCAGCCAATTGCGACAGGTGAAGCGGCTCGGCTCCTTTTCCAAAATCATGAAGATGCTGCCCGATCAATTGCTCGGCGGCATCGGCATGCCCGAGCTGACCGACGAGCAGGGGCAGGAGATGGAGCGTGAATTGAAACGCACCGAAGCCATCATCGACTCGATGACGCGGCAGGAGCGCGCCGATCATCGCTTGCTGAACGCAAGCCGCCGCCGCCGTATCGCGAGCGGCTCCGGAACAACGGTGGCGAACGTCAATGCGCTGATTAAGCAATATGCCGAGATGCGCCAGATGATGCGTCAGATTTCAGGGGCCGGCCTTTTTGGCGGTGGTGGTGGTGGCGGCTTGAAGGGCAAAATGATGCGTCGCATGGCCAGCATGGCGGGGCTGCCCGCTTTACCGGGCGGCGGTGACGACGGAGTTGACGGAACGAACGGTCTGCCTTTGCCGCCTGCGGGCGCGCCTTCTTCGGCGCGCCGCAAAATGAAGAAACCGCGTTGGAAAAAGAAACGATAAAAAGTCGAGAGTTTGATCGAAGCGCGAACGCTTCGGTCAGGCTCTCCAATTGGAGGACAACAGTTTGTTAGCAATTAAATTGATGCGGATGGGATCAAAAAAAGACCGTCGTACCGTATTGTGGTCAAGGAAAAGCAATCTAAACGCGACGGCGCATACCTGGAAAACGTGGGCTTTTACGATCCGTGTCACAGTCCCGCGGAAATTCGCCTCAAATCCGAGCGCGTGCAGTATTGGCTTGAGCGAGGCGCGCAACAACCGACACGGTGAGCCAGTTGATCAAGTCTCACGCGCGCGCCGCAAACGCCGAGGTCGCCGTGGTTTAGTTTAACTTTTGGAAATTGAAGCCCCACTTCTTCATCCGCGCTTGGCGGATGAAGCGTTTCGAACAACCTCATGCGCGACACCATCGAAATGATCGTCAAAGCCCTTGTCAGCGACGGCGAAGCGGTGGAAGTGCATCAGGAAGAGCGCGACCGTGCGATTGTCATCGAGGTGCGTGTCGCGCAAAGCGATATGGGAAAGCTGATCGGCCGGCAGGGGCGTACGGTCAAGGCGCTACGCACGCTGCTCGGCGCCGCCGGCCACAAGCAGAATCGGCGCTACGTCCTTGACCTGGTCGAATGAGCGGCGCGATTGATCTCACGGGTGAGCTGGTCGCGGTCGCGCGCATAGCTCGCACAAGGGGTTTGCGCGGCGAACTCGTGGCGGATCTTTTAACGGACTTTCCGGAGCGATTTGAAAACTTGGCCGAGTTGATCGCCGTTTGGGCTGACGGGCGTCGGGAAGTTTTGACGCTTGAGAGTTACTGGCTTCAGGGCGGCCGCATCGTGTTCAAGTTCGCCGATCGCGATTCAATCGAGCAGGCGCAAAACTTGATCGGATGCGAGCTCGCCGTTCCGGAGGAGGAAAGCGTTGCGCTTTCAGAGGATGAGTTTTTTCACTGGCAGCTTGAAGGCTGCGTGGTCGAAACCATCGACGGCCGCGAGCTGGGTCGGGTCAGGGAAGTGATTGAGACCGGCGCCGTTCCGGTCTTGCTGATAGCGGACGGCGGCGATCATGAGCACCTCATCCCGCTCGCCGAAGAAATTTGCGTCGAAATAAACATCGACCGCAAGCTGATCCGGGTCGATCCGCCCGCAGGGTTGCTTGAAATGTGAAGAGCAGAGTTGAGCTTTTCTCTGTGTATCTCTCTTATCTTTTCTCTGTGTCACTCTGCGTTTAGGTGCGACTTACTTAAACACAGAGAAACACAGAGAAAAGATAAGAGAGATACACAGAGGAAGAAAATCACTAACCTCTGGCTTCCAATTTCTGTCTTATGCGTTTCGATGTGCTCACTATTTTCCCCGGATATTTCGGGTCGGTCTTTGAATACGGGATTGTGCGGCGTGCGATTGTTGCCGGGTTGATCGACATCAACGTGCATGAC
The DNA here is from genome assembly GCA_037719755.1 of Pyrinomonadaceae bacterium. Lineage (GTDB taxonomy): Bacteria > Acidobacteriota > Blastocatellia > Pyrinomonadales > Pyrinomonadaceae > JBBJMB01. The sequence goes on from JBBJMB010000004.1 coordinate 30,688, forward strand.
TTGCGCCGCTGGGCGACGGACAAGCACCGGATGGTCGACGACCGGCCGTTTGGCGGCGGAGACGGCATGGTGATGAAGCCCGAGCCGATTTACGCCGCCGTGGAAGAATTGACGGGCGCCTCAACCGCCGCAGCCGTGCGTCAGCTGCCGCACAAGACGAGCGTCGTGCTGCTCTCGCCGCAGGGGCGTGTGCTGTCGCAGGCGGTGGCCACGGAGATGACCGGAAGCGACCATCTGGTGCTGATCTGCGGGCGGTACGAAGGCGTCGACGAGCGGGTGCTTGAGGGGCTCGTGACCGATGAAATCTCGATTGGGGATTACGTGCTTTCGGGCGGGGAAGCGGCCGCCGTGGTGGTGATTGATGCGGTTGTGCGATTGCTGCCCGGCGCCCTGGGCAGCGAGACTTCGGCCGCCCACGATTCGTTTTCGCACGCGTTGCTTGACTGCCCTTACTACACGCGTCCTCCGGAGTTTCGCGGTCGCCGTGTGCCAACAGTTTTGCTTGGCGGCCATCATGCCGAAGTGCAGCGTTGGCGACAACGTGAGGCGCTCAAGCAAACGTGGCGCAAGCGGCCTGAACTGCTCGCCCGCGCGGTTTTAAGCGAAGGCGAGCGGGCGTGGCTCGCAGAGTTTGAACGAGAGGCGTGATGCCCGCGAAGTATTTGTTGATCGCTTGTGATTGTAGCCGGCGATGAAAGCAGAGAGTGATGTTCGCCGGACGGCGATCAAATTAAAGGTAGGAGTTAATCATGAATCGACTTGATAATGTTGAGCACGCCCAGCTGCGCAGTAACATTCCGCAGTTTCAGCCGGGCGATAGCGTGCGCGTCCATGTGCGCATCAAGGAATCTGAAAACAAAGAGCGACTGCAGGTCTTCGAAGGCGTCGTGATCGCCCGCAAACACGGCGGCGTGCGAGAAACCTTCACGGTTCGCAAAACGAGCTTCGGCATCGGCGTCGAGCGCATCTTTCCGCTGCACGGTACGGTCATAGATCATATCGACGTGGTGAAGCGCGGCCGTGTGCGGCGCGCCAAGCTTTACTACCTGCGCGAGCTGCGCGGCAAAGCGGCGCGCATTCGCGAGCGTGACACGCGCGGAACGCAGCAACAAGCCGCCGCCGCCGCGGGCAAGAAACAGCGGACCTAACGAGCGGGAGAGATCGTTACTGTGGCCGAAAGGCGCGGCGCAGCAGCAGTAGCAGCGAAGGCTGTGGGCGATGAGGATGCCGGCGGGGGCGGTGACCAATCGCCGGACCGTGCCGCTCGGCGCTCGCGCCCGGTGCTGATCGGCACCGCATTTGAAGACGAAGCGCGCCGCCGCGGTCACCTGTTGATTGCGGGCGTTGACGAAGTCGGGCGCGGCGCGCTGGCCGGCCCGGTTGTGGCGGGAGCCGTCATCTTGGACCCGCTGCTGCCTTGGCCAAAAGGTCTTGACGACTCGAAAAAACTCTCCCCCGCGCAGCGCGAGCGGATCGCCGATGTGATCCGGAAAACGGCCATCGCCTTTGCCGTCGGCTCCGTCCCGGCCGAGGAAATTGACGCTCTGAACATCCTCGTTGCCACCCACCAAGCGATGCTCAAAGCGATCCGTGGTTTGAGCCCCGCTCCCGATTTCCTTTTGATTGATGCGCTGACTTTAAAAGAATCTGCGCTTCCGCAACGCGCGATTATTCGCGGCGATGCCGTCTCCGCTTCCATCGCGGCGGCTTCGGTTGTGGCGAAGACGTACCGCGACGCGCTAATGCGCGATTACCACCACGCTTACCCGCAGTACGGCTTCGCGCGGCATGTGGGCTACGGCACCCAGGCGCACCTGGATGCTTTGCGCGCCTGCGGACCTTGCGAAATTCATCGGAAAAGTTTCCGAGGTGTGCTTCCCATCGTTGATTCTTTGCAGTAAACTGAGCGCCGCTTTACCCCCTTAATTCCTCTCCAAGCATTCAATGGGAGCTTCGCGCTTGCACATCGCCATTGACGCGCACACGGTTGGCACAGGGTTAGCGGGGAACGAGACGTATATCACGAATTTGATTGAAGCTCTGGCTGAGATCGATTCAAACAACCGCTACACGCTTTATGTGACGAGGCCGGAAGCCGTTGAGCGCTTTCATCACCGCTGGCCCAACGTGGAAGTGCGCCGCACTTTGCCGCACTCGCCGCTGGTGCGTGTTCCGCTCACGCTTGTGGCGGAGTTGAGGCGCCGTCCGGTAGATGTGCTGCACGTGCAGTACACAGCGCCGCCCTTGACCGCTTGCCCTGTTGTGGCGACGATTCACGATCTCTCGTTCGAGCACCTTCCGGAAACCTTCAACTGGCGCAGCCGCTTTCAACTTCGCCTGACGGTGCGCCGCACGGCGCGCAATGCGGCGCACGTGCTCACTTCCTCGCACTACTCGCGCAGTCAAATCATTTCCACCTACCGCATCCCTTCTGACCGCGTGAGCGTCACCGCTTTGGCCGCCGCGCCGGTTTTCGCGCCCGTCACAAACGAAGCCGAGCTGAGGCGCGTGCGCGAGCGCTACGCCATCACGGGCGACTATCTGCTCACGGTCGGTTCCTTGCAACCGCGCAAAAACTTGGTCCGCTTAATCAACGCTTACGCCGGCTTGTGCCGGCAACGCGAAGCCGCAATCGCAGCTCTTTCCCCGCGCTGGTGCTGGTGGGCAAGCGCGGTTGGCCTATGAGGATATTTTTCGCGCCGCAGCGGAAAGCCCCGTTCGACCGCGCATCATCTTCACAGGCTATGTGCCGGAGGGCGACTTGGCCGCTCTTTACAGCGGAGCCCTGTTTCGTTTACCCGTCGTTTTACGAAGGCTTCCGGATTGCTCCGCTGGAAGCCATGCAGTGCGGCGTGCCCGTCATCGTCGGCGATCGCACAAGTTTGCCCGAGGTGGTGGGCGATGCGGGCCTGACGGTCAATCCGTTTGACGAGCGAGCGATTGCCGAAGCGATCGCGCGCGTGATTGATGATGCGCAACTGCGCGGCGAGCTCAAAGCGCGGGGAGCGAAGCGCGCGCGCGCCTTTACCTGGGCCGAGACGGCGCGGCGAACGCTCAAAGTTTACGAACAAGTCTTTCAACAACAACAGGGGTTGGCTCAAGCGGTCTCATACGAAAATCCGGTTAACCGTTTCGAGGTTTGAGCCTTCGTGCGGAAGATGAAACCTTTATGCGGATTGCCATTCTAGGAACGAGGGGCATACCGGCCAGCTACGGCGGCTTTGAAACGTTTGCCGAGCAGCTTTCCACGCGACTGGCGGCGCGCGGCTACGACGTGACCGTTTACTGCCGCTCGCACTACGTTTCGCCGCGGCAGTTGGAGTATCGCGGCGTGCGACTGAAAGTGCTGCCGACGCTGCGTTACAAATACTTTGATACGATCATTCACAGCTTCCTCTCGGCGCTGCACGCCGCGACCCGGCGCTTCGATGTCGCCCTGATCTGCAACGCCGCCAACGCGCATTTCGCGCCGATCATGCGCGCCGCGGGAACGCCCGTCGCGATTAACGTGGACGGCCTTGAACACAAGCGTCGCAAATGGAATTGGTTTGGCCGCAGTTATTACTTGCTGGCCGAGCGGCTCGCAACCTGGTTGCCCAATGAAGTCGTAACTGATGCGCGCGTGATCCAGGATTACTACCTGGCGCATTACAATCGGCGCTCAACGATGATCGTCTACGGCGCTGAAGTGGAAAGGCGCCCGGATCGCAACGCCGTACGGCAGTGGGGAGTGGAGCCCAATCGTTATGTGCTTTACGTTTCACGCCTCGAACCGGAAAACAACGCCCGTCTCGTGGTGGAGGCGTTCAAAAGAGTCCGGACAAGTCACAAACTCCTCATCGTCGGCGACGCGCCTTACGCGCACGAGTACATCAAGGATCTGCGCGCCCGCGCGTCAAAGGATGATCGCATCATCTTCACCGGGTTCGTTTTTGGCGAAGCATATCGCGCGTTGCAGCAGAACGCTTACTGCTACGTGCACGCCACGGAAGTGGGCGGCACGCATCCGGCGCTCATAGAGGCGATGGGCTACGGCAATTGCGTGCTGACGCTTTCGACGCCGGAAAACATAGAAGTCACCGGAGAGGCCGGCATTCACTACGACAACGCGGAAGGTCTGGCAATCAAGCTTCAGCGCGTGCTCACAGACGGCGGTCTGGTGAACGCTTACCGCCAGCGCGCGCAAACGCGCGTGCGCGAAAGCTATGACTGGGAAAGCGTCGTTGACGAGTATGAAAGACTTTTCCTCCGCATGATCGGTGGCGACTTCAAGGACGAACAACGCCCCGTTGTAAAAGCTGAAGCGCACGAAGAAGCGACCGCGCGAAAAACTTGAAGGGCCGTGTGAGCAACCCTATCTAAGGTTGCCCACCCGGCCCCGTGGCGTTCGTCAAATCTCTTTCGCTTACGCGGCTTGCTCTCGACTTTGCGCAATCTCGCGCAGCCGTTCCACCACCTGATCGATCAGCCATTTTGGTGTGGAGGCGCCGGCAGTTACGCCGACCTTTTGTGCATTCCGCAAATCCTCCGCGTCAATCTCATCCACAGTCTCAATCAAAAAGCTTTGCGAACACTGCTCCCGGCAAACGGCGAGCAGTTTCACGCTATTCGATGAGTGGCGTCCGCCGATCACGTAGAACGCATCGACTTGGCCGGCGAGCGAGCGGGCGGCGTTCTGGCGGTCGCGCGTCGCGGAGCAAATGGTATTGACCACTTCAGGCTCGGCGTCGGATTTAGCGCGCACCGCCGCGGCCGTATCAAGCAGAGTTTGGAGTTTGATGGTCGTTTGCGAAACAACCAGCGGCGCGTGAAGCATCGGCAGCGCGGCCACTTCACTGGCGTCGCGCACAACATGGGCGTGCTGCGGCGCGTAACCGACCACTCCCACCATCTCCGGATGATCCGGGTTTCCGACGACCACCACGTCGCGGCCCTGCTTGGCGGCGCGCGCCGCCAGATGCTGCACTTTGGTGACAAACGGGCACGTGGCGTCAATCACGCGCGCGGCCCGTTCTTCAAGCTCGCGCTCAACTTCCGGCGTCACGCCGTGCGCGCGAATCACCGC
>JBBJMB010000373.1:0-2965 GCA_037719755.1 Pyrinomonadaceae bacterium
GCGGTGAGCCACAATCAGCATGCGCTCCTGCGATTCGGAGAGCATCATTTCATAGGCCGTCATGTGCTGTTCGCGCTGCGGCACCAGTGAAAGATCCATTTCGAGGCCGTTTCCCGCTCTGCCCGCCATTTCGCACGACGAAGACGTGAGCCCGGCGGCGCCCATATCCTGAATGCCGGCGACGGCGCCGCTCCGCATCGCCTCAAGGCAGGCTTCGAGCAGCAGTTTCTCCAAAAACGGATCGCCCACCTGCACCGTCGGCCGTCGTTCAAGCGCCGCGTCGTCAAACTCCGCCGAGGCCATGGTCGCGCCGTGAATGCCGTCGCGTCCGGTCTTCGCGCCGACGTAAAGCACGGGATTGCCGACGCCGGTGGCGCGCCCGAAAAAGATCTGGTCGCGGCGCACCAAACCAAGCGCAAAGGCATTGACCAGCGGATTGAGCGCATAAGCGTCGTCGAAAGCCACTTCGCCGCCGATGGTGGCGACGCCGAAAGCGTTGCCGTAAGCGGCGATGCCGGAAACCACTCCGGAGAGCAGGGCGCGATTGCGCGCGCCGTGCTGCGGGTGGTCAAGCGTGCCGAACCGCAAGCTGTTCATCGCCGCGATGGGCCGCGCGCCCATCGTAAAGATGTCGCGCAAAATGCCGCCCACGCCGGTCGCCGCTCCCTGGAAAGGTTCGATGAAAGACGGGTGATTGTGAGATTCGACCTTAAAGGCGGCGCACCAACCGTCGCCCACATCCACCACGCCCGCGTTCTCGCCGGGCGGAACGACCACCTGCTCGCCAACCGTCGGGAGACGGCGCAGGTGCACGCGCGATGATTTATAAGAGCAGTGCTCGGACCACATCACAGAGAAGATGCCCAGCTCAACCATCGTCGGCTCGCGCCCGAGCAACTCGCGCATACGCGCGTATTCGTCGGGCGTCAGATTGTGCGTAGTCACAACCTCGGGTGTGATTGATTCACTCATAGAGTTTGGAACTGTGATGAAACCTTCAGCATCTTCGCGTCTTCACTTTGCGCTTCTTTGCGTTTAAGTATCACTCACCTAAACGCAAAGAAATGCAAAGAAAAAACGCAAAGAGCGCGAAGAAAACCAACTCGGATTTACTTACCGCCGACCGCCTTCTCAATCACCGCGCGCACCTCCGCGGGCTTGATGCGGCCGGTGTGTTTGTAGATCAACTTGCCCGTTCGATCAAACAAAACGTGGCCGGTAGCGCGCCGTTCCATTCGGGGTCAACGGCCGAAACGGCATCTCCCGGATCGGACACGTCCAGCAGGTAGGCCGGAAGCTGGGATGCTTTCATCTCCGCCAAAAACTGCGGAACTCCGGTTTTGAGTTCCGCCATGTCGTCGAGTGAGAAAATAATCAAATCCAGATTGCGCGCGCGGTAATCATCATCGATTTGAATGAGGTCCGGAAACTCGGCTCGGCAGGGCTCACACCACGTGGCCCAGAAATTAATCAACAGAGGCCGATTTCCTCTGCCCTCCACCAGCTTTTTCATCTCGTCAACGGTAATTGCGCGCACCGCGTTGACGTTCTTTGTCCGCTCCGCTGCAACCGCGGACTCTGATCGCTTGCCGGCGGATTGAGCGAAAGCAATCTGACCAGCGCTGACAGCGAAAAACAGTAAAACGATTAATTTCATGACCACCCATGATTCGTCCGTTACGCACGCCTAGCGCATGTCGAACGGGTGAAGTATTCGTTGCAGGCGCCGGCCGCCCGTTGTCTGGAGCAAGCTCATGACGCCCATGTAGCCGTAGCCGAAGAGGAAAAGCGCGAGAACGGAATCGTGCCCCACAAACCCATGTGCGCGGCGTACAGCACGGCGAGCGTAAAATAGAGCGCGAAGGAAAGCTCAAGCAACGGAAGGATGCCGCGGCGCCGCTGATACTTTTTACTCTTCCACGTCTCGTCGCTCGCCTGCTCGACCCGGTATTTCGGCGTACGCACAAACTCAGACTTGATGCCGAGCAAGGCTTCAAACACGGCGCGAGCGTTAGAGAAAGCGAGCCCGATGCCGATCGCCATCACAAGCGGTAGATGCAACAACCGTTTGACGGAGCGTTCCTCATCCAGATAAATCACCGCCGTGCCGTAAAAGAGAATGACCGAAATCGTGGAAAAGAAAAGCAGCGGCAAATCGAAAGCCATCAGATGATAGAAGCCCTGGTTGTAGCGCACCAAAAGCAACGGAAACTGAAGAAAACTGGTGATAATCATCAGCGGGTAGCTGATGTTACCGGTCAGGCGAAAGAACATTTCCAGCTTCACGCGAAACGGCAATTCCGGCGAGCGCCAGATGCGCGGGTAAAGCTTGAGCCCGACCTGCATCACGCCCTTCGCCCAGCGCCGCTGTTGCGTCTTAAAGGCATTGATCTCGACGGGCACTTCCGAGGGCGCGTCTTCGTCAAGCAAGTACACAAAGCGCCAGCCCATCAACTGCGCGCGGAAAGAAAGATCCGTGTCTTCGGTGAGCGTATCGTGCTGCCAGCCGCCGGAGAGCTCAATCGCGCGCCGCCGCCACAGGCCGGCCGTGCCGTTGAAATTGAAAAAGCCGCCGGTGCGATTCCGCACCGTTTGCTCGATCACAAAGTGTCCGTCGAGCATGATGGTTTGCAAGCGGGTGAGCAAATTGTAAGAGCCGTTGATGTGCGACCAGCGCATCTGCGCGCAGCCAACCAGCGCATCGGAAAAGAAATGCACCAGCTTGCGCAAGCAGTTCGACTTCGGCACAAAATCGGCGTCAAAAATCGCCACCAATTCGCCGCGCGCCGTGGTGAGGCCGTTTTCGAGCGCGCCGGCCTTGAAGCCTGTGCGATCCGTGCGGTGTATGTAATGAATGTCGAAGCCCGCGCGGCGATAACTCTCAACGGTCTCACGCGCGAGCGCTTGCGTGTCGTCGGTCGAATCGTCGAGCACCTGAATTTCCAGCAGATGCCGTGGGTAATCA
>JBBJMB010000076.1:0-12635 GCA_037719755.1 Pyrinomonadaceae bacterium
GTCGCATGTTCATGTGACCCTTTCAGGGTCAGACAAATTTTCAACTCGGCTGTCCGTGGGCGCTCTCCCACGGCTATTAAATTTATCCCCTTCGGGGAATTTCCAAACACCCTTTTACAATTTTAGATTACATACCACGAAGGCACGACAAGCGCAAAGAATGCTTTGTGCTTGTCGTGCCTTCGCGGCCAATTGTTGTGCGATCACTCGATTGTGCTTCGGGCGTTCGACTCTTCAGCTCGCCGGAATTTGGTCGGAGATGCCAGTCGCGGAAGTCGGCTGCAAAACAGGCACCGCGTCTGACTTGTAATCACAGTCTTCGCGCGCGCAGACGCGCACGGTGCCGTCCCGCTTGGTCGTTTTCTCCAAAACAAAAGGAGCCTTACATTGCGGGCATGGCTCGGCGATGGGCTTGTCCCAAAACACCGCGTCGCACTTCGGATATTCGGAGCAGCCGTAGAAAAGCTTACCTCGCTTCGATTTTTTCACCACCAATTCGCCGCGGCAGCCGGGACGGGCGCAGGCCACTCCGGTCGTCTCCCGCTTGATGTATTTACACTGCGGGTAATTGGCGCACGCGACAAATTCGCCGTAAGGTCCCTGGCGCCGCGCCAACTGCGCGCCGTCAACGGGGCAATTCTCATTGATCGGAACGGGCGCGGCGGCCACCACGCCGCTCCGGCTGATTTTGCGTATGTTGCGGCACTCGGGGTAGCCCGTACAGCCTAAAAACTGACCGAAGCGGCCGCGCTTGAGCGCCATCGGACGGCCGCACAAATCGCAAGTCTCCTCTCCCGCTTCGCCGGCGGCCGTGGCGGAAGGTGCGCCTTCCGTCTTCGCTTCGCTGCCAGCTTCGCTGGTCGGGCGGGCGATCTCACGAGTCGTACGGCACTCGGGGTAGTTCGTGCAAGCGAGAAATTGACCGAAGCGCCCAAACTTGATGACCATTCCGGCGCCGCAATTCTCGCACATCTCATCGGTCGGAATGGTCTGCGTCTTCGCCGCCTTCATCTTCGTTTCGGCGCTCTTCAGGTCATCCGAAAACTTGTCGTAAAAGCCGCGCAGCGCTTCAGCCCAACCCAGCTTGCCGTCCTCAATCTCATCTAATTCCTCTTCCATGCGCGCCGTATACGACTCGTTGAAGAGATCGTCGAAGCTGGCGACGAGCAAATCGTTGACCGTGGTGCCAAGGCCGGTCGGGTGAAATCGCCCGTCGGGCTTGTCCACATATTCGCGGTCGAGAATCGTGGTCATAATCGCCGCGTAGGTCGAAGGCCGCCCGATGCCTTTTTCCTCCAGCGTTTTCACTAACGTCGCCTCCGTGAAGCGCGGCGGCGGTTCGGTGAAATGCTGCTCGGGCGTCACAGAGTTGAGCTGCAACTGCTCGCCGCGCTGAACGGGCGGAAGTTTTCTCGCGGCCTCTTCATCCTCTTCGACTTTTTCGTCGCGGCCCTCTTCGTAAACGCGCAAAAAGCCGTCGAATTTGAGGACGGCGCCGCTGGCGCGAAACAGAAAACGACCGGCCGTGATGTCGATGGTGGTTTGATCGTAAAGGGCCGGCATCATTTGCGAGGCGACGAAACGCTGCCAAATCAAGCGGTAAAGCCGCAACTCTTCTTTGCCGGTACGGGGCGAGCGCCTCGGGCGTGCGGCTCACGTCGGATGGGCGAATCGCCTCGTGTGCATCCTGCGCGTCTTTTGGAGCGGTAATGGATGGCTTTTTCAGGCAGGTATTCGGCGCCGTACTGCGTGCCGACGAAATCCCGCACTTCGCCAAGCGCCGTTTCGGAAACTCTGGTCGAATCGGTGCGCATGTAAGTGATCAGACCGACCGAGCCTTCCGCGCCGAGCTCTACGCCTTCGTAAAGTTTCTGCGCGATGATCATCGTTTTCTTAACGGCGTAGCCGAGCTTGCGCGAAGCCTCTTGCTGCAGCTTTGAGGTGATGAACGGCGGGACAGGGTTGCGCTTCCGCTCTTTGGTTGAGACCTCCGCGACGGTGTAGCGCTCCTTTTCCGCTTCGGTCACAATCTCGCGGGCTTCGCGCTCGTGGCCAATCAACACTTCGCTTTTTTTCGGCTCTTGATCGAAATTGCTGACCTTTACGCTTTGCTCGCCGATCCGCAGCAGCCTCGCCTCGAACGTTGGAGGAAGCCCTGCGGTTAAGTTAGCCGCAATCGTCCAGTACTCGGTTTTGGTAAAAGCTTCGATCTCGCGCTCGCGCTCCACCACCATGCGCAGAGCCACGGATTGCACGCGCCCGGCGCTCAAGCGCCCGCCGACGATGCGGCACAAAAGCGGCGAGACTTTGTAACCCACCAAACGGTCGAGCACGCGCCGCGCTTGCTGCGCGTCAACCAGATGCCTGTCTATTTGTTTGGGATCTTTGAAAGCGTCCTGCACCGCGCGTTTCGTAATCTCATTGAACATCACGCGATACGAAGGTTTGCTCGGACGCTTCGGCACAATCTCTTCCGCCAAATGTTGGCAGATGGCTTCGCCTTCGCGATCAGGGTCGGCCGCCAGGTAAATGGCGTCAGCTTCTTTCGCGGCCTTTTTAAGTTCCGCGATTATTCTCTTGTTGTTGCGCTTTTTGGAGTCCGGAATGATTTCATAGGTGGGTTCGAAATTGGCCGTCACATCTACGCCGAGACCTTTGGCGGGCAAGTCTTTAATGTGACCGATTGAAGCCAGCACCTTGAAGTCTTTTCCCAGGTACTTGCCAATGGTTTTCGCTTTGGCCGGAGACTCAACGACGACTAGATTTTTGGTCATAATCCTTTTGCTGTTTGACTGTTTCCCCTGACGGAAATGCTGCGTTGTTTAATCGTTCGCTGTTAGATGCAAATGCGAGCGAACTGGCTCGCTCGCATCACGTAAACTCTTTAGCTTTAAACATTTATCACGAATGCCGGTCATATATTTCTGATAAAGCATCGGCCAGGCAGTTGCTTGATTAATGTTTGTATCTCAAGCCCCAGCAAGGCGCCTGTTAGCTCAGGCATGGAAAAGCCCGTGGCTTCGACAAGCACATCAATATGCGCCGGTTCATCCGCTGAAAGCAACTTGAAGACGGCCCGCTCATGTTCGCTTAGTTCGTTTAAGCGTTCACTTTTCGCCGCAACCGCTTCTTTTTTCGGGTCCGGCGGCAGCATCCGCGCGGCGAGCGCGGGCGGAAATTCGCTCACCACATCCTGCCACTGCTGAACAAGCTTGGCGCCGGCGCTCTTAATCAAATAATTGGTGCCGAATGAGTTTTTTGAGGTGATATTGCCCGGCACCGCGAAGATCTCTCTTCCCTGTTCGAGCCCCAAACGCGCCGTGATTAAGGAGCCGCTGTTTTCCGCCGCTTCAACAAGCACGACGCCCAGGCAAAGGCCGCTGATCACGCGATTACGGTAAGGAAAATTTTGCGGCGCAGGCGGCGTGCCGAGCGGAAATTCGGAAACCAATGCGCCTCCCTTCTCCAAAATCTCTTCGCTCAGTTTTCGATGGTCACGCGGTAAACATCATCAAACCCGGTTCCCATCACGGCGACCGTGCGGCCACCGGTTTCCATCGCTCCGCGGTGCGCGGCGGCATCAACTCCGCGAGCTAAACCCGAAACGATGGTCACGCCGCGTGAACCGAGGTCTCGCGCCAAAAGCCGCGCCGCGTTTTGCCCGTAGGTTGAGCAGCGTCTTGATCCGACGATGGCGACGCACGGCGCTTCCAGGCAGTGCTGCCACGCCCCCTTCACGTAAAGCGTGAGCGGCGGGTCGGGCGTTTCTTTCAGAAGCTGTGGGTAAGAGCCATCATCCAGAATGAGAATCTCACCACCCAAATTGCGCACGCGTTCCAATTCAGCGGCCGCCTCGGCGTGGCAGTGCCGGAGCATAATGCTTTCGATGGCCTCGGGCCGCAGGCGTAAGCGCTCTAGTTCGCGACGCGTGGCGCCGAAAACCGCTTCGGCCGAGCCGAATCGCTCAAGTAATTTGGCGGCCACACGCGGACCAACGCCCGGCGTCATATTGAGCGCGACCCAGTTACGCATCAGTTTTTGGACATAACAGTTGTTTGGAGTGTGCGATAAAACCAAACAACGCTTGTGCAACTATCAGTCCAAAACTGCCGCTTGTTTTGGCGGAGGCGTGTAGGAATCGAACCTACCTGAGCCTGTTCTCACAAACTCACAAACGGTTTTGAAGACCGCGCCGCTCACCAGAACGAATGCGCCTCCCTAAGCGCCGAGAACCCTACGCGCCAACTCCGGAATCTGTCAAGTGCAAGAATTGACCGCCCGCTTGTATGGCTCTCCGCTTAAAAGACCCTTGACGCTCTCGCTCTCGACCAATTATTATTTCTCGAACGGACGTTCGATTAGCAATCATACATCAGGAGCTTTGAGTGTCATCAGTTGCGAAAGAAGGCTTTACTCGCTACGACCAAAAGCTAGAATTTATCCTGCGTACCGCCGCGCGCATTTTCGCTGACAAGAGTTATCATTCGACCACCATGCGCGACATCTCGCGCGCCACCGAAGTAAGCCTCGCCGGGCTTTATTACTACTGCTCATCAAAAGAAGAACTACTTTACCTGATCCAAGATAATTGCTTTGGCCGAGTGCTTGAGCGGCTCGAACAGCGTCTGGGCGAGACCCACAACGCCGTCGAAAAACTCCGCGTCTTGATCGAAAATCACCTTTCCTTTTTCGCCGCCAACATGGCGGAGATGAAAGTGCTGTCGCACGAGGCGGATTCGCTGGCCGGCGACAGATACGATCAGGTGTCTGGGAAAAAGAAGCAGTACACGACGCTCGCTCGGCGCATTCTCGAAGAAGTTCAATTGGTTTCCTCGCCAGATGCGCGCGCGCGCGTTGATCTGACGGTGGCGACCTACGCCCTTTTCGGGATGATGAACTGGATGTACAACTGGTACGACCCGCGCGGCAAAATCTCGGTCGCCGAATTGGTGGAGAATTTGACGCGCATCTTTATGAACGGATTTATGGGTGAAGTCGAGAAAAAGAATCTAAGCTTCGCCGGCATAAGCGAAATGGAGAGCTTAAGCGTGTGGCGCGAAGCGTGATCAGAAGCCCGACTGCATCGGAAGGCAGAAGTCAGAACGATGAACGATGAAGTAAAGACAGAGATGGGCAGATCTTAGCTTTGACTTCTGCGTTCATCGTTCCAGAGCGCCCTTGCTGACGCGCGGGCTTCTGATTCGCCAACACCATTTCTTTCGTAATTCTATTGAATCAGGAGAGACATTAATAATGGCGGAAGTTGAAGCGCAGGAAATCGCAGAGGTAACGGGCGACCTGGTGCAGTATTGGGTCGAAGGGGGCGTCGCCGTGCTGAAGCTAAACGACCCGCCCGCGAATACTTACACCTACGAGATGATGCACGAGCTCGACCGATCCGTTCTCGAAGCGCGCATGGATGAAAGCGTGCAGGTCATCGTGCTGGTTGGCAACGGCGAAAAGTTCTTTTCGGCGGGAGCCAACATCAAAATGCTTTCCGAGGTGACGCCCAACTTCAAATACTTCTTTTGCCTGCACGCCAACGAAACGCTGTCGCGTCTTGAGCAAACGCCGAAATTAGTGATCGCGGCCTTAAACGGTCACACGGTCGGCGGCGGCTTAGAGATCGCGATGGCCGCTGATTTGCGCATTGCGCGCCGCGGCGCCGGCAAAATGGGTCTTCCCGAAGTCACGCTCGGCGTGCTGCCCGGCACCGGCGGCACGCAGCGCTTGCTGCGCATCGTCGGTAAAGCCAAGGCCATCGAACTGATGGCGACCGGCGATCTTTTCGACTTCGAGCAGGCGCTCGCATGGGGCATCGTCAATCAGATTTACGAAGCCGACACGACGGCCGCGTTTCTCGCTCAAGTGATGACCTACGCGCGCCAGTTCACCACACCCGAGAGGGCCGCGCGAGCCATCGGCCGCATTAAACGCAGCGTGCAATCGGGAGCCGAAATTCCGTTTGAATCCGCGCTCGCGCTTGAGCGCGAACTGCAACAGCAACTCTTTCAATCCGAAGACGCGAAAGAAGGCCTTTCCGCTTACGTCTCGAAACGCAAACCTCAATTCAAGGGCAAGTAAACGCCGACAGTCGACCTCTTAAAATGCCATGCCATACGATTGCATAAAAGTTACCGAAGAGCCGGGCATCGTGACGATCACGCTCAGCCGCCCGGAAAAACTGAACGCTCTGGCCGGCCACATGAGGCGCGATTTGTCCACCGCGCTGGAGCGCGTCGGGTCCGACGCGAACGTGCGCGTGGTGGTCATCAAAGGCGACGGGCGCGCCTTTTGCTCGGGCGGCGATGTGGCGGTGATGGATGAACTGATGCAACGAGAACACGCCGAGGAGTTTGCGAGGCTGCTTGGCGCCGGGCGCCTCGTGGTGATTGCCATCCGCCAGATGACGAAGCCTGTGATCGCCGCGATTAACGGCCCGGCGACCGGGGCCGGATTTAATCTCGCGCTGGCCTGCGATTTGCGCCTCGCTGCGCAGTCGAGCGTTTTCAGCCAATCATTTGTGCGCTTCGGACTGCACCCGGACTGGGGCGGATCCTTCTTTCTCGCTCACGCCGTGCCCGCCAACATCGCTTGCGAATTGTTTTTTCTCGGCGATCTAATTAGCGCCGAGAGGGCTTATCAACTGGGCTTGCTTAACCGCGTCGTGCCCGACGAGCAGTTGGAAGAAGAAACGCGCAAGCTCACGCTGCGCTTGCGCGACGCGCCGCCCGAGTCAATTGCGGCCGTCAAGCATGCCGTTTACATGACGCGCGGCGGAGCAACGCTCGACCGCATGCTGCAGTACGAAACGGAAGCGCAGATGCGCTGCTTCGGGTCGCGCGATGCGCGCGAAGGCATACGGGCTTTTCTGGAAAAGCGCGCGCCGCGCTTTTTCGGTCGTAAATGATTTCAAGTCGGCGATAAGAGGTGAACTAAGATGGCAGCGAATTACACGATGGCCACGATCCGGCCGCAGTATCATCACGCGATCGTCGATTGGCAGAAGCGGAACTTTCCCGAGCTCGCGATTCTGGAAAAAAACTGGGAAAAGTTTTTCGGCACCCAAACGCCGTTCCAACTCGTCGCGAAAATCGGCGAGCTGAAGTCGAACTTGATCGAGCACGGTCGCTTCGCCGGCCGGCCGCGCTTCGAGCGTGCGTCCGAGATGCAAGGCAATATGTTTTATACGGCGCGCGACATCATCCGCGCGCAGTGCTCAACCGAGCTCGGCTCAATTCAGCAGCACCGCTTGACGCTTGAAACCGCGATCTCCGACGAAGCGAAGTTCGCTGTGCTGCGCATCATGGCCGAAGAATTGCGCCACGCGTATCAAATGTTTTGGGTGCTCGACCATGACAAGACGTGGAGAAAGGCGGGACACCCGGACGTGGCGGCCGAGACCATCGAAGAGCTTTTGAACATGGAGCTTGGCACGCACGTGCTCGACGCCTTTAACATAGAATTCAATGGTTTTCTCGACAACGTGATCTACGCGACCATCATAGATCTGGTCGGCAAGTATCAATTGGATATGCAGAAAGTGTTTTCCTACGCGCCGGTCGGCCGTTCGATGGGGCCTATGTTTTCGGAAGAGGGCTTTCATCTCGGTTCGGGCCGCAAGATTCTCAAGGAAATGGCCGTCGCGGCGACGCGCGGAAGCGGCAACTATTCGGTTGACGATTTGCAGCGCGCCTTGAATCAATGGTACCCGCGCGGCTTGGAGATGTTTGGCAACGAGCTCGGCGGCGAAACCAATGTGCTTTTCGGTTTCAAGGACAAAACAAACGGCGTCGCGCAAGTTGAATACACGGCCGAAGTGCAGTCGGTTGTCGACAACACTAATCTCGCCATCGCGCAAGTTTTCCACAAGGGCGTCGAGCCAACTGAACTGCGCCGCATAATTTTTGAGATCCAGACCGGCAATGAAAACAAGCGGGGCATGAAGCCCGAGGATTTCCTTTTTCTACCGTCAACCAAGTTTTTCCGCAAGCGCGGCCATGAAGAGATCGCTTTTCAATCCTACGATGTGCGCGGAGAATTGCTGGCGACGCTCGGCAAACCAATTGATCCCGAAAGCTACATCAGCTACTTAAAGAGCGTGCTTCCCGACAAGTTCGTCGCCAATCGCGAATTTATCAAGTACGTACAGCAGATGAAGGATCACCGCGCACGAACCGAGTCGCCATCCGGATTCACATTGAATTAACTCTCTGCGATTCTCTGCGTCTTTTCTCTGTGATTCTCTGCGTTTAGGTAAGTGTTACTTAAACACAGAGAAACACAGAGAAAAGACGCAGAGAATCGCAGAGGAGAACAACTCTTTTATGACTGAAGCGTTGCTTAACTGGCGCCGAGAATTTCCGATCCTGGAGCGGTGCGTTTACTTGATTTCGCACAGCCTCGGGGCGATGCCGGGCGCGACTTACGAGCGCATGCATGAGTACGCCGAGACGTGGGCCACGCGGGGAGTTCGCGCTTGGGCCGAGGGCTGGTGGGAAATGCCGCTCTCCGTAGGCGATCAGGTGGCGCGCATCATCGGCGCCGACTCCGGCACGGTGGCGATGCACCAGAACGTCTCCATCTGTCAGTCTCTGATTCTCTCTTGCTTTGAGCCGCGCGGCGCCAGGAATAAGATCGTTTATCCGGAATTGGAATTTCCATCGGTGATGTACGTCTACGAGGCACACGCGCGTGAAAATCGCTTCCGCATCACGCGGGTCGCGTCGGAAGACGGCATGACTGTGCCGCTCGAGCGCATGCTGGAGGCGATTGACGAGGAAACGCTACTTGTTCCCGTTTCGCACGTGCTCTTTAAAAGCTCGTCGCTGCAAGACGCCCGCGCGATCACCCTGCGCGCACACGAAGTTGGCGCCGTCGTCGTTTTAGACACTTATCAATCGGCCGGCACAGTACCTTTCAGCGTCAAAGAGTTGGACGTGGATTTTGCGACCGGCGGCTCAGTCAAGTGGCTGTGCGGCGGGCCGGGCGCGGGCTACCTGTACGTTCACCCGCGCTGGCACAACGCGCTTGAGCCGAAGGTGACGGGCTGGATGGCGCACGAAGAGCCTTTCTCGTTTGCGCCCGGCCCGATCCGCTACGCGAGCGGCATCGCCCGTTTTCTCCACGGCTCGCCTTCGATCCCCGCGCTTTACGCGGCCCAATCGGGTTACGAAATCGTTAATCGGATCGGCGTCGAAGCCATCAGAGAGAAAAGCGTGCGTCAGACATCTCTGCTGATTGATTTGCTCACAGAAGCCGGCTTTCGCGTCACCAGCCCACTCGATTCCGCCCGGCGCGGCGGCACTATTACCGTCGCCGTTCCGCACGCGGCCACCGTCACGCGCCAATTGATTGCGCAAGAAATTCTGGTTGATTACCGCCCCGGCGCGGGCGTACGCATCTCGCCGCACTTCTACACCACAGATGAAGAGATGGCGATCGCCGTCCGGGCGATGCGCAAAATCAAGGATGAAGGCGGAAGGATGAAGGATGAAAACTAAGGATGAAAGATTTTAATAAAAGTTCTGTGGCCTGATTACGAGCGGCAATTCGCCCCTCGGCCCGAACGACGGGGGCGACGTTGATGTCGTCGCATTGGACGACTTTATTTACGGCGAGCCGCAGACCGCTCCCGTCCCGGAACCAGCCACCATGCTGCTGCTCGGCACAGGTCTGGCGGGCGTCGCCGCGAAAATACGGCGCCGTCGCCGGGCAAATCCCAACGGCGAGCAGTCGACGCTCAGCTAATCGATGCTGCGTCTTTTTCTGTGCCTCTCTGTGTTTAGGTGTAACTGATCTAAACACAGTGAATCACGGAGAGAAGAACACCGCAGAGTCACAGAGAGAGAGAGATGGAAGTCTAAGAGCGTGTTGAGGATTGATCCCCGCAGGGGATCAAGTTAATAGCCGTGGGCACGCGCCCACGGGCATGTGCGTTGGTCCTTCTGACCCTGCAAGGGTCACAGTTTGAGTGCGACCCTTGCAGGGTCGGAGTTCTGTTCTGATGGTGACCGGTGGCGTCGCCACCGGCTATTAACTGTTGCCCTTTCAGGGCAGAGGCCTTTCCTCAACACGCTCTAGGAAGTCAATCGTCGGTAAATGGCGGGCATGCGCTCGGGCAGAGTTAAGACGTCGTCGATAATGGTGTAGCCGACTTCGCCGTAGAGGTCGCGCAGTTCGGCCTCCGAGTCGCGGTCTATGGTAATGCAAAACGGAATGATGCCGGAGAGCTTCGCTTGGCGCAGCGCCTCGCGCGTGTCTTCTCGCGCATAGCGCGCATCGCCGTAATCGTGATCGTAGGGCCGCCCGTCCGACAAAATGATGAGCAGACGCGTGCGCTCTTCTTGCCGGCTGAGCCGCGCCGCCGCGTGGCGGATGGCCGCCCCGAGACGTGTGTTGTTTTGGTAAGTGATGCCGCCGATGCGTTGCGCGATTTCGTGCGAGTAGCGCTCGCCGAAATCTTTGACCACGTAAAACTTGACGTTGCGTCGTCCTTCCGAGGTGAAGCCGTTGATCGAGTAAACATCGCCCACGGCTTCGAGCGCTTCGCTCATCAACACCAGACCTTCTTTTTCGATTTCAATAATTCTGCGGCCCGGATGCGTGTAGGGTTGCAGCGGGTGACGCCCGATGGTGCGCGCCGTGGAGGAAGACTGGTCGAGCAACAGCGAGACGGCCACATTGCGCTCGCGTCGCAGCCGCTTGATGTAGAGGCGCTCGGACTGGTGGCCGTTGGTTCGGCGATCCACGGCGTAATCAATGACCGCGTTTAAGTCATACTCGTCGCCGTCTATCTCCCCGGCTATGCGCTTTAAATTCTCGGGCTTCATCAACTGAAACTGATGGCGGATCGATGAGATGGTGCCGCGGTAGCGCTCGCGCACTTGCTCTACAAACGCGGCGCTGCCGGCGGCGGCGCGCTTCTCCACCACGCGGCACCAGGCTACGCGGTGATCCGAGAGTTCGCGGTCCCATTCATCATAACTAAAAGCAACTTCGCCTTCGCCAACGGGCTGTTCCGGAATATCCATCTGCGTCCAACTTTCGGACGCGTCAAGGTCGTCAGGCTCATCCGCCAAATCGTTGCCGAGCCAGGCGCTAAACAGCTCGCGCGCATCGCGACGCGGCTGCCGCACTTGCCGCTCGGATTTGTTCTGCTTTTCGTCTGAGCTTCCCTCAACGCCGCCCTCCTCATCCGTCTCACGTTCCGCATCGCGGTCACGCTGCGCGGAGGCATTTGGAGTGATATTTTGAAAAAGCGCGTACACGCGGCTCGTCGCCATCAGCGTATCGGCGACGTCCGAGCCCGCGCTCGCCAGATACTCCGAGACGATGGTTTCGAGCTCGGAAACGACTTGGCCGAAATGCTGACGCGCGTCATCCAGCGCGCCTCCGCAAAGCGTGATCTGAAAAAGCAACTCGAAGGGCACCAGTGAAAGCGCCACCTCTGCGATGCGCGGACGCGAAGTGCGCAGGTGCTGACGCACCAGATCCAAATCGCGCGCCAGGCCGCGGTAAGCGCGGCGCAAGCGACGATCAATGCGCCCGTTTTCGAGCGTTCCGAAGATGCGCGCGGCCAGCGCCTTTTGCGGAAAAAGCGCGAGCACCGCGCGATAGTCCGCATCGGCGGGAAGACGCTTGATGGCCAGCGCCGCGCGGCGCGCCTCTTCGGCGGGCGCGAGCGCTGCTTCGCTGTTTTGCAAGTCGTTGATGTAGCCGCCGAGCGCGAAGGCGTCGCGCGCGTCCGCATTCTCCGCCGCATAAAGCTCGCCCAGCGCTTGATAAGCAATTTGCAGATCTTCTGAATCGCGCGCGTGGGTGCCAAATTCGATTTGGCCGGCGGCGTGCGCCGCGAGCACTTTGTAAAGCCGAAAGTTAAGATCCGCGGTCTCGAACTCGGAGACTCTGGCGGGCAGATGCACCGTACGGCCGTCGCCGATGCGCGCCTCTTCAGTGGTGGCCGAGAGATGCTCTATCTCCACGGCGCGACCGGTGAGCGCTTCGATGTAGAGGCCGAGCGTCGGCGCCACTGATTCCAAAGATAAGCCGTCAGCTCCCGCCGCCAACGACTCGTTGCTGCGGCGCGTCTCCAGCGCGTAGTAGCTGCGGCGCGCGCGCGCGTCGTCCGCAGAATCAAGTCCGCCGCGCGCCCACTGCTCGTAGTGCTCCAAAGAAGCCGAGCGGCCTACGGCCTGAGCGCTCGAACGAAAGCAGGAAATAGCCGCCTCGGCGTCAACCAGAGCCACTTGGCGCGTGGTGGCGATGACGCGGCGCGCGGCCGCAGCTGCGCTGTCGCGGCCGCCGCGCCGCTGCTCTTGCTCGGCCAAAGACTTGAACACGGAAGCGCTTGCGCGCACAAAGGCGACCAGCGCGGCGTTGCCTTGACCGGCGATCACCCACCCCAGCTCACACCATTCATCGAAAACATCCGGGACGATGCGCATGATTTGGCCGCCCGCTGAAAGCAAGTGCAACGCCGCGCTGCCGCTTTGCGCCAGAAATTCGCCCGCACGCTTGAGCAGCAGGAGCGCTCGTTCCTCATCAAGTCCGCGGAGCGCGCCAGGCATCGCCGCCCAAACATCTGACGCGACGCCGCCCGCTTTCATCGCGAAAACGCGGGTTAATTCAACGGC
>JBBJMB010000077.1:0-12609 GCA_037719755.1 Pyrinomonadaceae bacterium
TTCGGCATCAACGTCCCACTTGACCTGTCGTCCAAGGCGGAAGGCAATATTTCCGAGGTGACACGCGATCATCGAGTTATGACCAATCTCGACATCCGAATTGGGCCGCTTGCGCGAGCGCATACATTCGAGAAAATTCCTAACATGTAACAAGTGATAATCCTCGCCGTTGGTTCCCTGTCGCGGCACACCGGCGTAACGATAGTCCTTGCGCTTCTTCGCGCTCGCCCGCTCGGTCTCCGGGTAAACCTCCCAACCGCCACGATCGACCACCAGCACGCCATTGTTGCCGTGGAACGCAACGCCGTGATCGCGCGATTCGGGGCCGCGCCCGATGGCCGTCGCGTGCTCCCAGACCATGCTGAAATCCGGAAACTGCCACAGCACCTGCTGCGTGTCAGGAGTTTCTTCGGCGTCATCGGGAAAGCCGTACTTGCCTCCGACCGAGACGGCGGAGCTGGGCGCCTTGATGCCCATCCCCCAGTTGGCGATGTCGACCATGTGCGCCCCCCAGTCGGTCATCATGCCGCCGGAATAATCCCAGTACCAGCGAAAGTTGAAGTGAAAGCGGTTTTTGTTGAAGGGACGCTTTGGCGCCGGCCCGAGCCACATGTCGTAGTCGACGGTCGCCGGCGGCTCGGCGTCGGGCACCGGCGCGATGTTGCCCATCCAGTCTTGATAAGCCCATGTGCGCACCACACGGATTTTGCCGAGCTGGCCGCTTCGCACGTATGCGACGGCGTCGGCGTAGTGCTGCGCGCTGCGTTGCTGCGTGCCCATCTGCACCACGCGGTTGTATTTGCGCGCCGCGTCGACCATCATGCGGCCCTCGCCGATGCTGATCGAAAGCGGCTTTTCGACGTACACGTCTTTGCCCGCCTGGCAGGCCATAATCGACGGGATCGCGTGCCAGTGGTCGGGCGTGCCCACAATCACCGCGTCGATGTCTTTCGCTTCGATAACTTTGCGGAAGTCGCGCGTTTGCATGGCGGGGCGGGCCACGCCCTGCTTCTCCAAATTCTTGACGGTTTTCGCGACCTGATCGTCGTCCACGTCGCAAAGCGCGACGCACTCGACGTTGGGCAGGCGCACCATCGCGCGCAAATCGCCCCAACCTTGCCCGCCGCAGCCGATCAAGCCGACGCGAATGCGATTGTTGGCGCCCGCGATTTGCGCGCTTGAAGACGCGGTTTGCGCGCGCACCGGTTTGCGTCCGAGCCAAGCGAAGCCGGCGGCAACGGCTCCGGCGCTCACGGAATCTTGGAGAAACTTGCGACGTGTTCGAGGCTTCATGGCGTGCTCCTGGCTTCTCTCGGTCCGATCTTTTCTCGGGGCGTGGCGAGAGAAGTCTGTTATTGACGAATAAAGTGTTGGTTACCGCCGGCTCGGCGATTCGCTGGGAGCAGTATTTTTACTCTTTTGTCGGCGCCGTGACAAGAAGATCCGTTCGTTTCCGCGTGCCCTTCGGTTGTCACTGCCCGCCCGCCTCCTATGGATGTTCGCGGCGTTTGTTCTACAATCAAAGCTTCGGACATTCGTATGAACGCTTTGCCACGCCAAACGCTCGCGCGCATCGTCGCGCGCCACGGCCGAAAGATTTACGACTCGCCGCGGCGCCTGGAGGCGTTGCTGCGCGATTTGTGCGGCGCGCATCGCCGCGAAATCAACGTCCTTGTCGGCGCGCTCGAAGAACGAGTTGCGGCCGATCTGATGCGCTCCGGTAATTCAGTGCCGCGCGAAGTGGTGCTGGCGCAACTCGTCAAACGATTGCGCGACAATCTCGCTTATACGCCTGAGGCCGCGCGCTGGGCGGTTGATTCTTGGGCGGTTGCCCTCGGCGTGCTTTCCGAAGCGGAGCTTGCGGCGCGCGAGCAAGAAGAAGCCGCCCGAGCCCGCGACGCACAACAACAACAAAGTTCCGCACCGCGCTCGGAAGGACCTTTCGCATCAACGCCCGGTTCAACCGCGCCTCAAACGGCTCCGTCAAAACCGCTCAGACAAACGCCGACACCGCCAATTGTGCGTGCGCCCGCTTTGCCGCCGCCGCCAGCCCCTGCGCCCATCGTCAAGAAATCTCTGGCCCGCCGCCGCCAGCAGCGCAACCGAAAATCAATTTGCCGCCAAGAGCAGCAACCAACGCTCCGCCGGCCTGCCCGCGCAAGATCCGCCGCGCCGCGGTGGAGCTGCGCGGGTGTTTGCTACTGTGCTGTTGTTCGTGGTGCTGATCGTCGGCGGAATCTTCGTTGTGCCGGCGGTGGTCACGCTGCTGCGCGAAGAACAGTCGCAGCCGGACATCAATGGGCCGCGCATCAGATAAGCCCGAAGGCGTGGCGAGGAGTCGAGAGCGACTTGCTTTGGACTCTACCGCTGACCTTCTGCTTCCTTGCTTTTCCTTTACCGGTCGCTGGTGTATCTTTGCGCCTCTTCTCCCGCAATTTTGGCAACGACACGAGACCGAACTCGTTTGAGGAGGACATGCGATTATGAGCAAGCGACCGGGCGATAGTCGCCTCAAGACCTTTGCATTTATCTGGATCGCCGACGCTTCCGGCTCGATGCAACGGGACGGCAAAATCAAGCATTAAACAACGCTATTCGCGAAGCCATTCGCACATGAAAAAGGTGGCGGACGACAATCCCAACGCGCAGGTTCTGGTGCGCGCGGTTAAGTTCCGATGGCGCGCAGTGGCACATCTCGCAGCCGACGCCGGTCGCGGATTTCGCGTGGAACGATTTGCCGGCCGACGGCGAAACCGATATGGTCAGGCCCTCTCGCTTGTCGCCGAGCAACTCAAGATGCCGCCGATGTCTGAGCGCGCTTTGCCGCCGGTGCTGGTTTTGATTTCCGACGGACAGCCGACCGACGACCTCGACAAAGGCATCAAGGATTTGCTCGATCAACCGTGGAACAGGCTGTGCGCATCGCCATCTCCATGGGCAGGACGCCGACACGGAGGTGCTGCAAAAATTCATCGGACACCCTGAAATGAAGCCGCTCGCCGCCAATTCGCCCGAAGCGCTGGTCAAACACATCAAATGGGCTTCGACGGCGGTGCTCAAATCCGCGTCGTCTCCCGCCGCCGCCGGCACCGATCACCCTGACGCTTCGCCGGCCGCAGCCGGAACGCCCGCCGGCGTGCCCGTGCCGGCGCAACCACACTGCCGCGTCAACAACCGGTTCGACGATTGGCACGGACCGGCTCAAGCGGCGAACGCGCCGGCGGGAAGCGATCCGGCTGACAATCAAAAAACCGTGGACGATGTATGGTAGGCGCCCTATGACTAATAACACCGAGACGGCGGAAGCAAACCCGCAGGCGACACCCGCCGGCGATGTGAAAAAAGCCCGGTGGCCGCGTCTGAGGCGAAGCGAACGAGCGAAACTGCGCAATCGCCTGACGCCGTAGTGGCCACGAAACCGTCGCCCGACGCGCCGCCAAATGCCGCTCGCGCCGCTGAAACAAGCGGCGCAGCAATGCCATGATGGCAACAAGACGCCCGACGAAGTGCGCGCGGCACCGGCGACGGCAAAGACCCCGGCGCCCGAGGCCTGGAAAGCCGATGAGAAAAACGCGCGGGCGATGGCCGCGTTGGAATGGCGCGTTATCGGAGAAACGGTTCCCGGCGCATCGCACATCCGCGCCGGCATTCCGAATCAAGACGCGCTTTTACAGCTGCGCGCGTCGAGCATCGCTTTGCCGATTATTCTGAGCGTGTCCGACGGGCACGGCAGCAACAAGTGTTTTCGCAGCGATCGCGGTTCGCGCTTCGCCGTGCATCTCGTCGGAGCTTTGCTCAGCGAAACGCTCAACGAAATTTACAGCGGCGCGCATGAGAACGTGCAAGACCTCGCGAAGTTTGAAGAACAAGCGAAAAATTACCTGACCGTCGAATTGGTCAAACGCTGGCGCTCAGTGGTCGAAGCCGATTTGGCACGAGAGCCTTTGCAGGAAACCGAGTTCGCACGATTGATCGAAAAAGACGGAGCGCGTGCGCGCGCGCTCGTGGAAGCGAATCCTTACCTCGCCTACGGCGCGACGCTGCTGGCGGTTGCGCTCACGTCTTCGTTTGCGCTGTACATGCAGCTCGGCGACGGCGAAATCTTAAACGTCGCCGCCGCCGGCGACGTGACGCAGCCGCTGCCGGAAGACGCGCGACTGCTCGCCAATGAAACCACGTCGCTTTGTTTGCCGAAAGCCGCCGAGGATTTTCGCTTCAGCGTGCAAGCGCTTACTAATCCGCCGCCCGCCATCATTCTCTTGACCACGGACGGCTACGCGAATTCATTTTCAACCGCCGCCGGCTTTCACCAAGTCGGCGGCGATCTGATCTCCATGATGCGCGCTGACGGATTCGATGCGGTCAACCGTAGCGTGAAAAGCTGGCTCGAAGAAGCCACCCAGGCCGGCAGCGGCGATGATTGCACGCTCGCTTTGATCGTTCGCATGAACGCGCTTGAAGCGCATCCTTCATCAACGACGGTCGGCGGCGCCGATTCGCATGAACAACCTGCCTCGTCAAAAACTGCTTGAGATCGTCGGGCGCTACGGGCTCTCGTTGATCAACGAGCCGCGCCGCTGCGAAGGTCTGATGCGCGACTATTTTCCCGCTCACCGTCGCGAAATCGCCGTGCTCACAACTGCGCTTCAAGGCGCATTCCCGCAGAATTGCTCGCCCCGGCAACAACCAAGTGCCGCGTCATGCTCTGTTCGCGCGTTTGGCGCAGCGCCTGCGCCACGAAGTCGCGATGGAAGAGCAAGCCGCGCTGTGGAGCGTGCACACCTGGGCGCTCGCGCTGGGCGTTGTCACGCCTGACGCGCTCGACGCTCTCACAAGCGAACGCGCCAAGCGAGCGCCCCCGCAGGCCGCGAACCCACCGCGCAGCGCGCCGAGCGTTTCAAGTCCGGCGGCGCAGCACAAGCGCGAACGCCGCCGCCATCAATAGCGGCGGCCGGCCCCGCGCGGCCGGCCGCGACGCGTACATCTTTCATCGTCGCCGCGGATGGCAGCGGCGATTTCTCGACCATCGGCGAGGCGATCCGGCGCGCAAGCGCGGGCGCTCGTTTGCTCGTGCGCCCCGGCGTTTACCACGAAGGCTTGGTGATTGATAAAGCGCTGGACATTATCGGCGACGGCGCGCTCGAAGAGATCATTGTGAGCGCGACCGCGTCGAGCTGCCTGGTGATGCAAACAAGCGCGGCAGCGGCGGTGCGCAACCTGACTTTGCGCGGGCGAGCGCGAGGCGGCGCTGGCGCGGCGCAGGTCGCGGGATTCTTTGCCGTAGACATTCCGCACGGGCGTTTGCTACTGGAAGGGTGCGACATCAGTTCCGACTCGCTGTCCTGCGTCGCGATTCACAATGCGACCGCCGAGCCCACCATTCGCCGCTGCCGTATTCATCACGGCGCCGACTCGGGCGTTTACGCCTTTGACGCGGCGGGCGGAATTCTGGAAGCGTGCGATATTTTTGAAAACGCGAACATCGGCGTCGCCGTGACGAGCGGCGCGCGCACGAGCGTCTCCGGGTGTCACGTGCATCACGGCGGCGATGCCGGGATTGTTGTTTGGCAAGGAGCGGCGAACGCGATTGAGGATTGCGATATTTATTTGAACGCGAAAACGAATGTGGGCGCAAGCGACAAAGGGCAGACCACGCTTCGCCGCTGCCGCATTCATGAGGGACACAACACGGGCGTCTTCGTTCACCGCGACGGACGCGCCGCGCTCGAAGAATGCAATATCTACCGCCACCCGGAAGCGGAAGTGGCGGCGACCAGCGGCGGCGACGTGCGCTTGCGCAACTGCCGCATTCATCAGGGCAGGCGCACGGCGTCTTTGTGCGCGAAGCGGGGCAGGTGCTGCTGGAAGCGTGCGATGTGCTGCATAACAACTTGTCCGGCATACGTGGATGCGGGCGGCGTGGGCGTCGCGCGCTCGTGTCGCATCAATGAAAACAATCACGTCGGCGTCAGCTGCGAAGCGGGCGGCGCCGTGACCGTTGAAGACAGCGAGCTTCGGGGAAACCGCGTCGCCGCGTGGCAGACGCATCACGGCTCGCTGGTGGACAGCCGCAATAACCGCGTGTGATGTTTGGCGCGGGAAGGGAATAGAGAAATTATGGATCAAATCCTGCGGGAAGGCCAAAGCGTGCGCGCAGAGCCGTCGGGCATGTCGTGCACGGCGGAAACGCTGCTCGGCGCGGGCGGACAAGGCGAGGTTTACAAAGCCAGCTTGGGCGGCGAAAGCGTGGCGCTCAAGTGGTTTTTTCCGCAGATGGCGACGCCCGAACAGCGCGCCGCGATTGAGCTGCTGGTCAGGAAAGGCTCGCCAAGCGAGCACTTTCTGTGGCCCATTGAATTGGCCGTTGAAGAAAACGTGCAAGGCTTCGGCTACGTGATGGGCTTGCGGCCGCCGCGCTTCAAAAATATCGTGGATTTGATGAAGCGGCGCATCGAGCCGAGCTTTCGCGCGCTCGCCACCGTTGGGTTCAATCTCGCGCATAACTACCTGCTGCTCCACTCGCAGGGCTTTTGCTATCGCGACATCTCTTTCGGTAACGCTTTCTTCGACGCGGACAACGGCGACGTGTTGATTTGCGACTGCGACAACGTGGCGGTTAACGGCGCGGGCACCCTTGGCGTGCTCGGCACGCCGCGCTTTATGGCTCCCGAGGTCGTACGCGGCGAAGCCGTGCCGAGCACCGAAACGGATTTGTTTTCGCTTGCTGTGCTCATTTTCTATATGCTGATGGTGCATCATCCGCTTGAAGGAAAAAAGGAAACTGAGATCAAATGTCTTGATCTTCCGGCGATGAACAAACTTTACGGCACCGAAGCCGTTTTCATCTTTGATCCGCGCGATGAATCCAACCGCCCCGTGCCCGGCATCCACGACAATGCGCTCGCTTTTTGGCGCATCTATCCGCAGTTTTTGCGCGATCTGTTTGTGCGCGCCTTTACCGACGGCTTGCGCGATGCGCAGCACGGGCGCGTGCGCGAAAGCGAATGGCGCGGCCAGATGGTGCGCCTGCGCGATACGATCTTTTACTGCTCCTACTGTGCGCTCGAAAACTTCTACGACGCTGAGGCGTTGCGAGCCTCCGGCGGCAATCCCGGGTTGTGCTGGTCATGCGCCGTGCAACTGATTCTTCCGCCGCGCATCCGGATCGCCAAACAAGCCGTGATGCTTAATCACGACACGCAGCTTTTTCCGCATCACGTTGACGACCACCGACTCTATGATTTCTCGCAACCAATCGCCTCGGTGGAGCAGCACCCGACAAACAAAAATATCTGGGGATTAAAAAATTTGACGCCCGATAAGTGGGTCGCGACCCTGGCGAGCGGCGAAGTGCGCGACATCGAACCCAATCGCAGCGTGACGCTCGGCGTCGGGACAAAGATTCATTTCGGCAAAGCCGAAGGCGAGATTCGCGCATAAGGTGAAGATGAACGTCTGTTGAGTGTAAATTCCCACTCTCTGCGTTTCTGCGGTGTTCTTTCTGTGCTTCTCTGTTTTATAGTGTTACTCAAACACAGAGAAGCACAGAAAGAACACCGCAAAGCTGAAGAGAAAAACAAGGTGAGGAGTGTGGAATATGGGTAAGGAGAGTCAACGCGGATCGGAAGAGAATTTGAGTGAAATTCTCGCAGGCATCGCGGCGATGCGCAAAAGTTGCTCGACCAGCAATTGCAACTTTTGCGCAGCGAAGTGCGCGAGGAAGTGCGCGAAGCCAAGTCCGCGGTCGCCTCGCTCGGAGCCGGCGCCGGACTCGTCGCCACCGGCGGCATTTTGTCGACGCTGATGTTGGTTCATCTGCTGCACCGATCCACGCGCGCGCCGCTCTGGTGCTGCTACGGCATCGTCGGCGGGATGTGCGGAGCCGTTGGCGCCGGCCTGCTTCGCTCCGGCGGTCAAAACCTCGCCAACCGTCAAGTATTGCCTTTGGCGCAAACGGGTGAAGCGATCAAGGAGAACCTCGCATGGCTCAAGGAGCAGACGACAGCGAGTCAGTAACGGAACTGTCACCCGCAGAACTGCGCGGGCAAATGGAAGACACACGCGAAGCTTTAGCCGAAAAGCTTGGGGCATTAAAAGAACGATTGTTTGGAGCACACAACACACCGTCACAAGAAGGAGAACAAACCACTATGCCAGCAAAGAAAGCGGGGAAAGCGACTGCCAAAAAGAGCAGCCAGAAAAGCGCGGGTCAGAAAACGAAAGCGAGCCAGAGCAAATTGACCGCGCCGAAGAAATCACCAACCACTAAAAAAGGAGCAACCAAAAAGGCGGCGCCGAGCAAGAAGCAAAGCAGTAAGAAAACAACGGCGAAAAAATCAACTGCCGGCGGAACCGCCGCCAAGGCGACAAAGTCCGCGAGCGGCACGCTTTCAAAGGCGGCTCAAGCCATCGCCGGCGCGACCGGCAAAGCGGTGAGCGGCGCGGCGCGGGCGGTGACACCTTCCGGCAAAAGCGGCTCGGCGAAGAAGAGCGGCACTAAAGGCAAGAGAAAACCCGGAATCAGCGAGCGGGTCAAAGAGGTCGTCGGAGATGTGCTGGCGGGCGCCGCGCAGGGCGCGCTCGCCGGGGCGGTTCAGGTGGTGATCCCGACGCTTCAGGAAGCGGCCGCCAGCGGTCAAGCGCATGAAACGGCGGAGAATGATAGAAACGAGAACGAATCAACCAACTCCCCCGGAGAGCATAAGCAATCGGGCGGCACGGAAGGCAAGTAAAAAGACTTTGCGAAGCGCCGCGAGCAAAGAGCGCGACGCAGGTTGTCAATTTCTCGCATGAGTTGAAAGTTAATCGTTCTCTGCGACTCTTTGCGTCTTGCTCTTTGCGTTTCTTTGCGTTTAAGCCATACCTCAACGCAAAGAAAAGACGCAAAGAGTCGCACTCAGCGCCAGGCCCACCATGACTGAGGTTCACTCACTCAAGTTTGGTGAGTGCGCTTCTTTCGCTTGGCGGCGGCGTACATTCCCGCCAACCCGGTGCCGACGAGCACCATCGTTGTCGGTTCGGAGCGGGCACGGTTTCCACCTGCGCCGGCGTGAACGTAAAGCGTGTGCGTAGACCGTAGCGGAACTGCTCGTCTAATGTGCCGACGGGCGACGCCACGGTGCTAAAGACGCTCGACACGCTGTCCGAGTCGCCCGCCATAAAGTACAAGTCGCCGTCCCCCATATAGCCGGTCGGCGTGTTGAGCACGACGTCAAACAGCAGGTCGCCCGCCTGCGGATCGTAGTCAAACGGCGCCGCCAATCTGATCAGCAAATCGAATGAGCCGTCGCGCCGCTGCATGGAGCTCAGCGGCCCGGCAAAAACAATCATCAAGTCGGGACCGCGGTTAACGTCAAAGACGGCTTGCGGCGCTGAAACGCGCGTGGCGGCGGTGCCCAGGCGCACTACAAAGTCATGGGTGGCCACGCCCGGCGTGCCGGAAACGAGGCCGGAGGCGAAGGCCACCTGCGTGAGGCGGACGCGGCCCGGAAACTCGGCGCGGCTGTAGAGCTGCTGGTAAGTGGCGCCCGGCTGGTAGTTGTTGTCGTGAGCGACGTCGACGTCGACGCCGAAAGGTAATCGGGTTTCGTCGCCCGACAGATCAAAGACGAGCTGGTCGGCCTTCACCGTAGCCGTGCAAAGCAGCAGGATGCCGAAGATTGTCAGCATAACTGACGCTTTTACTTTTGTGTGGATCATCTTGAGACCTTTTTTCTACCGGAGGTTGAAGCGCTCTGACCACGCTCTGGCAAGAGCGGGGCAGGCGCGCTTGTAGCGGGCCACGGGAAGAGTGACTTTGTGAGGAATGTGAGACTAAGACAACTTTCGTAACAAGTCAATGCGGATTGCGCTTGCGGCCCACGCTGAGCATAAACGGCTCTCGGCTTTTCAACAATCGACCAGGAAGCCTCGCATGGAAGCACATATTTTTCAGCTTAATTGTTCACCCGGCGGCGTGCCCAAAGCGCCCGTCCGCGAAGCGATGCTCGCCGTCACAGGCATGACGGATGATCATCAAGCGCACACGCGCTTTCACGGCGGCCCGGAGCGAGCGCTCTGTTTGTTTTCGCTTGAGCAAATTCTCAAGCTGCAGCGCGAGGGACATCCGATTTACCCGGGCTCGGTCGGGGAAAACATCACCGTGGTCGGCCTGAATTGGCCGATGCTTGAGCCGGGTCGCCGACTCTCGTTGGGCGAGGAAGTAGTGATTGAGATTAGCTCTTACACTGTGCCGTGCAAGTCGATCGCCGGCTCTTTCGTCGGGGGAGATTTCAGTCGCATCTCGCAGAAGACTTATCCGGGCGAAGCGCGTTTGTACGCGCGCGTGCTGCGCCCGGGCCGCTTAGCGATGAACCAGAAAATCGTTCTTTTGTAGTAATAACAGGCTCCCCCCGGGAAAAGGTTTGATGGTAAGATTTGGCGGACCTGAAACGGGTCGCGCTGTGCGGTTTAACGAAGCGGCTGACCCGGTGAAGACACGTTTGAAATCTTCCGGGAACAATCTCTTGCTCCCAGTTCCCAAAATGAAAAGGTGATGATCCCTCGTGTCACAGCAAAATATTTTGAACCTGATTGAACTGAAAGATCGCGCCTCGGCACCGATCTACGCTCAGGTGAGAGATCAGTTGCAACAGCTTGTTAAAGACAAAGCCATCGCCGGAGGCGAGGCGCTGCCGTCGCCGGCACAAATCGCTCAGAAACTTTCCGTCGATCGCGGCGAAGTGCAGCGCGCCTTTTTCGAGCTCGAACAGTATGGATTAATCAAGAAAGTTACCGGCCGGGGCTTCCTTGATAGCGTCACAGTTTCCTACGTTGTCGTCTAAAAACGCTTTTATTTCTCGAACGGTGAAACTCGCGGCCGGCCACAGGCG
The DNA here is from genome assembly GCA_037719755.1 of Pyrinomonadaceae bacterium. Lineage (GTDB taxonomy): Bacteria > Acidobacteriota > Blastocatellia > Pyrinomonadales > Pyrinomonadaceae > JBBJMB01. The sequence continues at coordinate 10,872 of JBBJMB010000077.1, forward strand.
CCCGGCCGGGAGTTTTCTTACCTAGCGCGCTCAGCGAAGCTTGCGCGGCCCGAACGCAGATTAGTTTTCCGGCCAGAAGAGTTAAGGATGAATAGCTTCCGAAAACATTACCGATGGGCGCTGTGGGCGATCTTAGAACTGTCATTGGTTTCCACGCTCTGCTCGGCGGCGCAACAAAAACAAGCAGGAGCGCCCACTCCCACCCCAGACACTTCCACAACGCCCTCACCCGCAGCGGACGCCCAGCAAGCGCCGCAAGCGCAAATAGTAGCGGTCAAGCCAGTTCCAGCGGGCGAAAACGAGGATGGGGAAACCACGTTTGAAGCGCTACTTGGCGTCGACAGCTATACCATTTACGCCGAAGCGCGCATGATCGGGCGGCAGGCGTCGCCCGCCGGCGCCGCGGGCGAGATTCTGCGCTCTCTGGAGCAGTTGCGGCTGATGCCCGCCGAAATGAGACCCTTTGTTTCTTTTATCACCGCGCACGCCGATCAACTCGCGAACTCGCGCCTCGGCGTGGCGACGATGCCCGCATCAAATCAATCGAAACTTCCGCAGACGATCATCGCAGTGGATTTCGCTTCCACCGACGAGGCGCGCGAGCTTGAGCCCGAGCTGCGCCGCCTTTTTTCGACGCTCGTGTCGCTCGCGTCACGACAGAACAAAACAGCCATCACCACTGCCACCGCGCCCAAGAATGACACGCCCGGCAAGCAACAGAGCGGCGTTGTGTCGGCGGCCCCGACGTTTCATCTGATTCGCAAAGCGAACTTGCTGCTGCTGGGCGATCACCCGTTTGAGGTGAGCGTGCTCAAATCAAAAGACGGCTTGGCGCTTTCCGAAGATCCGCGCTTTCAAGCGCTGCGTGCACGGCTCGCTTCCGAGCAACTTTTCGTTTACGCCGCCACCGGCATCATGGCGCGTAACTTCAAGCGGGAAGTAGAGCGTCAAACGAAGCTGCAACAGGAGCATCAGAAAGCCGCACCACCAGACGACGCTTTGCCGCACGGAAGGGAAAACGAAAAGGAAGATGAAAAGGAAGATGAAGCGGCCAAATCAATTGCCGAGGCGGAAGCGACAATTGCGACCGCAGCGCAAACATCTGAGCGAAAACCAATTGCCGCCACGAACCCTTTGTGCGAGCCGGCGGCGGCCAAAGTTGAGCGCCGCCGGCCACGTGAGCCCGGCGGGATGAGCGCCACGCCGGACTTGATGAACATGCTACCGATGATGCTTTTCGGCGGCTTGATGTCGCCCACCGAGGCCGCTGGCCGAGGCCGTAGGCGCCGGCCTTCAACTTGACGGCGACACGTTCGCGTTGCGCGTGCTGCTTACCGACGGGCTCGACGGCAAAACCAGCCTCATCCCGATGCTTTGATCGAGCCCGGACCGGCGCTGGCAATGCAGGCCACGGCATACGCGCCGGAAGATACGGAACTGCTTATCGGCGGATCCCTTAACTTGCCGCACGTCTTCGATTCTTTCGGTTCGATGATGGGGGTGAGCGTTGTCGGCGGCGGCATGGCCTCGATGACTGCCACAGATCAGTCATCCGGCCGCGCGCTATTTGAAAATCAGATTGCCGCGCTGGAAGCGAAACACGGATTCAAATTCAAAGAGCAACTTCTGCCCGCGCTCGGCGGCGAGGTCGCCGTGAGCATGCCCTTAAACGGCATGTTCCCGAACATCGCTGGCGCCAACTCCAACCCTGCGGCCGACGCTCAGCGCGGGCCGGTCT
>JBBJMB010000374.1:0-2925 GCA_037719755.1 Pyrinomonadaceae bacterium
CTCAATTGTGCTCGCCGAGAACGACATCGCGCATCTCGCCTACGAATTAAACTACAAAGCGGCCCAACTCGCCAAAAGCGTCGCCTCTGACTTTTCCACCAAAATCAAGCCGCGCTGGGTCGCCGGCTCAATCGGCCCGACCACGAAGCTGCCAAGCCTCGGCCACATCTCTTTTCGTGACATGAAAACGTCTTACGACGAACAGGTGCGAGGACTGGTGGACGGCGGCGCGGATGTGCTGCTGGTCGAGACTTGTCAGGATCTGCTGCAAGCAAAAATCGCGTTGCAGGCGATTTTTGAATATTTTGAGAAAATCAAGCGGCGCATCCCCGTGATGGCGCAGGTGACGATTGAAGCGGTGGGCACGATGCTGATGGGAACCGAGGTCGGCGCGGCCCTCACCGCGCTCGAACCTTTCCCTTGATGTGATCGGGATGAATTGCGCGACCGGCCCCAAGCAGATGAGCGAGCACGTGCGTTATCTCTGCCAGAACGCGGCGTTGCCGGTTTCGGTGATCCCGAACGCGGGCATCCCTGAGAACGTCGGCGGCCTTGCGCACTACAAAGAAACGCCCGAGTCTTTGGCGGAAGATCTTTGCACTTCGCCCGCGATTACGGCGTATCCGTGATCGGCGGCTGCGCACCACGCCCGCCCACCTCAAAGCGATTGCCGCGGCGTGGAAACCTCGCGCCCGTGCGGCGCGACCTGGAGCGTTTGCCCGCCGCTTCTTCGCTGTTCATGCAGCAGCCTTACGTCAGCAAAACTCTTCTGATTGGCGAGCGCGTCAACGCGAGCGGCTCGAAAAGGCGCGCGATCTGTTGAACGCAGAGGATTGGGACGGCCTCGTTTCGCTCGCCAAAGAGCAGGTGCGTGAGGGCGCGCACATTCTAGACGTGAACGTGGACTTCGTCGGCCGCGACGGCGCAAGCGACATGCACCAGTTGGCGCCGCGCTTGGCGACGGGCGTGCAATTGCCGCTGATGTTCGACTCGACCGAGTGGGAAAAGATGGAAGCGGGTTTGCAGCACGCCGGCGGCAAATGCATTCTCAATTCGACCAACTACGAGGACGGCGTGCCGCGCTTTGCGAAAGTGCTTGATTTGGCGCGCAGTTACGGCGCGAGCGTGGTCGTCGGCACGATTGACGAAGAAGGCATGGCGCGCACCGCCGAGAGAAAGCTGGAAATCGCCCGGCGCGCTTACGAGCAGGCCACCGGCGAATTCAAACTTCCGGCGTCCGACATCTTTTTCGATGCGCTGGCGCTGCCCATCTCCACAGGCATCGAGGAGGATCGTCGCAACGCGGCGGAGACCATCGCATCGCTCAAACGAATTAAAGCCGAGCTTCCCGGTTGTTTCACCATTCTGGGGGTCTCGAACGTCTCGTTTGGCTTGAATCCGGCGTCGCGCGTGGTGCTTAATTCCGTTTTTCTGCACGAAACCATAGGGGCCGGCCTGGATGCCGCCATCGTCCACGCCGGAAAGATCATTCCGCTCAACCGCATCGCCGAGCGCGAGCGTGAAGTGGCGCGCCAGTTGATCTACGACGAACGTCAATTCGATGGCGACATCTGCACGTATGATCCGCTCACAGAGTTTACCAAACTCTTTGAAGGCGTCACCGCGAAAAAGGAGAAAAAGAACGAAAGCGATGCGCCCGTCGAAGAGCGTCTCAAAAGTCAAATCATCGACGGCGAAAAGATCGGCCTCGAAGATCAATTAAAGCGCGCGCTGCAAAAATATTCGGCGCTCGACATTATCAACAACGTGCTGCTCGACGGCATGAAAACCGTGGGCGAATTGTTCGGCAGCGGCCAGATGCATTGCCCTTTGTGCTGCAATCGGCCGAAGTGATGAAGGCGGCCGTCAAGTTTTTGGAGCCTTTCATGGAGAAGAAGGGCGGCGACAACTCGAAGGGCACGATGGTGCTGGCCACCGTCAAAGGCGACGTGCACGACATAGGTAAAAATCTGGTCGACATCATTCTCACCAACAACGGTTACCGCGTCATTAACCTCGGCATCAAGCAGCCGATTGAAAACATCTTGAGCGCGCTTGACGAACACAGGGCGGACGCGATCGGGATGAGCGGCTTGCTCGTCAAGTCCACGCTGGTGATGAAAGAGAATTTGCAGATCTTAAATGAGCGCGGCGTGCAAGTGCCGGTGGTGCTCGGCGGCGCGGCGCTCACGCGCCGGTACGTTGAGGATGATTTGAAAGCGGTTTACCGGGGCGACCTTTATTACGCCAAAGATGCCTTTAGCGGCCTTCACGTGATGGATCAATTGACCGGCGGCGGCGGCGAGCGGAGGCGACGATGCCGCACAGAAGCAGGCGCGGACAAACGGCGACCAGGAAATAGTCGAAGACGTTGAAGACTTGGTCGGCGAAGAAGCGAAGCTCGGCATCCGCAAGCCCGTCAAGCCACGCGCCGCCGCGGCGAGCGCCAAAGGCGATACCACGCACACCGTGCGCTCGGATGTCAGGCAACATGTGCCCATCCCGCGCGCGCCTTTACGGCTCGCGCGTGGTCGATCAAATAAATCCGGATGAGGTTTTTCTTTCGTCAACGAGACCGCGCTTTTCAAAGGCCAGTGGCAGTTTAAACAAGGGCGGCGCTCGGCCGAAGAATATCGCACGCTCGTTGAGGGTCGCGTGCGGCCCATTTACGAAGAATTAAAGGAGCGCGCGAAGAGCGAGCGATTGCTTGTGCCGCGCGTCGTTTATGGATACTTTCCGTGCCAATCTGAAAATAACGACTTGATAGTTTACGCGGACGACGAGCGCACCGAGCGTATGCGCTTTACTTTCCCGCGGCAGCCCGCGGGTAAACGGCTCTGCCTGGCGGACTTTTTTGCGTCGCGCGCTTCCGGAGACGTTGACACCGTGGCCTTTCATCTCGTGACCGTCGGCCGGCGGGCGAGC
>JBBJMB010000078.1:0-12570 GCA_037719755.1 Pyrinomonadaceae bacterium
GAAATGAAGGTGAATCAAGTGTACCAGGTCGAAATTGTTCGCGAGGGGCAAGGCACAGTCACACTGAACATCACGCCCGCCACGCGAAAGTAAGTTCTCTCACGATGGCCGCCGGTTCAACTGCGCTCGCGACATCTCAAAGGCGGCTACTGCAAAAACGCAGCTCACCACTGTCCCAACTTATTGATCTATGAACACTTGTGTCCTCTTTGTTCTCAAAGAAGCAAAAAGGGCCAAGTCATGTTCTTCTCTGCGTCTTCACTTTGCGCTTCTTTGCGTTTAAGTATGTCTTACCTAAACGCAAAGAAGCGCCAAGTTAACGTAAATGAATTTACCCTGCGGGGCGGTGGTTGCGCTTGAAAAATTACCCGCATTCCGCGCAGAATGTGGCTTTGGCACTGATCGCCGAGCCTACTGAATGTCTCGGGGATCGGCCGAGCTAAATACAATTGCTTCCCAATACTTCTCTTCACCACGGCAAACCAGCCTCTGAAACGTCACTGATGATCGGCCAAACCATCTCCCATTACCGCATTTTAGAAAAGCTCGGCGAGGGCGGGATGGGCGTCGTTTACGTGGGCGAAGACACACACCTCGGCCGTCGCGTCGCCATCAAGATTCCGCACCTCTCCGCTGCTGAAAGCACCAACTTCAATCCGCGTTTCCTGCGCGAGGCGCGCGCGGCCTCAACTCTTACCCACCCGCACATCGCGACCGTTTATGATTACGGCGAAACGCTTGACGGCCAGCCGTTCATCGTCATGGAATTGGTTAACGGCCGCAATTTGGATGAACTGCTGACTGACGACGCACTCTCCATGACGCGCGCCGTGGAGATCGTTATACAGGTCGCCGAAGCGCTCGCCGAAGCTCACGCGCACGGCATTATTCATCGCGACATTAAACCGTCAAACATCGCCATCAATGAGCGCGGGCAAGTGAAGGTGCTCGATTTCGGGCTCGCCAAGCAACTCGCCGATGAATCCTCTTCATCGGCCGGGCCCGCCGATCCTCACGCGCGAACTGTGTTGGCTTCGCATACGCGCAGCGGCGCCGTCGTCGGAACTCCGCTTTACCTTTCGCCCGAGCAAGCGACGGGCGCCCAAGTTGATGCGCGCAGCGACATCTTCGCGCTCGGCGCGCTTTTGTACGAGTGCGTCGCGGGGCGGTCCGCTTTTTCCGGCGCGAATTTTTTAGAGATCGGCGCGCAAGTGATCTACGCCGATCCGCAACCGCCCTCGGCGTTCAATCCGCGCGTGCCGGCGGAACTTGATCGCATCGCGCTCAAAGCGCTCGCCAAAAGACCCGACTCGCGCTACCAATCGGCCGCCGAATTGATCGAACATCTGCGCTCGATTGGCCCCGCTTTGGCGAAGACCGGCGGCATCGGCACGCATCGCCTGACCGCACCCACCGGCGCATTTTCCTTGCGCTCTCTTACATCCTTTTACGACTCGCTACGCCGCCCGCGCTTGTCACCCGGCGCCATCGTCGCGGTGCTCGCCTTGGCCGCGCTGTGCGTCTTCTGGGGAATCGAGAAACTGTGGAGCGCGCGCCGCGCCGCACCGTCACCCGAAGCGGTCAGTTGGTACGAAAAAGGACTCACGGCTTTTCGGGAAGGAGCGATCATCCAGGCGCGGGGAAGCTTGGAGCGCGCCGTCCAGGCCGACGATAACTTTGTGATGGCACACGCGCGCCTCGCCGAAGCGGCGATGGAGCTTGATGACTATGACAAGGCGCGCGAAGAGATGCTGCGCGCCGAATCACTTGAGCGCGCGCAGAAGATTTACCTAACTCCCCTTGATGAGCTTTACCTTGAAGCCGCCAACGCGACGGTCACGCGCGACACGGGTCGCGCTGTGAACAGATACCGCGAAATCGTTGAGCAAACGCCCGATCAGGCCACAGCTTATTTGGACCTTGGCCGCGCTTACGAACGCGATGAGAAGTTAGATAAGGCCGTTGAGAGTTATGTGGAGGCGACAAAGAAGAGCGATCAATACGCGTTTGTCTATGTCCGCTTGGGCAGCATCTACGCGCGCCAGCAGAAACAGGAAGAGGCGGCGGGCGCTTTCGATCAGGCTGATAAAATCTATCGAGCGCTCGGCAACAGTGAAGGCCGCGCGGAAGTGTTTTATCAGCGCGGCCTTTTCGCCAACCGCAACGGTCGACTTGTTGAGGCGCGAGCGAATCTCGAACAAGCAATCAAATTTGCGGAGATCAACGAAAACGAGATGCAGCAGGTCAACGCCCGGCTGCAAATGAGCAGCGTCGCTTACAACGAAGGTGAAACAACGGCCGCTGAGCGCATGGCCAACGAAGCGGTATCTTTCGCCGAGGCCAAAGGAATGGAGAGTATCGCGGCGCGGGGCCTGGTCGATCTTGGCAACGTTTTTCTTCTGCGCTCCAGCTTTGACGATGCGGAGAAGTATTACCAGCGAGCCCTCCAGCTTGCGGTGCGAAGCAAAGCGCGACGCGGCGAAGCGCGCGCCCTATTTTCTCTCGGAAGCTTGCGCATACGGCAGGGCAAGCTCGATGAAGGACAGGCTTATCTCGAACGCGCGCTGCCTTTCTACAAAGGGGGCGGCTACCGCGGAGAAACCGCGCGCGCTTTTCACCTGCTCGGAAAAATCAAACAGCAGCGAGGGTCATACGACGAAGCATTGCAAGCGTTCAATCAGCAACTCAAAGGTGCCAAACAGGCGGGCGATGTGGCTCAAGAAGCTCTTTCTCACACGGAGCTCGGAGGCACGCTCTCAATGAAAGAGCATTACCCGGAGGCGCTTGTTCATTTTGAAAAATGCGTCGAACAATCCGAAAAAGCAGGCAACAAGATCTACCTTGCCCATTGTTTGACCAATCAAGGCGACGTGCTCTGGCAGCTCGGGCGGTATCAAGAGGCAGACCAGGCGCTGGCAAAAGCATTGACAATCGCTGACCAACCCGGCGTCAGCCAGAAAGAGTTAGTCTCAAAAATTCATTTAATCACTGCGCTGGCGGCGCTCAGCGGTCGCAACTTCCCGAAGGCCAAAAGCGCAAGCCGGGCGACGCTCGCGCTTGCCGTAGCACATTACCAAGACGCTGAAATGCTTGCCAAATGCACTCTCGGCCTCGCCTCCGCTTTCGCGGGCGAAAAAGCTTTGGGAAGCAAGCAGTGCGGAGAAGCGATCAAGGCCGGAGCCTCCGTTGAAGATGTCGCTTACTCATCGCTTGCTCGTTTGATGTTCGCGGAAGCTCAGCTTGAAGCCGGCGACGCTCGCGGCGCGCGCGCAACGGCGGAGCCGCTGCTTGAGCCGTTTGCGCGTGCGGGCCAGCACAACTCGGCGTGGCAGAGTTATCTTGTGGTTGGTCTTGCCGACCTTCGCGCGGGTGATCGCGATCAGGCTCGTGAGCGGCTGGCGCGCGCGGACGAGTTTTTGAAGGAATTTCAAACGACGCTCAAACCCGAAGCATTCGAAGGCTATCTTTCAAGGCCAGACATTCAACTTCGCCGCCGTCAATTGAATGAGGCCCTGGCAAGTGTTCAATAACCGCTGACCGAAAAATTTCAACACGAAGGAGCATTTTATGCCGCGTACAGGTCCGCCCGTAGTGATCGTTGATGGGTCTTTTAGGATTGAAGTCGATGAGCCTGTAGATCTCGACGCTAAATCTTGTGATCTGACTTCCATGCGGCCGTTTGCGTACATGGGCCGGAGCGACAACAACATTCGCTACGTCGTCGTCAAACGAAACGGTGAGCAAATCTGGAGCGAAGAGTTCAACCCCAAAGAGTGTCAGATTGAGATCTACTGGGAGAAGCCTCAAACCGCTTCAAACGGCGGCAAGATGCCAAGCAAAACGGCCGAGTGAGCATTTGCGATTAGTCGTAAGCAGTTGGTTTTTCGCGGCTTTGGATGGGCGCGACCGAAGAGATTTGCTCTTCGGTCACCGAGTCCGCGCCGCTTAATCCCTTCCGCTCGCTCAGCACCGCCTCGGCGATATTTGCCGCCCACCAAAACGTGCCGCGCGCGCCGAGATGTTCGCGGACGCGCTGGAAGATGCGCGGGTAAATTTGCGCCGTGCCGGTGAGCAAATTCTTAAGCGCGCTGAAGCTCAGGCGATCTTGAAAGAGTTCGCGGCGCACGCGCTCGTCCAAACTGTGCAGCGCGGCCATCACGGCGTTAAGCGTTTCGTTGACGGCGGAAGGTGCGCCGCGCGGCGTCGGCCGCAGGAATTCAGCGAAGCTCGCCATCTGCGCCACGCGTGGCTCGTAGGCGTTGATCTGCTGCAAAGAGCTTTCGTCGAGCGCGTCGTCGCGAAGCGCTTGAGCGGTGAGCTTGGTCAATCGACTGAGGTTGCGCACGTGCGAGCCGAAGCCGCAGAAGGTCAGCGGACTTGAGAGCCCGGCGGCGTCGCCGATCAGCATCACGCGATCAGCGGCCGTGCGCTTTTTGTTGTTCCAGCCGCGATGGTGAAAACTCGGAATGTATCCGAAGACCGGCTTCGCCACGCGCCAATTTGCGCCCGGCCGCTTGTAGTTCGGAAGCGACTCAAAATAGCGCTCGAAAAGAGCGAGCAGCGATTTGTCGGCACGAGAATTAATGGCGTCGTAAAAAAAGAGATACGTGGGGTAGTCGTCGCGCGCCGGGTTGCCGGCGAAGCCCTCCCAGATAAGTTGCCGGTGGTCGCTTGCGTCCTCTGTGCTGACGAGAATTTCGCCGACGCTGAAATCCACCTGATGCGGCTCCGCGCCGCGCGCAAAACCACGCGCCACAGTGCCCACGGTCGGGCAGACGTGCGTCATCGCTTGGCCGGAGTTGAGCTGGCGCGCAATCGGAGAATTAGTTCCCGTCGCGTCAACCAGCAGGCGCGCGCCGAAAAGGCGACGGCGCCCGCTTCTCGTGTCTTCCACTTCCACTGAGACTCGCTCCGGCTGAACGTAACAACGGACGAGGCGCGTGTGATCGAAAAGCTCACAGCCCGACGGGCCGTACTCGCGCAGTTTCCGAGCAGCCAAAGACAGCAGATCATCGGCGTCTACCGCCACGTCAAGCACATGGTCCATCCAGAGCGCCGGAGTCTTGACGCGCGAAGAGGCGTCGTGAAATTTAACAAACCCTGAGCGGTAACGATTAACAATCGCGGCCTTAAGTTCCTCTTTGGTGAACAACCCGGCCCGGTCGAACTCGCGCAATTCTTCGTCGGAAATATTCCAATCGCGGTGGGTGCGGCCGACCACGTGCGTGTCGAAGACCATCACGCGTTGCTGGTGGCGGCAGGCCATCACGGCCGCGTGCAGCAACCCCAGCACGCCGCCCGCGTAAATGATGTCAAATGAGGCTTCCTCGCGCAAATGTGTTGGCGGCGGGGCGCGGACGATGATTTCTTCCGGATTGTTTTTATCTTGGTGCTCTAGGGCGTCGATGAAATTAACGTCAAGCTGCCAAACGCGCCGCAACCAGGCCTCACGATCGGCCAGCCCGCCGAAGTGAGTAACGGTGAGCGGATACAGCTTTCGGAAGTGACTCAGGTCAGGGGCGGCGGCCGTTTTCTTTGAGGCAGCAGACATATGAAATCGCAAGCGTGAAAAGGACGGCCGCGCCCGGCGGCTTTGTTCTGCTGCCAGTGCCGAGATTGGATCAGTTGTGCTTTCCAATCGTAGTTTTCATGAGTTTAGCCGATGGCTCTCGCGTGAGTCTAGGCGGCGCCAGACGAACGAGCAACTTTGGGCTTTCACGAACGGCGCCGTGACACCAAACCGATGATGGCCACGAAAAGGGCCGAGCCGATAATCGACCAAACGATGGGAAATTGCTGCGTGCCGATTTGCACCGTGAACAACTCGGGAAGAGCCAGGGCACGCGCCAGCCACAACCCGATGAGCGCGCCGATAAAGCCGAGCGCAATCGACACCACACAGCCGCCGCGTGAAAAACCGCTGATCGCCTGTCCGAGGGCGCCGCAAATTCCAGAGATCGCGAGCAGCACCAGCCAATCAATCAAAGTCATCTCCACCACCTCCCGCAAATTATCAAGGCTTCGCTATTATACCCGCAGGCGCGCTCATCCTTAAGGGTCAAGTTTAGGAACGCGAAAGGGAGCATGCCAGCGAACATCAAACAATTGAAGGTTGAATTCAGCCAGGATATGCATATAATTCTTCGCCGGCGGTATTGCCTGCTGGTTGATAATGAAATTCGTTGAGCGGCAAACATTCCGCAGCTCAAGACCATCTCACCTTCAAGAAATTTACCAGAGGAGTTAAGAAATCGTATGCGCAAGTTAATTGTCGTTGCACTCGCCGTTGTGGTCACTGCCGCAGTTGGGCTCGCCCAGGAACAATCTGTGACACAGCCCGGCCAAGACATGGCTAAATTGGCGGTTGCGCCAAAGCAGATGAACGGCATCGGCCGCATGGTGGTCAACATCACAGACACGGACGGCGTTCCCGTTAACGGCGCCTACGCGCACTTAGACTCCGCTCGCACGGACGGTTTCCTTTGCGAATCGTGGGCTTCCACTAACGCCACGGGCTTCGCCGCGCTGCCCCCGATTCATATGGGCAAATTAAAGCTTAAAGTCAAAGCCAAAGGTTACCGCGAGCAGGTCGTTGAGGTGCCGTACGAGGAACTTTCTTCTCCCATCGTAGTAAAGTTGAAAAAGAAGTAAGCGTGCTCAGCGCCGCTCGCGAATCAGCAGTCGCAATTCATCGCGCTTTCGGCTGCTGATTCGCTTTACGATTCGCGTTTAAGCAGCCATTCGCGCACAACTTCTTTGATGTCTCGCTTCTTGGCGTCCGCTTCATAGTTGAGTCGGCGCATGTCTTCGGTCGAGATGCTGCCGCTCAACTTGGCCAGCGCTTCGCGCAGCAAGGGTTTGCTCAATAGCGCATCACGACGCGTGAGAACGACGGCTTGGTAAGGCGGAAAGTAGCGGCGGTCGTCCTCCAGTTGATAAAGATCCAAAGCCGAGATAAGCCCGTCCGTGGAGTTGCCTGCGATCACGTCAACTTCGCCCGCGGCGAGCGCACGATAAGTTAAAGAGAGATCCATTTCCAGCGGGTGACGGTTGAAGCTCAAATTATAAGCTTTGGTAAATCCCGCATAGCCGTCGGCGCGCGACATAAAATCTTGCCCGAAGCCGGCGCGCCACCCCGGCGCGTAGCTGGCGGCTTCTGAAACGGTTTTTAAATTTAACCCGCGAGCATCAGCGCCCCGCACGAGAATCGCGAAATCGTTGCTAAACCCAAGGGGATCGCTCACCTCCACAGCAAATTTATCGGCGTACTCTTTTTTCACTGTCTCGTAAACCTGCTCCGCATTTGAAATCGGAACGTGGCGCAGAATGGCGGTAAAGGCGGTGCCCGTGTATTCCGGGTAAAGATCTATGCGGCCGGCCACGAGCGCGTCGTGGCAGAGATTGCCGCCCAGCTCAAACTGCCGTTCGACCTCGAAGCCGGCGGCCTCAGCGGTTTGCGCCAGCAATTCGCCGAGCACAACTTGCTCGGTGAAGTCTTTTGATCCCACCACAAGGCGAGACTTGTTTTCGCCCTGGAACAGTCGCCGCTCCGCCGCAAAATAGACGAGACCCAAGATCACACACAAGAGGCCAGCGATGCTCCAAGCGATGCGCGTCAGCAAAACGCGCTTCCGGGGTTTGTTCGCTTTACTTGAGCTTCGCGCCGTCGCGCCGAGACGCGACTCTAATCGCCCGATGCCGTAATCAGCCACGAGCGCCATCAGCGCCGCCGGCACAGCTCCCGCCAAAATCAGCGTGTTGTCATACATCCGCAGGCCGCGAAAGATGTACACCCCGAGCCCGCCGGCGCCGATGGCCGCCGCAATCGTCGCCACACCCACACAAATCACCGCCGCGACGCGCACGCCGGCCAAAATCACGTTCATCGCAAGCGGCAACTCGACTTGCCTGAGAATCTGGCCGTCGGTCATCCCCATTGCGAGCGCGGCTTCGCGCACATGGCGATCGACGCCTTCGATGCCTGTGACGGTGTTACGAACGATCGGCAGCAGCGCGTAAAGCACCAGCGCCACAATGGCCGTGCGCTCGCCGATTCCGCCGATCAAAGGAAGCGGAATCAAAAAGCCGAAGAGGGCCAAACTGGGAATTGTTTGTAAAATATTGGCGACGCCCAACACGGATCGCTTCAAAGCCGGGCGGCGCGTCAGCAGAATGCCCGTCGGCAGGCCGACGGCGACGGCCACCGAAATGGCCGCTAAAACGAGCAAAAAATGCTCGCCGGTGAGCGTCAACATTTCGCGCCAGTGGCGGCTGACGAAATCTGTGAAACTAGCCATGTGCGGATTTCAAGCGGGCGCGCGTCGTAGCACATCAAGTCCCAACGTATCAAGTCCCAACGTATCAAGTCCCAACGTATCGCGGTAGGCGCGCGCGTAAGCGTCGGTCGATTGTAAAAACTCTGACGGCGTTTCGATCAACAGCAAACGGCCCGCGCGCATCAATCCGATGCGTGTGGCGACCAGTAACGCCTCGCGAATATCGTGTGTGATAAAGACGGAGGTCTTGCCGATTTGCCGGCAGAGATTGACGAACTGCTTTTGCAAAGCGGCGCGCGTCAGAGGATCAAGCGCGCCGAACGGTTCGTCGAGCAACAGAATCGGCGGATCAGCGGCCAAGGCGCGCGCCACGCCCACGCGTTGCCGCTGACCGCCTGACAATTCATGCGGATAGCGCGTCGCAAAAATCCCCGGCTCTAAGCCGACCAGGCTAAGCATTTCATGTGCGCGAGACAGAGAGCGCTTGTCTTCCCAATGTTCCAAACGAGGAACGAGCGCGACGTTTCTTTCCACCGTGAAGTGCGGAAAAAGGCCCGCCTCCTGAATGACGTAACCCGTGGACCTGCGCAGTTGTATCGGGTCCCACTCGCCGGTGGGCTTGCCGCTCACGACCACGTCGCCCGAAGTCGGCGTCAGCATGCGGTTGATCAAGCGCAGCGTAGTCGTTTTGCCGCAACCGGATTCGCCGAGCAGCACAAGCGTCTCTCCGCGACGCACTGTGAAATTCAGATCGGCGACAATCGGTTGGGGCGCATTTGTCGGGTGGTATGTGACGCGGCGAAACTCCACCACCGTTTCATCATTCCGAGCGGCCATATTTCAAAGGAGCGATGTGCGCTTAAGACGAAATGTTAATTTGAGCAATGACCCGATTCAACAGATTCACAAGTCAGTTGTTAGGAAACCCTCAGGTACTCAACGACTTTAGCCATCGAGTGGTGCCAAAGTCCGTCCCAGTTGCGCAGCAAAACGTCGGCCGGGCTCATCTCATCAGTCAGAACCATTTCGTGTAAGACATCTAGATAATGCACTTCACCGGGGCTCGTTCGCCGCAAGCCGTTGGTTGCAATACGGACCAGGTCTTTCGCAAAAGCGAGCACGTCGATGCCCGCGGCGCGCGCCGCAAGCCCGCGGCGCGCCACATCTTCGCGCAAAGCCAAGGCGGAGGCCATATCAAGCCTGGGCATTAACTTGAGCGCTTCGCCCAGAGCTTCGCCGTCATAAAACAACCCCTTCCAGAGCGCCGCCAGAGCCAACGCAAATTTTAAACTGCCGCCATCGGCGCTACGTAGTTCGATGCATTGCGGCTTGGCTCGCGCGTCCGTAAAGATCGTCGTCAGATGATCCGTCCAGTCTTGAAAAATCGGGCTGAGCCCAACGGCGCCATTGTTTTCCAAAAAATCGGCGAACAGAATTCCGCCCGGCGCTCCCGTATAAATTCCCTTTCTGCGCGCGAAGATCATCGGCACGCCCATCGCATACGCAACGTAATCTTCAAAGGTCACGTTGTCTCTCGTCGCCAAAGGCGACAGCCCACTGCGAGCATCGTCTGTTTTCAGCCAAGCGGCGGCGCGCGTTGATTTGTAGCCTGATAATTTCCCCTCTGCGAATGGAGAATTTGCGAAAATCGCGGTCACGATTGGCGCCAGACGATTGCCGAGAGTGAATTTTTTAAACCAGTCGCTTTCGGAGTCGAAATCCAAACTGACCTGGACGGCACAGGTGCGCGTCATCATGTCCCACGCGCGCGACCCTTGCAGCGCGAGGTATGGCCGCATCACAGCGTAGCGCATTTTGGGGAACCATTTCTGATCGACGATGCTGCGCAACGGGTCGAATCCGGCAGCCAGAAAAATCACGCCATGTTGGTTGGCCACCGCGCGCAAACGATCTAAAAACGAAGCAAGATCGCGCGCCACCTCGTTTAAAGTTTTCCTCGGCCGGCCGGAGAACTCAACCTGACCGCCGGGCTCAATCGTCAGGTGGCCGAGGCCGCCCACGCACAACTCAACGAGCAGCGAATCGTGCTCGTAATAAAGCCGGTCGTCAGTCGTGGCGAAATCAGCGAGCACGCGTTGCAGTTGCCGCGCGTCAAGACGCTCAAGCGTTGATTGTGTGTAGCCAAAAAGCTCCGCCTCAAGGCCGCACTTCCACTCGCTTGAGCTTTGCGCTCCGCGCCGCAAATAGTCCGTCATCATTGGCGCTGAGTGTTTTGAAAGTGGGGACTCTGGTGAAGTCATAATTTACCAAGCAAGCGAGCGGCGCACACGAGCGCTCAGGCGGCGACAAAAAGATTGCTGCTAAACCTCTCTGCGCGGTCGAACCAAGCGTCACCGAGCGCAAAGCCGGCGCTCCCCGCGAGCGTGGCCAATTGGCGCACATCGTACTTATATGAATTTTCCGTATGAATGCGTTCGCCAAGCGCGAAATGAATTTCCACATTGAGTTTTTCAATTTGTACGCTTTGAATCGCTTTGCTCTCAATGTAAATCTCGACGCGTCCCGCGATCTCATTATAAACGGCTACGTGCGCGAACTGCCGGAGATCAAAGTTCGCCCCAAGCTCACGATTTATTCGCATCAGCACGTTCAAATTGAAAGCCGCGGTCACGCCGAGCTCATCATCGTAAGCCGCTTCGAGCGTCGCCGCGTCCTTTTTCAAATCGGCTCCGACGAGTAGCGCGTCGCCCGCGTCGAGGGTGCTGCGCAAAGAGCGCAAGAAGCGGCGCGCCTCGTCATCGTCGAAGTTGCCGATGTTTGAGCCCAGAAAGAGCACCAGCTTTCTGCCGTGCGCGGACTTTGATGCGCGCATGCTGGCGAGCGCTCGCTCGTAGTCTCCCGCATAAGCGATGACCTGCAAGGCTGAATAATGGTTAAGCAGCAGACGCGCGCTTCCCTCCAACGCGCTCGCGGAAATATCCACCGGCGTGTACAAAAGTTCGCCCTGTTGCCTGAGCAGCGCTTCGATCAAAAGGCGTGTCTTTTGTGCGCTGCCGCTGCCCATTTCGACGAGCACAATTGTTTCGCCCGCGGCGCAAACTTTGCTGACGATGTCGTCGGCGTGGGTGGTGAGAATTTCGCTTTCGGCGCGCGTGAGGTAGTACTCGGGTAGCAGGCAGATCACGTCAAAGAGCCGCGATCCCACTTCGTCGTAAAAGTACTTCGGAAAAAGTTGTTTCGGTTGAGCGGTCAGTCCGGCGCGGACGTCCGCAGCGAAACTCCCGGACATTGATGTCTCGCCGCCGCCATCATGGCGCGCGAGGTTATGAATGACCAAGCGGTCTGCGGATCTCTTTTCTATTTGACTCGCCATCAGCATCCTCTCCGCCTTCCGCGCACATCTGACGCTTGAGCACCATTGACGTTTAATTTCATTTCTATGATAGCCTACCGCGGTCGGTTGTTACTACGCGGAAGTATTTTATCTTTGTAATGATTTCGTCCGTTTATTAAATGAAAGAGATGATCCGGAATCGCACGGCGGAGATCGAGCCTTTAATGATCGAGACACGTGAGCGCACGCTTGGGCTCTTCAACCTAGCTTCGGAAGAGCACCTGCGCGAAAGCCCCGGGCATGGTTTCCGCCCGATTATTTGGCACCTCGCCCACATCGGTGTTTTTGAAGCTTACTGGCTTTTGCAACAACTCGGCGGCGAACGTGCGCTTGACGATCAATACGAGCGCATCTTTGATCCGATCAAAACTCCGCGCGAAGACTCCGTAAATCTACCCTCGCGCTTCGAGATGGAAGAGTTTCTGGCGCGCGTGCGCGACCGCACGCTTCCGGTGCTGCGCGAATTTAGACCGCAGCCAAACGATTCGTTACGGCGCGACGCTTACGTTTTTGATTTGGTGCTTGAGCATGAGTATCAGCATCAGGAGACGCTCGCCTATCTGCTACAACTTCTGGACCGACCGAAGACGGCGCCTCCAACCATCCGCGAAGACAGAGCAAAACTAAATGTCAGCGCATCGCCGCCGCCGCGCGACATGGTCGCCGTGCCGGCGGGTGATTTTCAGATGGGGTCGACTTGGAACGGCTTTGCCTACGACAATGAGTTGCCGGCGCACGTCGTAAATATTCCCGCTTACCGAATCGACCGCTGTCTCACCACTAACCAGGAGTACGTTGAGTTTATCGAAAAGGGCGGTTACGAACGCCGCGAATGGTGGAGCGAAGAAGGCTGGACGTGGCGTGCGCGCGAGTCGTGGGTGAGTCCGCGCTACTGGAAGCGTAAGGACGGCGTGTGGTTTGATCGGACGATGTTTGGGG
>JBBJMB010000079.1:0-12556 GCA_037719755.1 Pyrinomonadaceae bacterium
TCGCTTCACGACGCCGATGCTTTACACGCTCGGCTTCATCGGACTTTTCACCATTGGCGGCATGACCGGGTTGTTTCTCGCCGCCCTGGGCCTGGACGTGCACGTGCACGACACGTATTTCGTGGTCGCTCACTTTCACTACGTGATGGTCGGCGGCACGGTGCTCGCGTATCTTGGAGGCATGCATTACTGGTGGCCTAAGATGACGGGGCGCATGTATCCGGAAGGATGGGGCCGCTTCGCCGCTTTGATAGTTTTCGTCGGCTTTAATTTGACATTCTTTCCGCAGTTTTTGCTCGGCTACATGGGCATGCCGCGCCGCTACCACGCTTATCCGGAAGAATTTCAATTGCTGCACATTCTGTCGACGGCGGGCGCCTCGATTCTCGGCGCCGGGTTGCTGATTCCGGTGATTTACTTCATCTGGTCGATCTTTTACGGCCGCGTCGCGCCCAGCAATCCCTGGCACTTGCCCGGCCTCGAGTGGCGCACGACGAGTCCGCCCCTAACGGAGAACTTCGCGGTGACGCCCGTCGTCACGTGGGAAGCGTACGAGTTCGCTCCGATGGAGGAGATGGAAGTGGTGGGCAAAGTCGGGCCCGACGACCAATCGGTGCAGCCCGCGCACGGCACAAATATTTAGCAAACGGGCAGTCAGAAGCAGCGCGAAGAAACCGTCAGCGATTGTTTTCAACGGAAGGGTTAACAGTATGGCCACCGAAGTTCATCCCAGCGCGCATCACGATGCGCACAGCCACGAGATGCTTGCGCACCACTTCGACAACATGGAGCAGCAGCGCGAAGCCTCGGCGTTGGGGATGTGGGTGTTTCTGGTCACTGAGATTATGTTCTTCGGCGGCCTCTTTCTGGCTTATACGCTTTACCGCGGCAAGTACCCTGAGGCGTTTGAGATCGCGAGCAATCACCTGGACTGGAGGTTGGGCGGCTTCAACACAGTTGTCCTGATTGTCAGCTCTTTGACGATGGCCCTGGCGGTCTGGTCCGCGCAAGTGGGCAAGACGGCGCGCACGCAGTTGCTGTTTTTAGGTCTGACCGCTCTTTTGGGCGCGACCTTTCTCGGCGTCAAAGCTTATGAGTATCACGAAAAATATGTTGACCGCTTGATTCCGATCAGGGGTTTTTTCCGCTGGGGAAGTGAATTGCCGGCGAACGTCTCCGAGGACAAGGTGCAGATGTTTTACTTCATCTACTTCTCGATGACGGGCCTGCACGCGCTGCACATGGTTATCGGGCTTGGTTTGATCGCTTACATCATGTACTGGGCGTGGCGCGGGCGATTCACTCCCGAGTATCACGGGCCCGTGGAAATTTTCGGCCTGTACTGGCACTTCGTCGATATCGTGTGGATCTTTTTGTTCCCTTTGCTTTACCTGCTCGGCGCGCACTACGGTGGGGCGCACCACTAAATGGAGTGAATTTGCCGCCATGTCGGAACACATCGTTTCAAGAAAGATTTACTTCAACGTTTTCGGCGCGCTGATGGTGCTGACGGTGCTGACGGTCGTGGCCGCCAATTTCGACTTCGGCCGCATGAACGATGTGATCGCGATGGCCATCGCGGTCACCAAGGCGACGCTTGTGGTGCTCTTTTTCATGCACGTGCGCTACAGCTCGCGGCTCACCTGGGTGGTCGTCGTGTCCGGCTTTTTTTGGCTGGCGATTATGTTTCTCTTCACCCTGAGCGATTACGTGACGAGGAAAGAATCAATTATCCTTTCGAGGTAATTGTTCGCCAGTTCGTCGCCGAAACACGCCTGAGCCAGCGCGCGAAAGCCCAAAGAGTCTTTGGGCTTTCGCGCTATTACAGCGGTTTGCAGTTGAGTGTCTCGGAGGAGCTCACAAGGTAGCACAAGCTTTCAGCTTTTGTGTGTGTGCGTCCCACACAAGCTGGAAGCTTCGCGCTACCTTAGCGCTCGCCGTCTGGAAGCCGCTCGTCATGGAGAT
Organism: Pyrinomonadaceae bacterium; assembly: GCA_037719755.1. Lineage (GTDB taxonomy): Bacteria > Acidobacteriota > Blastocatellia > Pyrinomonadales > Pyrinomonadaceae > JBBJMB01. The sequence goes on from JBBJMB010000079.1 coordinate 1,966, forward strand.
TGTCGTTCAGCGTTTCGAGGTTCTCGACTCGACCAATCTTGAGGCCGCGCGCCAAATCGAGCGCGGCGCGCGCGAAGGCGCCTGCGTGGTGGCGCGCGAACAAACTCACGGGCGCGGGCGGCAGCAGCGCGTTTGGCTCTCTGCGCCGGGCGCCGGACTTTATTTGAGCTTGGTGCTGCGGCCCCGCTTTGCGATCAGCGCCTGGCCGCTCTTGACGCTGATGGCGGCGGTCGCCGTCGCCGACACGCTCGAAGAGGCGGGCGGCGTGAGTGCCGACATCAAATGGCCGAACGATCTGTTGGTTGAAAACCGGAAGATTTGCGGCATCCTCGCCGAGACCGTCGAAACACCCGCAAGCCGCGCCGTCGTTTTAGGAATCGGCATCAATCTCAAGCGCGGCGCACTCCCCGAGGATCTGCGCAACGTCGCCACTGCTTTGGAAGAGCAGATGAGCAATCGTTTCGATCACGCCACGGCGGACCACCTGCTTGGCACCCTCCTCAAAAACTTAAGCAAAGGCTACGCGACGCTTGGAGCCGAGGGAGGTACGCATGCTACTCTGCAAGCGTGGACGATGCGTTCGACCTACGCGCAAGGAAAAAGCGTGCGCGTCGCCTGCGGGCCGGAAACAATCCAGGGCATCACGCGCGGCTTGAATCCCGACGGCGCGTTGCGCCTCGAAACAACACACGGAGATCTCCGCATCCTCCACGCCGGAGACGTGGAAGAAGTAAGGATGAACGCGGAACGATGAACGATGAAGTTTAAGACCAGAAGAGTTTATTCCATTCTTGGCGTTCCGCGTTCATCGTTCCGCGTTCATCGTTTCAAACGTGCTTTTAGTAATCGATGTTGGCAATACGAATACGTCGCTCGGCGTCTTTGAGGGCGAGCGATTGGCGGCGCATTGGCGTTTGACTACGGCGCGCTCGCGCACCGTGGATGAGTACGGCGTGCACGCGCGCAACCTTTTCGCGCTGGGGGGAGTGGATTTTCAGGCGATCACGGCGATTGCGATTGCTTCGGTGGTGCCGCCGCTCAACTTCACGCTGAAGCGCATGGCCGAGGTTTATTTTAATTTGACGCCCCTTTTTATCGACCATTCCGTTGAAAGCGGCATGCCGATTCTTTATCATCCCGCGTCGGATGTGGGCGCTGATCGCATCGTTGACGCGGTGGCTGCGATTCACAAATACGGAGTTCCGTGTATTGTGGTTGACTTCGGAACGGCGACGACGTTTGACGCGATCGACGCGCAGGGGCGCTACTTGGGCGGCGTGATTACGCCCGGCATCACCATTTCTTCGGACGCGCTGTTTGAGCGGGCCGCGCGCCTTCCGCGCGTGGAGATTAAGCGTCCGGCCGCGGTCATCGGCTCTTCGACCGTGGGGTCGATTCAATCGGGCCTCTACTACGGTTATGTGGGGCTTGTGGACGGCATTCTGCGGCGCATGTGCGCGGAGTTGGGCGGGGGCAACGGCGTGCGTGTGGTCGCGACCGGAGGCCTGGCGCCTTTGATTGCGACCGGGTCGGAGCTGATTGAGACGGTCGATGAGACGCTGACGCTTGACGGGTTGCGATTGGTTTACGAATTTTCTCAAGCGAGCAAGCTTGCGCCTCGGGGTCATTAAACCAAATTGCATAAATTATTCACCGCGGAACAGGGCGCGTTGAACTACTTTAATTACTTCACGGAGATTGAAGACACCTTTGTTCGTCGGCGCGGAAAACATCTCTTGCTGAGCCCGGCCGACTGGGCTCTGATTGAGAGCTGGAAGACGAAAGGAGTTCCGCTCCACATCGTTTTGCGCGGCATTGAACAGGCCTTTGATAGTTATGACGCGAAGCCCCGGCGGCGTTCCGTCAAGTCGCTCTTTTACTGCCAAGAGGAAGTCGAAGCTCAATTCGCCGAATGGACGGATTCGCGCCTCGGCGCTTCCTCCGCCGAGGCCAACGCTCAGCCCGCGGAGCCTCACACGGCGAGCGCCGCGCTTCCTTTTCCGCGCGAAACCATCGCGGCTCACTTCGTGAGCGTGCGTCAAGCTCTTGAAGCGGCGCGCGCCGGCCGGGCTCAAATCGCTGCGGACGACCTTTACCAGGCGCTCGGTCGCGCCGCCATTCGCGTGGAGGAGCTGCGACTGGATTTTGAGCAAACGCCGCGGCCCGACATGCAGGGCGTTGAGAACAGCCTCACACACTTGGAGGAATTGCTTGATCGCTCGCTGCACACCAGCTTGTCGGCCGCTGAGGTCGCGCAGTCGAAAGCAACCGCCGAATTGCAACTGAAGCCCTACAAAGACCGCATGGCATCTGAGGCGTACGTCCAAACACTGAACAACTTGATGGCGAAACGCTTGCGCGAGCGCGCGGGCGTTCCTCGCCTGAGTCTTTTCTACATTTAATTCATCTTTGCTAGAAGGAGATCGCAATGCCAAAAGTGACAGTCAGACGCGTCGGAGTTTTGTCGCTGGCGAAAATATACGGCGTGACGTTGGCCGTCATCGGCCTCATTGTGGGAGTCATCTACGGCCTCATCATGATGGTCGTCAGCGCCTTTGTGGCGTCGAGCGGCGCTCAAGGAAGCGGCTTCGGCGCCATCGGCGGAGTGGTCGGCGGCCTGGCCTTTATGATCATCTTCCCGATCTTTTACGGATTGCTCGGCTTCGTGGGAGGCGCCATCGCAGCCGCCGTGTACAACTTCGCGGCGGGCTACATCGGTGGCCTGGAATTAGAGCTCGAAGGAGCCGGCGACACCATGTTTGCGCCGCCGCCTCCGCCGCCGCAATGGGCCCCGAATCCCTACCAATCGGCGAACTCATAGCCGTGAGGCGGCGCGGCGCGGCAAACCCGAGCGCGGGCACACCGGGAGAACGCAAAGCAAAGGCGGCTTCTTCTTCTTCTTCTCCGCTTGTCGGCCGCATCGTGCAAGTTGAGATCGAGCGCATCGTGCCGGGCGGCCTCGGCCTGGCGCATGCCGAAGGGCGCACGCTGTTTGTTTCTCTGGCCGCGCCCGGCGACCACGCGCGCGTTGTGATCGAGCGCGTGCGTGGCAAATCAGCGTTCGCCTCAATCGTCGAAATCACACGGCCGTCCTCCGCACGCGTGCGGCCGCCGTGCCCTTATTTCGGTCGCTGCGGCGGCTGTGATTTTCAGCAACTAAATTACGACGCGCAATTGGCGGCGAAGCTCGAAATAATTCGCGATTGTTTGCGCCGCATCGCCGGCATTGATTTGCCGCCCGGTCTTCTGCGCATCATACGTGCTCCGGATGAGTGGCGGTATCGCGCGCGCGCGCAATGGCAGTTTGACGCCGAGCGCGGAGCCTTCGGGTACTACGAGCGGGGAACTCACCGCGTGGTCGACGTGGCCGCTTGTCCGGTGCTGGTGCCGGAGCTGCAAAATGCGCTTGAGCAATTGCGAAAAGATACGCCCGCCAATCACTCCGGAGGCGAATTTCAAGTTGTCGCCGGAGAGGACGGCGTTTCGCTGGCCACCGGCGCCGATCATCAAGTGGGCCAATTAGTTTCGCGCGTCATCCGCGGCGAGCGATATTTTTTCAGCGCCAATGGGTTTTTTCAAATCAATCACCAGTTGCTCGCAGATCTGGTTGAGGAAGCGGTGCGCGATTATGCGGGCGACACGGCGCTCGACCTTTATTGCGGAGTCGGGCTCTTTTCTCTGCCGCTGGCCCGCCGCTTTGCGCGCGTGATCGGCGTTGAAGGCAATCCCGGCGCCGTCCGTCTGGCGGAACGCAACGCGCGGGAAGCATCACTCGGCAATCTGCAATTCGCCACGGATGGCGTCGAGCAATGGCTTGCGCATCAAGTAAAACAATTGACCGGCGTTGACCTGATCCTCCTCGACCCGCCGCGCGCGGGGGCCGGCCAGGAAATCATCGAAGCCGTGTTGAGGATCGCGCCCCGCTGCATCTCTTATGTCTCCTGCGATCCGGCGACACTGGCCCGCGACTTGCGCGCCCTCACCGCAAGTTACCGGGTGGAAACAATCACCGCGCTCGATATGTTTCCGCAGACTCACCATGTGGAGACAGTTGCGCAACTAAAGCGCAAAGATCGGTAATACTTTTTGTGAGCGACATCGCCACATCGAAGGGAAAGATCGCCCTCCCCCTTCTCCAATGCGGCTTCTTTATTTCAACATCGCTTTTGTTGAAATTCTTGGCCGACTTTGCTCACCTGAGCGGCCTGCTGGCGGCGCCGCTTGCTCTGCTCATCAGCGGGGTTATTATCGTTTCCGCGCGTAATGTCTTCGCCAAGCGAAGAACACATTTAGTTTGTGACAGTCACAGCAAAGCTTTGCTCGCGGCGGCGGTGCCGCTTGCGTTTCTCGCTTCTTCTTTGGATTGCACCGGCCTGTCGTTAGCGGGCTGCACGAGGTACTGCACGGCGATCAAAACGGTGGCCATTCCGCTGCTCGCCATACTCGGGTTCGCTTTTTATCGCACCGGGAGCGCCTCTTACCTCATCGCCTCGGTGGTGATTTCATTGGCCGCTCTTGTTCCTCATTGTTTGTGCTACAACGCCGCCAACGCGTGGTGGATTGATCGACTCGGGGCCAGCCCGCAATGTTACGTGTGGGGCTTTGCGACAACGATCCTCGCCGCGTCGGCGCTACTGCGCGGCGGAGCGACTCGCCCCTGGGCGTCAATCGCGGTCTGCTACGCCATCATCGGCGGAGCTTTCTGCTTTTTCGTGGGCCATCATTACTTTCAGTTTCCGTGGTGATTTTGAATTGACCGAGCCTCAAGTGAGAGGTTCAACACGGCATGGGTTATGCAAAGAGACAGGCGTTAATGAAAGCCAACGATCAAGTCTTCCAAATGTCGGAAACTCTGTTGGTGCTAAATCATCAATCCAAGCTATCAATAACAAATCTGTTGATGTGATTGTCATCGCAAGCGATGCTCCGCACAAACGCGCCGCGAGATTTCCACCCGTTCCCTTTATTCATTTTAGCCATCTGTCTGACGTGCGGCATCCTCGTCGCTCAATTCGCCTCCGCCGCGCCCGTCGCATACTTGGCCGTGGGCCTCATGAGCGCGGCGCTCGCGCTCGTCAGCTTCCACAAGAACAGAATTTCCCTGGTCACGCTGTTCATTGCCATCTCCTTCGCCGCGGCGGGCGGTGCGCTCTTTAAGCTTGACTTTGTTTCCACCGACTCGACGGGCGTCAAGTACGCCTACCAACAAGGCCTCATCGTCACGGGCGCGCCCGTGGAAGTCACCGGCGCGCTTGTGGTCGCGCCCGAGATGGCGCCGGACGGCGTTTACCTGACGCTGCGCGCAGACGAGTTGAGCTTCAGAAACGCTTCGGTGAAAGCCGCAGGCGTTGTCTGGCTGTTTGCTTCCGCGCGTGATGAAGCCGCGCGCACAAAGTTGGAGGCTTTACGTCTGCGCCGCGGCGCGCGCGTGCGCGTGATGTGTGCGCTTGAGCGCTCCAACCGCTTCCGCAATCCGGGCGTAGGGACGTTGACCGAGTTTCTGGAGCGCAAGAATTACGACGCCGTAGGGTCTGTGAAAAGCCCGCTTTTGATCGAGCGGCTGGGCGACGAGCCGATCTTTCCGCCGCTGCTGTGGCTCGATTTGTGGCGCGAAAGTTTGCTGCGTCAAATGCAACAATCCTTTTCGCCCGCGACGACGGGCGTGTTGGCGGCGTCGCTCTTGGGAAATCGCTACCTGATTGCGAAGAATTCGGCGGAGCGCTTTCGCGAGGAGGCACGTTTCATGTGCTGGTGATTAGCGGCATGCACATCACCTTCATCGGCGGTCTGGTGCTCGCGCTCGCCCGGTTCGTCACCAAGCGCCGCTACGGTCAGTTCGCTTTATCGTTAATCATTCTCTGGTCGTATACGTTGATGGTCGGCGCGGAAATCTCAGTGGTGCGCGCCGCCCTCACGTTCTCCTTTGTGGCGCTGGCGCCGATTCTTTTTCGCCGCGCCGCCCAACTCAACGCCGTGGGCGCGGCCGCCCTTGCTCTGCTCGTGTGGCGGCCCGCCGATCTCGTCGATCCTTCATTCCAGCTCACGGTTCTCTCCGTGCTTGCCCTTGTGTCCATCAGGTGGCCGCTCCTGGCGAGCGCGGCGGCACCGGCGCGTGGCGACCCTCGCGCGCCACACTTACCCGCCGCGCGGCCCGCATGGCTGATCGGCGCGAGCCAGCTCCTCTATTGGAACGAACGAGCGTGGCGTGCGGACATGGGGAAGAACGTCTTTAATTATCAACTGAGAAAGCACAAGTGGGCGACCATGTTGGAGCGCTCCCGTTTGCAGTACGTGCTGCGCTACGCGGCGGCGGCGCTCATCGTGTCGGCGAGCGTGCAATTGGCGCTGTTGCCGCTCCTCATCGTTTACTTTCACAGATTGTCCCTCGCGTCTTTGATTCTCAACCTCGTGGTCGGCGCGTTAATGGCCGCGCTTTCTCTGGTCTCGCTCATCGCGCTCGCGCTTTCACACGTGAGTCTTAATTTCGCGGCACCCTTCGTCTGGCTGGCGGAAAATCTCAACTGGCTGATGACGCACAGCGTTGACCCGTTCGCGCGGTGGGGCGCGGCGTCAATGCGCCTGCCGGAATACACGGGCTGGCCCGCCTGTTTGTACCTCCTCTACTACGTTCCGCTCGCGGTGCTTATCATCGCGCTGGCCCGCTGGGATGCGCTGGCGTTGCCACAGTCGGGGGCGGAAAGAAGCGCCCACGCGCGCATGCTGCCGACGCGCCTCGCCGCGGTGTGCTTGTGGGTCTGCTTGTTGCTCATCGTGTTTCACCCGTGGGCGAGAGCACGCATGCGGGCATGTTGGAAGTCAGTTTTCTTGACGTGGGTCAGGGCGACGCGGCGTTTGTCGTGCTGCCGGATGGCACGACGATCTTGATCGACGGCGGCGGTCGCCCCGGCTTTACGACGCGCGGCGAACAGGTTGACGATGAAGAAATGTTTGAGCCTGACCGGAGAAGCATCGGCGAGGCCGTGGTGTCGGAGTATTTGTGGTGGCGCGGCTTAGATCACATCGACTATGTGTTGGCGACGCACGCCGACGCCGATCACATCCAGGGCCTGACGGACGTGGTGCGCAACTTTCGCGTGCGCTCCGCCTTCGTCGCCCGCGCGCCCGCCGACAACCGTGAGTACCGGCGCTTCGCCGAGGCGTTGGAAGGGCGGGGCGTGCCGGTGGAAGTGATCGGCGCCGGCGACACGCTGCGCGCAGCGAGTGTGGAGATCAGCGTGCTCTGGCCGCGATTGACAACCGACGGGGCGTTGGCCTCGGGCAATAACGACTCGCTGGTGCTGATGTTGCAGTACGAGCGCCGGCGCGTGCTGTTCACCGGCGATGTGGAAGCGGCGGCCGAGCGACAACTGCTCGCGCAGAATGCGGATGTGCAGTGCGATGTGGCGAAGGTGGCGCACCACGGTAGCCGCACGTCATCCGTGGCGGACTTCGTGGAGCGAGCGCACGCGTCGTGGGCGATCATCTCCGTGGGCCAGAGGTCGCCGTTTCGACATCCGGCGCCGGAAGTCGTTGAGCGATGGCGAGAGCAGGGCGCGCGTGCTGACCACGGGCCACTGCGGCACGATTACGGTGATGAGCGACGGAGACGACTTGCGATTTCAAACCTTTGTGCCACGGTGAGGTGATTCATAGAAGAGGCATTCTATGCGCACACTTCTGTTGTCCGCCGCCCTGCCCTAGTCGGACTCAAAGCGCGGGCCGAGGACGCGCGAGCGAAACAACCCGCCGCGCGGCAGCGGGCCGAGGATGATCACCTCGTCGAATCGGGCACAAAGAGGTAAAAGACTCTCGCTTGGCGCGGCAGAACGACTTCGCGCACGATCTCGTAGGCGGGATGGTTCTCCAACTCCGGGACGTGCCGCCCGCGCTGCGGGAAACGAGTTAACCCGGCGGCGAGCGCCAACAACTCCTCAACCGTTTCATCCGAGGGGACTGCGCTCAGTTGCTCTTCGGCCTCTTCTGTCCAGATGACGCGCGGCATCCAGTGCGGCTCACTTCTTCCGGCGGGCCGTGCGGACGCGCCGCGCAACGTCGCCTGCGACGAGGTGCGCCCGGCGCGGTGGCTGGCAAGTCCCGCTTCAACGATCTCGCGAACCTGCTTGGCTTCGAGCTCTGCCAGCGCCTGCTCCATCTGCTCGTAAGCTTCGGTGGTGACGATGACGGCGGGTCGCCCGCGCTGGCTGACCACGAGGGGGCCTTCGGTCAGGCTGCCGATGACTTCGGCGGCGCGGCGCTGCAAATCGGTGACGGTCACTTGTTTAATCATAACGACGGCACATCCTTATCGAATACGTATCTGAATACTAAATCAAGTACGTATATGCGGCAAGGTCAGCGAAGGATGGCAGGCTGTATCTTTGCGACTGGAATCTATCTGCCCGGGTGAGGTGAGCGCGCGGCGCGAAGATGACAAAAAGATGTGATGAGCAAGAGCGTCAAACCGAGTATCAAGATATGTTTCGCACGGTTTCTGCGCCTCAATTAGTAATCTCTAATGTCAGTCACCAAAGAAAATGTCGTTAACTAAAATTTACCACCGTTAACAAAAGAAGCATTGACTTGTTCGGCGACGGGGAATAGTGTTTAGCACTCACAGCAATTCAACACGCGCCCCACGTAGCAGGCGTTTTGCTGGCCATGTAGGGCCGCCATCAAGGAACACAAAGAATCTGTCATTGCTGGCCGTGGCTTTCCTGAGATTGGAGCTGACTATCTCTTTTTCTGCGGAAAGCTGATGTCAACTTAAACGCTTTAGCGATTTCGACTGCTTACGAGTTAAAGGGAGGAACTGTCCAACCTTTGGACGATAGACACGATGCGAAACGAGTTAAAGGGGCGAAGGCTACGGATGAGGCATTTGTGGCATCATTCGGTCCTGCTCATTTTTACGGTTTCTTTCTCCCTGGCCTCTGTCACGCAGACGCGAGCACAAGATCGCGGTCTCGAAGAGCAAATAGAAGAGATGCGCGACATCAACTCTCGACGGGACAGTTTGTACGGCATCGAAAATCGCCGGAGGCTGCCAAGTTTACCCGAGCGACATCGCGGTTGATGTGCCGGCCGCGCCGCCTTATCGCTATCCGGATGTGAGCGTCGCTTGCGGTGAGATGCAGTTTCGTCGGATCGAGAGTCTCGACGCCCTGGTCAATCCGACTCTGCTCATTGAGGTGCTCTCGCCGACAAGCGAAACGTATGATCGCGGCACCAAGTTCGAATGGTACAAGTCGATTCCGAGTTTCGCAGAGTACCTGCTGATCGCGCAAGACCGTTGGCACGTCACGCAGCGCGTCAAACAGACAGATGGCAGTTGGCTTGAGCGCGCCTTTAACGGTTGCGACGCCGTGCTGCGTCTCACATCAATTGCGTGCGAGTTGCCGCTGCGTGAAGTTTATGAGGGTGTAGTGTTCCGCGCCGGCGATTAAACGCAAAGCGCGCAAAGGTAAGACGCAAAGAATATCAACACATGATGCGAGCTAATTCGCAGGTCTTGCTTCGATCAGGTGTTGCACTTCCTTAAATTTGCGCTCGCTGAAGCCGCGCACCATCATGATGTGTTCGACGCGGCGGAATGGGCCGTGGCGCCGGCGGTGTTCAATGATCTCGTTGGCCAACGAAGGGCCGACGCCGGGCAACTGCTCCATCTGCGCGGCCGCGGCGATGTTGATGTCAAGCTGTGTTTGAGACGGGGCGGCGAGGCGCGTTTCATTGTTGCGCTCAGATTTAACAACGCTCCCGGAATCAAATGATGAACGCCCGCCGCACGAGGCGACTGTCGCGGTCGCGAGCGCAGCGCCGAGCAGCATCTTTGCAAACCGGCGAGAAGCGCGATCCCACACAAACCGCCACGCGAGCGCATTGAAACTCATCGCTTGATGAAGAATTGCCACTTAAGTGTGCAAAGTGCTAGAAGTCTAAAATCTTCAGGAAGTTGTAACCTCGGAAGCGACGTTTTCCACAGGCTTTTCCACAGAGTCCTGTGGAAAAGCTGTGGATAACCCGGGCGCCGGTAATACCAGCGGATCGCGAACATCAGAGAATCCGAGGGCAGCAGTTATTCCTGAAGCTGCGAAAGATCGTCCCAGTGGGCGATTGTCTCAAAGGCGCGCGCAAGCACGGGGCGCGGGCGCGAGCCGTCGGCTTGGCCGATAAAGTTTTCGCGCTCCATGACATCCAGAATGGCGGCCGCGCGGCCGTAGCCGATGCGCAATCGCCGCTGCAAAACAGATGTCGACGCGCGTTTCATTTCGACGCAGATGCGCAACGCATCATCGAAAAGCTCGTCGCGTTCGCCGCCCATTCCGTCGCCGCCCGTCGCCTCATCTTCCGATTGCGTGATCGCCTCATCGTAAGTCGGAATGCTTTGCGCTTTGATGTGCGTGACGATACTGCTTACTTCCGTTTCGTCTATAAACGCGCCGTGCACGCGCACCAGGCGGGAAGTGCCGGGCGGCAGAAAAAGCATGTCGCCGCGACCTAAAAGCTGTTCGGCTCCGTTGGCGTCGATGATGGTGCGCGAATCAACTTTGGAGGAAACGCGGAAGGAAATGCGCGACGGAAAGTTGGCCTTGAT
>JBBJMB010000375.1:0-2894 GCA_037719755.1 Pyrinomonadaceae bacterium
TAGATGAATGCCACCTGCAGTTAGTCACCGCGAGATCAGGCAGCGGAAGAGGGAAGTGCTGCTCGGGCTGATGCTGCTTCTGACCGGCGCTGCATGGTGGGCGCGTGAAAAGCTTTGGTCCCCCATGCCGATTGACGGGTCAAACATTCATCGGCTGACCTATGTCAGCAAAGCGGCGGACGCTGCCATCTCCCCTGACGGCAAATATGTGGTCTACCTGGTGGACGACGGCGGCCAGCAGAGTTTGTGGGTCAGGCAGGTCGCGACCGACGAGAAGACAGATCGCCGCCCCCGACTACGTTCAGTATCAAGCGTTAACTTTTTCCCCTGACGGCAATTACATTTATTCCGTCAAGTACGACGGAAGTAATACTGTTTCTCAGCTCTTCCGCATCGCCATTCATGGAAACTCGCAGAGGAAGCTGATTGATGATGTCGATAGCGGAGTCACGTTCTCACCGGATGGGCGGCAGATAGCCTTTTTACGCGGCTACGCCAGCCGGGCCGAAGACGCCCGGATGGTGGCAAATGCCGACGGCACGGAGGCGCGCGTGCTCACTGCCCGCAAACGTCCCGAGTTCTTCAGAAGAACGGACTTCTTTTACTTCTCGCGGCCTTCGTGGTCACCCGACGGAAAAACCATCGCCTGCGCTGCCGGAAGCCATCGAGAGAGTTACATGAATGTGGTTGAGGTCGAGCTTAACGGCGGGCAACAGCGTGCTGTGACATCCCGCAGATGGTTTAGCGTGGGACAGGTCACGTGGCTGAAAGACAAAAGTGGCATCGTCATCACAGCCAAGGAGAGCGCCTTTAGTCCATCTCAAATCTGGTTCATCGCGCGCTCCGGCGCGGTGCGGAGGATCACCAAAGACACTCTAGATTATACGGACGTGAGTACGACGGATAACTCCGAAACGCTCGCGACTATCCAAACTGAACGGCTTTCGAGCATTTGGGTCGCGCCGCATGGCGACTTCGGACAAGCGGCGGAAGTTTCCGCAGCCGGCAGATACAACGAGGGTGTCGCCTGGACGCCAAACGGCAGAATCGTTTATGCCTCGCGGGCGAGCGGAACTTGGCACATCTGGATCATGAACCGGGATGGAAGCGACCAGCAGCAATTAACGTTCGACGGCTACCTCAACCGGTTTCCCACAGTATCACGGGACGGCCGCCACATCGTGTTCGTCTCCGACCGAGAAGGGGGCGCGCAAAACATTTGGAGGATGGACACAGATGGCCGCAATCCGCTGAGGCTCACCGATGACGGCATGGCAAGATTTCCGCACTGCTCGCCCGACAATTGGGTAGTTTACACTTCATACGGCTCCGGCAAAGTGACGTTGTGGAAGGTGCCGCTCAGTGGCGGGAACGCTTTGCAACTGACCGACAAGCTGGCGAGTTGGCCGGTTGTTTCGCCCGACGGCAGACTGGTTGCATGTACCTACCGCGAAGAATCTTACGCTCCGTTTGAAATAGCTGTGATCTCCGTGGAGGGAGGAACAACCCTGAAAAGATTTAAAGTTTCGCCGAGCGTCAGCCTCCCGGATCTTATCCGCTGGACGGCCGACGGGAAAGCCTTGACTTTCATTGAAACTCGTGATGGCATTTCCAACATCCGGGGCCTTTTTGTTGATGACGGTGCGCTCTTTCAGCTGACGGATTTTAGGTCCGATCAGATCTTCTATTTTGACTGGTCGAGTGATGGAAAATGGCTCGCCTGTTCTCGTGGAACTACGACGAAGGAAGTCGTGCTGATCAGCAATTTCAGGTAGCTGCTCCCGAAGATCCATTTCAATCCAAAGAGAGAGTTGCAAGTTTTAGGGCAATCGCACGACCTGTACTGCCGCTCCCACATCAAGCGTGCTCACTCCTTGAGGAACGATAACGAGCGCCGTGGCATGCGCGAAGGAAACGAAGTCTGATGATCCGCCCCAGCGCAGAGTTTTGGCGGTCAGGCGACCCTGCGAGTCAGTCCAAAGCTGTGCCGGTAAATAACTGGCGCGCTCAGCTGCCCCTTTGACGCCGCGTGCGAGTACAGCGGTCTCTTCAGACAGCAACGCATCGCGCGACCTCTGCATTGCCAGTAGGGCTGTGCGCGCAAATAAATTAAAAGTGACTGCAACGGAGACCGGATTGCCTGGGAGCCCAAAGATCAGTGTTTCGCCGAGCCGCGCGAAAACAGTGGGCTTGCCCGGCTTCAGCGCCACGCGCTCAAAGAAAATCTCAGCGCCGAGCTCTTTCAGCGCCGTCTTCGTAAAATCGTAAACGCCCATTGAGACGCCGCCTGAGAGAATCAGCGCATCTGCGTGCGCCGCGGCGGCAGCGATCTGCGTTTTCAAAGTTTCCAAGTTGTCACCCGCGATCGGCGTGCGCTCAACTGTGGCGCCAACTATTTTCGCGTAAGCACTTAAAGAGAAACTGTTGGAATCACGAATTTGATCAGGGCCGGGAGTTTCCGAAACTTGAACCAGCTCGCTGCCTGTGGCGATCACAAAGACGCGCGGACGCCGCCCCACACGCACAGACGCGTAGCCGAATGAAGCGAGCACCGCAAGGTGTGATGGGGAAATAGGGTGGCCCGCTTGAAGCACCTTCGTTCCAACCTTGACCTCGCTGGCGCGCTCCACAATTGATTGGCCGGCGCTCACCGCTTTGTTGATCTCAACGAGCCCGCCCGCAATTTCGCGTGTGACCTCAACTTGCTGCACCGCATCGGCGCCCGCCGGCACCGGAGCGCCGGTCATAATTCGCACCGCCTCGCCAGAGCCGAGCACACCCTTCCAGCTTTGCCCCGCGACAGCCTCGCCTACAACCTTTAATGTCACAGGAATTTCAAGCACATCAATTGAGCGCACCGCATAGCCGTCCATTTGCGCGCGATCAAAGGGCGG
>JBBJMB010000005.1:0-35181 GCA_037719755.1 Pyrinomonadaceae bacterium
ATCGAAGCGGTCGTCATCCGAGGCCGCCTTGCCCGTCGCCGTGTAGTTATTGACCTGCGTGAACTGATTGATCGGGGTCGCGTTAGGAGCGGGGAAAAACTCCCGCACACGGCGTGCGACCGGGTCGATGCGGTCTTCCGGGATGCGATTGCCGGGGAAGGGTTGGCGGATGATTCCGCCGCTGCCGTCGGGAATTGTGTTCAACGGATCATAAATCGTGATGAGCTGGCCGGAGCTGTTGCGTAAATTCGAAAAGTCGCCGCGCAGCCACTCGGGCAGTGGAACGGTGGTGGTCAAGATGCTGGCGCTGCGCTGCCGCGTGCTCTGTTCGCTGAAAAAGAAGAAAGTTCGGTTCGCCCGTTGTAACTTCGAATCGTAAGGGGGCTGCCGATGGTGCCGCCGAACTGGTTGCGCTGAAAGGCGCCGAGTTCACGGCCGGCGCGGTTGGCGAAAAAGTTGTTCGCGTCGAGCTTGCTGTTGCGCAAGAATTCAAACAGCGTGCCGTGCCATTCGTTTGTGCCTTGCTTGGTCGCGACGTTGATGACGCCCCCCCGAGCGGCCATACTCGGCGGCCAGCGAGTTCGTGATCACGGAAAACTCCTCGACCGCGTCGACCGATGGCGTGTAGGCCAGCGTGTTAATCGAGACGTTATTCTCCGGCAGAATAATTGAAGTGCCGTCGATGGTAATTTCACTTGAGGCGTTGCGCCCGCCGCTGATCCACGGGGTTGAGCTGGGGCCGGGGATCACACCGGGCGTCAGTCGCTCAGCGCGAACGGGTTCCGCCCGTTTAGCGGAAGGTCCAGAATGCGTTTGTTCTCGATGACGGTCGCCAGGCTGGACGTCGCGGTCGCGGCGGCGCGGCGGCGTCGGTAACTTCGATCGTAGTTGTGACGTCGCCCACCTGCAACAACGTCAAGCGAAAGATCCTGCTGCACATTCAGCTTGATGCCGGTCTGCGAAAAGCGTTGGTGCCGTTCTTCTCGACGGAAACCTGATACTCACCGGGCTGCAGAAAGGGTTGGACGAAATCCGCTCCTTCCTCATTAGTTTGCAACTCTTGCTTGATACCTGTGCTTGTGTTGGTGATGGTCACCCGCGCTTCCGAACGGCAGCCGCCGCCGCATCAGAGACGCGGCCCTGAAGGGTAGCAGTGGTAGTCTGGGCGAATGAAGGCTGTGCAGCGGCGCACAGCAGCAGGACAACAATGCTCCGAAACATATTAGACTCTTTACCTAGTTTGTTTCCAAGAGAACATTGGTGATGTGGTCCTTAACGTTGACTGGGGGTCGTTTTTTTAGGCGATAAGAGATACATTCCATCTCTTGTAAGAGTTGACGAGAAACTACAAGGAGCCGAAGCGGAATGTATCTTAGAGCAGTAAATTATCAAATGCAGCAGCAGATAGAAAGTTTGTTGCCGTGTTTTCACAAATCTCATCGCAAGAACTTGGCATTGCTGGCGACTGGGTATCGTCAACTTAACGATGCCGGCGTGCTGCAGATCTGAACTTGCCGCTAGTCCGCCGATGCACGCTGCTGCTCTTTTCGCCGCCATCATTTCCCTCTGAGATCATCAGCCACTCTGTGAGTGTGTGTAATATTTTGTGTAAGTGATCGTCACCGATAAACCCAAACTGCTTATGCCTTCTCAATCTGGGCGGTAATCTACACAGGGTTGCTCGCTTTCGCCATCTATCAAGTTCTACCTGCCAATTCGAGAGATGAACGACTACGCTCAATTCGACCTCACGTTATCGTCAACCTCCTCGCCAACATTCTCTGGTTGCTGCTGACTTATAACGAACGAACTGTGTTGAACGTCGGAGCGATGCTCGTCCTCTTAGATTAACGGCGCCACTTCTTCTGCCAAGCCGCGTAGTCTTCGTCGAGGAGTTTGGCTGGGGTTCGTGTACCACTGGTAATTGTTTCTTCGCTCTTCGATCTCCGCAACGTTATACTTGACGATGCCGTCGCGCCCGACGAACATCGGACGGTTGGTGTTGATCTTGTAGAAGCGCGCCCAGATGGCCCCGAGTCTTGGACAACGATTCGATCAACAACGCCGGGTCGCGCGGCATCGGATTTTTCAATCCACTTGATGCCCGGATCTTCGATCTCTGAACCATGTGATGGCGGACTCAATGGCTTCAACAACATGCTCGTTAGGACGATCAATGCTCATCAGGAACCGCACGATCTGACGCTCTCGCCGCCGCTGAGCGAAGGCAACTCGTACTTTCGCGCCCCGGCAGGTGCGAGCGTCACATCGTCGTGCTGTGCGCACCAGACGGTGCCCTTCCATTACGATCTGAGTTTCAAGATACATTCAATGCCCTTCTGCTCGGCTTTCCGCTTTGTCGCGCTGGTCTTCATCCACGAAAACATAGGGGACTTCTTTTGCGCGATGTCACGCAGGAGTCGCAGCACGTTAATCATCGCCGTCGCTGAAAGTGATGTGCGTAGTAGCCTGTGAGTTGGGGTGATACTATGGCCAGCGCCAGCATATTGAGCTTTGCAGAATCCCGCTTATAAAGCGTTACTGTAACGTTCCAGATTCCTCGCGGTATAGACTCTGGCGAGGAAAGTTAACGGTGTAGGTCGCGCCGTTGTCGATGTTGGAATCAGTGTTCGGCTTCTGCTTAAGAGATCGGCTTTCTCCTGTGTGTTTAACGACGCGGCTGTCCACGTTCTTACCCCAGCCGCCGGTGTTGCGCTGGTGAAGGAGAACGTTGTCGGCGATGCGAACCGCTTCGTCACCGCCATACCCTCGGGCTTTTGCTTGAGACTGTCAGCCCACCTGATCGGTGGAGCAGCAGGAGTAGTACTGCGCTTTCACGCAGAGCCATTCGCGACCAGCATCAAGCACAAAGCAGACACAACGATTCCTTACGATTCAGCATAATCTTCCTCGTTCTTCTACTACTGCAACCATTTCCTTCTATCGCAGAGTCTCTCGGCTTTGCAGGCTTTGACTTTCATCCATTTCCAAGAATTTATGCAGACTGTAGCTCGACCTTTTTGCCTGCGACTGAAAGGTTCTCCTTCACGAAATTCTCATCCCACAAATTAAGATTACCGCCGAGATGTTCTGGTTCTGCAGCGCCCACAGGTACGCCTTCATCGGCGCTTTCATGTCGCCCGGAATGACGCGGTTAATTTTCTGCACGCGCCAATCGGGAATCGGCTGCAAAGCTTGATGGTGCGTCGCCACGGCATGCGCGGCTTTCATGGAGATCACACCCACGCCCATCTTCGCGGCCTGCCGGATCGGTTCTTCCAGATGACCGCCGTTGATGACGTTGTAGGCCAGCATCGCCACATCGTAATAACCTTTCTCAGTTGCCGCGCGCAGCACGCCCGCCGGATCGTTGTGCGAGCTGAGACCGAGAAAGCGCACTTTGCCCTGTTTTTTCAATTGCTGAAACGTTTCGGCGATCTCCGGGCACTCCAAATCTTCGGGCGAATTCGCGCCGTGCGGACACATCACGATGTCAAAGTAATCCGTGCCGACGCGCTTCAAGCTTTCTTCCAGCGATTCGGTGATAAAGCGCCGGCAGTGATTGGTGCCTTCGACTTTGTGGCGATAGTCTTTGAGCATCGCCGCGCGCAGATACGCCAAGTCGTAGCCGTTACCCTGCCCGGGAAAATAGTCGAAGTGATAGCCCGGCTTTTCGACGCCGCGTTCGATCCGCATGTCCGTCGCTTGTTTCAGAATCGCATCCTTTTTTCCCTGCGGCAATCCGTTGAAGACATCCCGGTACATGCGGCCGAGCAGGCCGTTAAAGCTGCTGATTTTGGTCGTCAGGTAAACCTTTTCGCGTTTGGCGGACGAATTCGCGAGCAGCTTGCCGTAAGCTTCTTCGCATTTGCCTTGATTGTAAGCCGGAGCCATATCGAGGTAGTTGAGTCCCATTTCCAGCGCGAGGTTGAGATGTTCGTAGTTGTCGAGCTTGACGGGGTCGCCGCCGCTGACGACTTCGGAGATCATCATTCCCGTGCGGCCGAGTTTGCGGTAAGCCATCCCCGATTGTTGATTGCGCCACTCAACCACTGCGCTGCCGGAAGCGGCAACGGTCTTTCCGCTCAAGCTACTCACCGCTAAGGCGGTTGCGCCTGATTGTAGAAAACTCCGGCGATTGATGTGCGCCGCCGCACTCGATTCGGTTTGTTCTGTTTTCATTATCGCTCATCCTCTCTTCAATTCACCTGTTACCTGTGCTCATCTGCCCATCGTCACGGCACGACGGCTAAATAAGTAGTAAATGCGAATCAAGATAGAGGAACTTGCCGCGAAGGCGCAAGAGAGAAGCCACAACTCTGTGTGTGCACCCTCTCTGCGCGCGCTTGCTCTTGCGCCTTCGCGGCGATTCAAATAACTATCTTGACGTCTTCTCCAAAGTAACAGTACGATGCGCTAGCGGCCGCTTGTTTAACTTGTGCCAACGGCCGTTTGCCTCGCCATTACTTCTTTTTCTAGCATTACACGGTTGCATCCCGCCGATTGCCTGAGTCCTAAATTGACTGGAACAACATTTTCCGAAATTATCACCTGCCAAGGAGCTTTTATTGTGCTTATCTCACCCACTAGCATCAGAATTCTCGCTCTTATCGCTTTTTGCGCCTGTTCTCTGGCGTTTGTCCAAGCGCAACCGGCAAGCGGCGACGGCGTGACGGAAAACCAGCAAGTCTCTCGTCAATCCTCCGGTGAGCGGCCATCGACATTTTATTACACTGACGTGCATTGCTCCGGGCTGATCGAGTATCAGGCTTCGTACGACATGGAAGTGGTGGGCGCCGAAAGGGAAGCGCAGCGTAGAGTTTTCGGCCAGGGCGACTATGTCTACGTAAGCGGCGGCGCGCAGCAGGGCGTTCGCGTCGGTCAGGAGTTTGCTGTGGTGCGTCCGCGCGGTTTGTTTCGCGGCGGTTACACAAAGAAAAAAAGCTTTCTCGGCGTTTACACTCAGGAAGTCGGCAAGTTAAGAGTGATTAAGGTGCAAAACCAAACATCGCTGGCAGAAATTGAGGCATCGTGCGAAGTGATCCAATTCGGCGATTTTGTGCGGCCGGTTCCTCTGCGCGCTTTGCCGCAACGCCGCGCGGACTCAAACTTGGATCGCTTTGCTGAGCCCAAAGGTGGGCAACAGGGCCGCATCGTCCTGGCCCGCGGCGCGCGCGAATTGCTCGCGACAAATGATGTCGTCCACATCGATCTCGGCTTTGAGGACGGAGTTAAAGTAAACGACACGCTTTCGGTGACGCGTCAAACAAAGGGGCGTACTCTCACCAACTTCCGCGATGACGATATAGTGGTGGCCGCCACCGGCGGTTTCCAAAGCGACGTGTTCAAGGGAGGCAAATTCTCAAACCAAGCGTATCGCGTTCGTAATCCGGATCGGAATCAACCGGGCGGGCCGACCACAAATTTTCCCGACGTCCGGCGGCGGCGTCCGCCCATTCCCGATAGAGTTATCGGTGAAATCATCATCACGTCCGTGCAGGAACGAACGTCCACGGGCATTATCCAGCGCGTGATCGAGGAAATACACCCGGGCGACGACGTCGAACGCCAGCCGTAATTCGGCGCCAAGCGAAAACCCAAATGCAAGCTCGCGTGAAATGCTTCTTTCACTCGAGCTTGCATTTTTGTTTGCCCCTTTCAAAGATCGTTATGCGGCGTGCTCGATCTTGCGCGGGCTGGCGGGGGAAGTGGTGCGGCCGGTGACGGTTTGATAAAAGGCGTGGAAATACTGATACATGGAGATGCAAGACGAAAGCACCACGACCCAGAGCATCGCCCGTCCCGCCGTATAAAGCAGCACCTGCCAATCCGTAAAGCTGACCGCGCCGGCGCCGAACAAATGATTTAAAGCTGTGCGCAACTCCTGCACAGACCAAAACTGAATCGCCGGAAAGGCATGACCGAAATTGGCGACCGGCGGCGCTCCCTTGGCGCTTGAAACGATCAACAGCGCGACGGCCACCACTTGCGCGAGCATCTTAAACTTTCCCACTCGCGACGCGCTGATGACCACGCCGTTGGTCGCCGCGATTGAACGAAGGCCGGTCACGGCGAGTTCCCGTCCGATGATAATTACCACGGCCCAGGCCGGCGCGAGCCGATTCTCAACCAAAGAAATAAGCGCCGCTGACATTAACAGCTTATCGGCGATCGGGTCGAGCAGCTTGCCAAGCTGAGACACTTGGTCGCGCGAGCGCGCGATGCGTCCGTCCAGAAAATCGGTGAAAGCGGCGGCGAGAAAAAGCGAGACGCCCAGGATGTGGCGCGGCACGCCAAGCCAGTTTTCGGAAAACGGTGTGAGCAGGACGACGACCAAAAGCGGCACAACGAAGATGCGTGAGAGCGTCAAAGTATTCGGAAGATTCACAAAAGCTCCCTGCTCTGAGTTAATTGATGACTCGGAGAGTGATTCGTTGCCGCCCGCAAAAAATTTGCCTTGACGGCGTGCAGTGTAGGTCTCGCCGTGACGCGCGTCAAGACCGGCCGAAGGAGTAAACAAGCGCCTCGCGACGCAACGAACGCCGACGCGCTTGGCGCTTTCGGAAGGGCTGGTTTAGAATAATTATTTCTTCACCCGCGCCGGTTCGAGACCGTCCCAAGGGTACTCACAGTGATAAATCAGGCTCATGGCAATTGACCGCATTTCGGTGCGCGGAGCGCGCCAACACAATCTCAAAAACATCAACGTCGACATTCCCCGCAACCGCCTCACTGTGGTCACGGGACTTTCCGGGTCCGGCAAGTCGTCGCTTGCGTTTGATACGATTTACGCCGAGGGGCAACGTCGCTACGTTGAGTCGCTTTCAGCTTACGCCCGTCAGTTCCTAGATCAACTTGAGCGTCCCGACGTTGATTCGGTGGACGGTCTTTCGCCGGCCATCTCAATTGAACAGAAAACCGTGGCGCGCAGCCGCGCTCAACGGTCGGCACCGTGACTGAAGTTTACGATTACCTCCGCCTGCTTTTTCTTCGATTGGCCAGCCGCACTGCCACATCTGCGGCGCCGCCATCACCAGGCAAAGCGTGGAGCAGATCGTGCAAAATGTGCTGGCGCTACCCACGGGCGAGCGCGTGATGGTGCTCGCGCCGGTGTGCGCGGCCGCAAAGGCGAGTTTCGTAAAGAATTGGAGAAGCTGGCGCGAGACGGTTTTTGCGCGCGCGTGTAGATGGCGGATTGGTCTCGCTTGACGAAGAAATTCGCCTTGATAAGCGCCGCAATCACACCATTGAGGTAGTTGTCGACCGATTGCTCATCAAAGCGGGCATCGCCGAGCGCTTGAACGAATCGGTGCGTACGGCCCTTAAGCTGACCGGCGGGGCCGTGCTGGTGGCGGTGGTGGACGGCGAGGAAAAGCTTTACTCGGAGCGCATGGCCTGCGTCAACTGCGGCATCAACGTGCCGCCGCTTGAGCCGCGATCCTTTTCCTTTAACTCCGCTTACGGCGCCTGCAAACGCTGCCACGGATTGGGCACCGTTTTGGAGATCGATCCGGTCAAGTTGGTGCCCGATCCGAGCGAACCGGCTGGCAAACTGGCTTTCGTGGGCCCGGCCGACAAGCAGGGTTCCGCCTACCTGCGCAGCGCGCTTTCGGCAATCGTCGAGCATTTCGGCGCTGATGCGCGCACGCAGTTCAGCAGTTTGCCGCCCGAGGTTCGCGACGCCTTTTTTTACGGCTTGGCCGTGCAGCTCACTTTCCGGCAAGGCTCCTACACTTATCAAGGAGACTGGAAGGGCGCCGTCCGCTTTTTGCGTGAGCGCTTAAGCGATCCGCCCTCAGAAAAAGTCAGATTACTTTTGGAGGAATTGGTTTCGCCAGTTGTTTGCCCTGAATGCGAAGGCCGGCGTTTGCAGCCTGAGTCGCTCGCCGTGCGGATCGGCGACTTAGGGATCGCCGATTATGTGGCGATGCCCATCGAAGAGTCTGTGACGGCCTTTGAGCGAATCCGGCTGAAAGCGCGCGAAGAGCAAATCGCCGGCCTGGTGCTGCGCGAAATCAAGAATCGCCTGCGTTTTCTGGCGAGCGTTGGCCTCGGCTACATCACGCTCGACCGGCCATCGGCCACACTCTCGGGCGGCGAAGGACAGCGGATACGCTTGGCGACGCAGATCGGCTCGCAACTGCGCGGAGTGTTGTACGTGCTGGATGAGCCATCCATCGGGCTGCACCCCAGAGACAATCAGCGCTTGCTGGAAACGCTGGCCGCGTTGCGAGACTTGGGCAACACGGTGCTGGTCGTTGAGCACGATGAAGAAACGATTCGCCGCGCTGATTATGTGGTCGATCTTGGGCCCGGCGCGGGCGCGCACGGCGGCCAGCTGGTCGCCGCCG
This sequence comes from Pyrinomonadaceae bacterium, assembly GCA_037719755.1. Taxonomy (GTDB): domain Bacteria; phylum Acidobacteriota; class Blastocatellia; order Pyrinomonadales; family Pyrinomonadaceae; genus JBBJMB01. The sequence goes on from JBBJMB010000005.1 coordinate 8,352, forward strand.
GAACGCCCGCGGAGATCGCCAACGATCCGGAATCGGTGACGGGGCAATACATGCGCGGCGCACTGAAAATACCCGTTCCCGACCAGCGACGCGCGACGAAAGGCCCGGCGATTCGCATCAAGGGCGCGCGCGCGAATAATCTGAAGGAGATTGATGCCGCTTTCCCTCTTGGCGTGTTGACGGTAGTGACCGGCGTCTCCGGCTCGGGCAAGTCCACGCTTGTCGACGACATTCTCTACAAAGCGCTCGCGCGCCATCTCTACGGCTCGCTGGTGGAGCCCGGCGCTTACACCGCAGTCGAGGGCCTGGAACACATAGACAAGGTGATTGAAATAGATCAATCGGCCATCGGCCGCACGCCGCGCTCAAACCCCGCCACTTACACGGGACTCTTTACGCCGCTTCGCGAACTGTACGCGATGCTGCCCGAGTCGCGCGAGCGCGGCTATAAGCCCGGGCGTTTCTCGTTCAACGTGAAGGGCGGCCGCTGCGAAGCGTGCGAGGGCGACGGCTTGAAGCGCATCGAGATGAACTTTTTGCCCGACGTTTACGTGCTCTGCGATGTGTGCCGCGGAGCGCGCTACAACCGCGAAACCTTGTCGGTCAAATACAAGGGCAAGTCAATCGCAGAACTGCTCGATGCGACCATCGAAGAGGCGCTGCCGCTCTTGGAAAACATTCCTCAGATCAAACAAAAGCTGCAAACGCTTTTGGACGTCGGCCTCGGATACATCAAGCTCGGGCAGTCGGCCACCACGCTTTCCGGCGGCGAAGCCCAGCGCATCAAGCTTGCGCGCGAACTCTCCAAGCGCGCCACCGGGCGCACCATTTACATTCTGGATGAGCCGACCACGGGACTGCACTTTGCCGACGTGCATAAACTACTCGATGTGCTCCAGCGCCTGGTCGCCGTGGGCAACACTGTGATTGTGATTGAGCACAATTTGGATGTCATCAAATCAGCTGACCACATCATAGACCTCGGGCCGGAGGGCGGCGCGCACGGCGGGCGAGTCGTCGCGCAAGGCACGCCCGAGGAAGTCGCGCGCGCTCGTCGCTCGCACACGGGGCAAGCGATTCGCCCGCTCTTAAACGGCCATGTCGCCAAACGCGAGCAGCGTCAAAGCGCTTGAAATCCGCGTTGTCTTTTGAACGCATGATTGAAACGATCTCCAAAACCGTGGCCGACAGCATGCGAGTCAAACAGGCTTACTTTGCCGAGCACGCATCGGATGTGGCGGCGGCCGCCCGCATCATCGAAGAAGCCTTCGCTTCGGGCCACAAGCTGCTGCTGTGCGGCAACGGCGGCTCCGCGACCGACGCGCAGCACATCGCCGGTGAATTTATCAACCGCTTTCTGCATCCGCAGCGCCGCGCGCTGCCGGCCCTCGCGCTCTCCACAGACGGCGGCGTGCTAACTTGCATCGCCAATGACTCGGGGTTCGATCAAGTGTTTGCGCGCCAGGTGGAGGCGTTCGGTGTCGCCGGCGACGTGCTGCTGGCGATCTCAACTTCGGGCCGCTCCGCAAACGTCGTGGCCGCCGCCGAGCAGGCGCGCGGCGGCGGGATCAAGGTGATCGGATTGCTCGGACGAGATGGCGGCGCTGTCGCCGCGCTTTGCGACCTCGCACTCATCGTGCCCAGCGCCGACACGCAACGCATCCAAGAGACACATAACTTGATCGGACACGTGCTCTGCGATTTGGTCGAGAGCAAGCTCTTTCCGCTCTAAGTCAGTGGCCAAAAGTTGTGTCAAGGAAGTCAGCTACCGCAGGGCGACTGCCGATGTCCGACAAACTAAAGTTTGTCGTCGGTGCTGCGCAGCAGTGGCGGTGCCGCGACAAACTAAAGTTTGTCGGACGACTGGCGGTGGCCTTGCTCAAGGTCTTGCATGACAAATTTTTGGCCACTTACCAGCAAAGTGTGAGCGCAGTATCGTCCGCAAAGCTCCATGTCTATTTACGAAGACGACATCTTACCAATCGATTTGAGCGGCGTGCGCACTTATCCGCTCGCGACGCGTCCGAGCAAAGTCTCCGCTGCGGACTTCGCCCGCCCCATTCAGACCGACTCGTCTTTGGCCAACTTTCTCGACTCGCTCCCGGATATTCTCGCGGTGCGCTCCTTGCGCGAATTGACCGAGCAGATCGCGCGCGCACGCACGCTTCGTAAACCGATTATCTGGGGCATCGGCGGCCATGTGGTCAAAACGGGCCTCGCGCCTGTGATCATCGACTTGATGCGCAGAGGGTTCGTCACCGCCATCGCCGCCAACGGCTCGGTGTTGGTTCACGACACGGAGATCGCGCTCGTCGGGACGACGTCAGAGGATGTTGACGCCGCGCTCGGGAGCGGCATCTTTGGCGCAGCCGAAGAGACCGGGAAACTTTTAAACACGGCGGCCCGTGAGGGCGCGCGTGACGCTCTGGGGCTTGGCGAAGCGCTGGGCCGCACGCTGCTTGGCTCGCATCCGAAACACGAAAACCTTTCGCTGCTGTGCGCGTCTTACCAAGCGCGAATTCCCTTCACTGCGCACGTCGCCATCGGCGCCGACATTCCCCACTTCCACCCGCAAACGGATGGCGCGGCGCTCGGCGCCGCGACGCACACGGACTTCCGACTGCTCGCCGAGCTGGTGCGCCGTATGAATGGCGGCGGCGTTTACTTAAACATCGGCTCGGCGGTCGTGCTTCCGGAAGTTTTTTTGAAAACCGTGACGCTGGTGCGAAATCTGGGACACCCGCTGACCGACTTTACAACCGCCAACTTCGACTTCATTCAATCATACAGGCCGCTCACCAACGTCGTGCGCCGACCCGTGAGTGGCGCGGCGCACGGCCGCGGCTACTCCATCACCGGACACCATGAGCTGACCATTCCGCTGCTCGCCGCTTCTCTGATCTGCGGAGAGCAATCGTTCCAAACACCTGCCTCCCGGTAACCGCGCTCGAGCGTTGTTCTCACAGTCTCGGCGTGGGTTATACTTGGCGCCTTTTATCATCGTCACATACATCGAGCGAGCGGATCGGGTGAAAGCGATCATCGCCGGGAGTTGAGGAAATATATGGAAGCAGAAAAGTTAGCACACTACCGCCAAATTCTCTTAAAGGAACTGCGGCGCCACAACCAAAACGTCCGTGAAGATCAGGCCGCCGCGCTCGAGTCGGCCGACGACGGCGTCAAGGATGCCGTCGATATGTCATTGGAGGATGTCAACAAAGAAGTCGCTTTTCGACTCGGCGAGCGTGAGTCTCAGCTTGTCGCCGACATCGACCAAGCGCTACTTCGCATCGACGAAGGCAGCTACGGAACCTGCGCCCGTTGCGAACAAGAAATCAACGAGCGCCGCCTCGACGCCATGCCTCCGCACGCTACTGCGCCCGGTGTCAATCACTGATCGAAGAACGCGCAGGCACCGACGACCCACCGACACTCTAAAACAAAAGGCGGAAGGCGGAAGGCGGAAGGCGGAAGGCGGAACATAAGGCCAAAGAAATTTTATTAAATTCTTCGTGAATACTGCGGGCCGCTTAGCCTGCTCCGAGCAGGCGAGAGTGCAGCCACAGGCGTGAGAGCCTGCGGGAACCAGCGCCACGCCCGCTATGAGCCTGCGGCAGCGGCGGCAAGCTTGATGCGGCTCTTGCGGCTACCCCTCGCGCCCGACCTTCATCGCCCTGCTTACGCGCGGGCTCGCTATGGTGTTCGCGCATCACCAGGCTCTCACGCCTGTGGCTACCTCGCCGCCTGCTCGAGCAGGCTGTAGAACACTCTACGCCACAGCATAGATACAATTCTTTCATCCAGAGCTTTCATCCCTCATCCTTCCGCCTTCATCCTTCCAAGTTCACGCCTTCGGATGCGATCTGTCATAAACCTCAATTAGTTTTTCCATCGAAACGTGCGTGTAGATTTGGGTGGTGGAGATGCGGGCGTGGCCGAGGAGTTCTTGGATGTCGCGCAAGTCGGCTCCGGAGTCAAGCAGGTGTGTGGCGTAGGAGTGGCGCAGCGAGTGCGGGCTGATGTTGTGGATGCCGGCGCAGATTTCTATGTACTTGTCGACCATGCGGCCGACGGAGCGCGTGGTGATGCGCGTGCCCTGGTAGTTGAGAAAGACCGCTTGCGAATCGCGCTCCGCGAGCGGCGCGGTTTGAAGAAATCCGTTGCGCACGGCGGTCAAATATTGAAGCATCGCGTGCAGCGCGGGCTCGCCAAAGGGAACGATCCTTTGTTTGCGCCGCTTGCCCATCACGCGCGCCAATTTTCCCTTTAAATCCAAGTCATTGAGGTTGAGCTTCGTCAGCTCGGAGACGCGCATCCCGGTGCCGTAAAGCAATTCCAGGATCGCGCGGTCGCGCCGTCCGAGGTCGGTCGAGATGTCCGGCGTTTCGATAAAACGAATCATCTCCTCGACCGACAAATGATTCGGGATTTTCTTTTCTAACCGGGGCGTCGCGACCAGCTTCGCCGGATTCGCCTCGATCACGCCTTCGCGCACCAGAAACTGAAAGAAGGTGCGCAAAGCCGCCAGCTTTCGCGCCACCGAGGTCTTTTTCTTGTGCGCCGTGTGCAGCGACGAAAGCCACTCGCGAATCGTGATGTGGTCGATCTGCTTAATGCCCACCTCGCGTCGCACTCCCGTTCCCGGGTCGGCGGGCGCCAGATGCTCATAAAACTGGCTCAAATCAATCATGTAGTTGCGCAGCGTGTGCTCGCTCACATTGCGCTCATACCGCAGATGCTCGAAAAACTGTGCCAACAGATGTTCCATCGGAAAGTGACAAGTGACAAGTGACAAGTGACAAGTGACAAGAAAAGAGGAGGATTTCTTGTCACTTGTTACTTGTCACTTGTCACTGTTCTCATCCTTTCGGCGCGTAGTATCCTTTGCGGGTGCGCACGCGGGTGGCGGGTTGCGTGGGCACGCGCAGGGCGACGGCGTGAAAGCGGCCGTCGCGTTTTTCTTCCATTGGGTAATAACTTAAAACGTATTGCTGCGCAAGATCCGCGGAGATCTGCGTAAAGGTGGCGTCCAAGTCCGAGGTCGTCTGCGGCACAAACATCGCTCCGCCGGTTTGCGAAGTCAGGTCCCGGAGTCTGCGCTCCGCCGTTAGATCATGCAAATTGGCGTTGGCGCTTTGGCCGGTCTGCACCGCATAAACTTGGCAGTTGGCGGCCTGCACCAGCCGCATCGTCGCCTCGAAGCTGCGCTCGCTGACCGTGTCGGCGCCGTCGCTGACAATGATAATCACCTTTCGCCCTTGCTGCGGCAAAAGATACTCGGCGGCTTGAGCCACGGCGTCGAGCATCGCCGTCGCACCTTTGGGCTTCCCGAAACCTTCGATCACATCGACCAAACGCTTGACATCTGAGGTCAGCGTTTGAACCATCTCCGGAGTGCTCGAAATGGAAATGATAGAGGCTTGATCAATTGGGCGGATCACGCGACGAAAGAATCTCACGGCGGCGCGCTTTTCAAATTCGCGCGCGACGTTCAAGCTTGAGCTGTTGTCAAACAGGAGCGCCAGGCGCACAGGCATCTCCGATCTGCTCAATTCGCCAATGGGCCGCGGCGAGCCATCCACCAGCAATTCAAAGTCCGCTAAAGTGAGATGCGGAACGGCTTCGCCCTGGGCGTTGACGACCGACGCGAGCAACGGCACAAGGTTGGAGGTGACGCTAATAACATCGCCGTCGTCGGCGCTGGCCGGCGGCTCGTGAGGTTTTCCTGAGCTGAGATCTTGAACTGAAGAGGGGGCTTTGGGGGGCGCCTCCGGTGCGGTCAATTCCCTTTTTTGCCGCCTCGATTGAGCATCGACCGGCGGCGTCAGCGGAAAGGTGAGCGCCGACGCCAGCACAGCAATAACAACGACGCAGCGGCAAAGCATCATACACTGACACCCGTTCCTCATCCGCCGGCGGCGACAAGCAGGGGCGACGCCGTGGGCGGTTTGATTGTGCCCAAAAACTGATCCCACTCTTTTAAAGCCATCTCAACCTGTAAATGATGTCGGTCGCGTTTGTGCTTTACCGACGGCGCTCTTCGGCGGCAGCGGTTCAAGCAAAGGAACGTGATGTTAACCGGTTGATAATTTTTCGTTTGCGCTCCCGAAACGTAACGCGCGAGCGCGCCTGTCGCGGACTTGGGCGGCGCCTGATGGTGTCGCGCCCGGCGCAACGCGCCCGGCGTTTAATCCGGCGAGCCAGCCGGTGGCGATCGACCGATGTAGCCCTCAACGCCGCTGATTTGCCCCGCAAGAACACTTCCGGGCGCTCGCGCATTTGCAGCGTCGGCGAGAGCACGCGCGGAGCGCAGATGTAGTGTTACGGTGAATTTGGCCGAACTGCAAAAACTCGGCGTCTTCAAGGCCCGGAATCAAGCGCAGCACGCGCGCCTGCTCGCCGTAGCGTAGATGATTCTGAAAGCCCACCAGGTTGTAAGCATCGGCCATCAGATTCTCTTGCCGCAACTGCACCACCGCGAAAGCTTCGCGATTGGTGCGCGGGTCCGCGAGCCCGACCGGCTTCATCGGGCCGTAGCGCAGCGTCGCGTGCCCGCGGCGCGCCAACTCCTCAATCGGCAAACAAGACTCGAACCAACGCGTCTCCTCGAATTTATGCAGCGGCACGCTTTTCGCGCCGATTAAAGCTTGATAGAAATTTTCATATTGCTCTTCGTCAAACGGGCAGTTCAAGTAGTCGTCGCCGCCTTTGCCGTAGCGCGCGCCGCGAAAAGCCACCTCCCGGTTGATCGTGTCGGCGGCCACGATGGGCGCGATCGCATCGTAGAAGTAAAGTTGATCGTCTCCGGTGAGGCGGATGATTTCTGTGGTCAACGCTTCCGAGCACAGCGGCCCGGCGGCGATAATGGTAACGACGTCTTCGGGGATGCGTGTCGCTTCTTCGCGTATGAGCGTGATGTTCGGGTACGAGCCGATGCGCTCCGTAATCAATTGTGAGAAGCGGTGACGGTCGACCGCCAGCGCGGCCCCGGCGGGCACGCGGCACTCCATCGCCACTTCCATGACCAGAGAGCCTGCGCGGCGCAGTTCCTCTTTCAACAGGTAAGGTGCGGTTCCGGGCTCGTCCGACTTCAAGGAGTTGGAGCACACGATCTCCGCCAATTGATCTGTACGGTGCGCGGGCGTCTTCACCACCGGCCGCATCTCGTAGAGTCGCACACGGGCGCCAGCGCACGCGGCCTGCCAAGCTGCCTCCGCCCCCGCTAAACCGCCGCCGATGACCACAACTTCTTTCATAATTTTCGTCTACGCTTGGTTAATCCGAGTCTTGGCTTTACCTCTGTGTCTTCTCTCCGTGTTTGTCTGTGTTTATGTACGACTGACTTAAACACAGAGAAACACGGAGAGAAGACAAGAGAGAGACACAGAGGTGAAGCCTGGTTAAGGCTTCTCCGTTTCACTTGCGTCCACGCTTGCCTCGCCGGTTTGCACGTTGAACTTTTGTAATCGCTGTATTCGCGCGTCGCATCGAGACGGATGCCGGCGACCAAAAAGACTTTGACCGAGGCGTTGATTTGCGCGAAGCGCGGAAGCCACACGCCGTCCGTCATCCGCGCTTGTTCAAAAGCGAAAGCTGAACCCGAACGAACCGAGGCGAGCAACCCGCCGCCGATTTTGAAACCATCGGCGAGGCGCGCTTCCAAGCGCATCACTTGTTTATCTTCCGGATCAATCCAAGCGACGCCGATCAATTTGCTAATCAACGATTCGCCCCGCGAGCGCGGACGATAGCCAGCTCGCGGGCGGAAATCAAAAACAATTGTCACGCGCCCGCGGAGCATCTCGCGGCGCGGCGCTACAAATTCGCAGGCGCGCAGGAAAGCGCCGATGCCCTCAAATTCCTCATCGCCGTCTTTGCCCGCTCCGGTCTCGTTCGCCCTTCTCTTCACTTGCTCGCGTTTCTCCAGCGCCTTTTGATGCTCGCGCTCGGCTTTCGCCAATTCCTCGGCGACGCGCTTTTCCTCTTTCGCGACTCGCTCCGCGGCGAGCGGCGCTCCGTTCTCGCTAATCAATTTCAGCACGCGGCCGCCGCCCTGCACCGGATAAATTTCATACACCAACACCTTTTCGCGCTTCAGCTCTCCGCGGTCATTAATCTCGCGGTCAATTTGTTTGCGCGTATAAGTGTATTCGCTGATGCGCTCGTCCAGTTCGTTTTGATTGCTCGCCACTTCGCGGAGCAGTTGCGGGATATTAATCGCCGCATCGCTTGGCGGATCGAATAACGTGTCCGGGAGATTCGTGTTATAGCGTGCGCTTTGGAGTGTGAAAATTGTCGGGGGCGGCGCCGACCCGTCGCCAGCCGCGAGGGAACGAAGCGTCATGCGGTGCGGCTCCAGCAATCCGTCGCGCGGCTGGTAATCGCCAAGGGCGGTTTCGGTTCCTTGTCGCGGATCGGCGATCTTCAAAATGAGTTTGCTTGAGGCGCCAAACCAATAGCGCAAACGTGCGCCCTCGCGCGTCGCAAACTCAACCACGTAGGCCGCCTCTCCCGCTTCCTGTTCGACGGCGGCGGTGCGCGCCAGCACATTCAATTTTTTATAATTGAGCAGTGCGCCCGCTTCAAGCGCCGCTCTGAGCTTGGCGACAAACGCTTCGTTATCGGTCAGCGTGCGCAAATCGCCGTTCGCTTCGCGCGCCCAAGCCGAACGGGGCGACGCGGCGCGAATGACTTCCCCATCCGGGTGCATCACGTCCGTTCGCCAAGCGGCCGGAAATTTAAGCTGCGTGCGCGCCGTCGTACGTTTTTCGCTGTTTGTGTCCGCGCCCTCAATCGACCATTCGTAAACAACATCTTTCACCGACGCGACGCGCTTTTTACCGCCAATTGCTTTGAGATACTCGCCGACGATTTTCTCCGGCGAGGGCAGCCGCTTCCGCGCTTGCGCGTGCGCGGGCGCCGCCTGAAGCAGCAAGAGACAAGCGAGCAGAAGGCCGGGCTGAATGAAACGAACTTGATAATTCATGTTGTACTTCTCGCGAAAATAGTTTGCGCTTTCGATTGTAGCCCATCAGCTCGGCCCGACGGTAACGCCAACCGAAAAAGGGACGGCAGATTACTCTTCCGTCCCCTTTGTTTTTCCTATCGTCGCTCGACGCTGGGAAACGTGAGTTCGACTCAAGGGATTGTTCAACTCTCTGTGCTCGAAACGCGACTACTGCTGCCGGCATCGCTGTGGCCACAGTGTCCGACAATCCGCTCGATTGTCGCGTGCCTGCCCAACCGCCAAGCTTGATTTCTGGCGGGGCCGAGCGACAATCGAGCAGATTGTCGGACATGCTTGGCTGACATCCCATTCACACTAGGAAGGTTGTCCTTCGGTCGTCTCCGAAGCGTCTGGCGGGTGCGGCACGTCGGCGTCCATCGCCGCCGCCGATTCCTCTTCGGCTTCCAGTTCATGCTCTTCGTTGTCTCGCGCGGGATCGTTTACCGCCACGTTTCGCTCGCTTTTCACTTGACGCTCTGTTTGACTCACTTTCACTCCTTACTCTTGGTCATTATCTCGCAATTGGCCACGCTAAAGTCTAAACTCTCAGTCGCGATCATACTAAAGGTCGGGCCGCGACGAAAGGCGCGCCCGCTCAAATGCAGGCGCGCTTGATTGCTTCCGCGTCGATCATGCGAAGCGTTTGAGTCAAGACTACATTTGTCGCCCAAAAGCCGCGCACGCCGGCCAAAGGTTTTCCGTCCGAAGACCAATTTTGCCCCCCGGCCGGCCTTTTCGTTTTACATCGCCACTCATGCGGACTGGTCGAGCGTGGTTGCTTGACACGGCTTTAACCAGCTTCGTATATTACTTGTTCGATTAAACGGGCCACCTTAGCTCAGTTGGTAGAGCGTTCGATTCGTAATCGAAAGGTTCGTCGGTTCGATCCCGACAGGTGGCTCCATAAATCCATTGCCGTATTGCTGCTACGCAGTTAATACGGCAATCTCCTTTTGGCCCTCAATCTGCGACAACCATTTCTTGTAACCGAGTTAATGACGCTGGCCGAGTTGAAAGGATGGACACTCACCGCCAACTGGGGCGTGCGCCGAAAGCAGCAACTCAAGTCTCACTTGCGCCGCTACGTCGTACAGCACTCATCCGCGCAAATTTGCCAACTGTGGGCGGAGGTAACGAATGATGCCCGCCGCTCGGGCAGGTCGATTGAGTTCTGCTGATGCGTGGGTCGCTCGGCGACCGCGCTGCATCTTCGACTGCCGCTCGACACGCACAACCGCGCGCACTTCGCCAGCGTGGCTGGTTTGGCGGTCATCTCTGACAGCTAAAACATGCGTTGAGCAAAAAAATTTTCATGCCGTCTCGTAAAAGTTCATTCAACATTCATCAGCCAAGAGCGGATTCTGAGCCGCTTGTTTCTTTACTTCAAATCACGTCAACGTTAAGCTAGCGTTTTCGCCATCACTAAAAAGTTCGTTCACATTTCACAATTAAACGAGGAATCAATGATGAAATCTCGCCTGATGTTTTTCACGTTAACGTTGATATTCGCGGCCGCGAGCATTTTCATTGTCCCCGCAGAGGCCAAGATACAAATGAAAAAGCAAGCTTTCGGGAAGACCGCGGACGGAGCAGCGGTTGATCTTTATACGCTTACCAACTCAAAGGGCATGGAGGCTCAGATCACCAACTTCGGCGGCATTATCGTTTCGCTGAAAACGCCTGATCGCGCCGGCAAAACGGACGACGTGGTGCTCGGGTTTGAAAGCCTCGACGGCTACTTAAAGCCGCACCCGTTCTTCGGCGCTCTCGTCGGCCGCTACGCCAACCGGATCGCCAAAGGCGTGTTCAAGCTGAACAATACCGAGTATAAGTTGGCGCAAAACAACAACGGCAATCACATTCACGGCGGCCCCCGCGGATTTGATAAGCGCGTTTGGACGGCGCGCGAGCGCGGCGACGAATTGGAACTCACTTATCTCAGCAAGGACGGTGAGGAAGGCTACCCCGGCAATTTGACCGTCACCGTTACTTACCGCCTCACAGAGGACAACGAATTAAGAATTTCTTATGCGGCCACCACGGACAAAGACACGATTCTTAATCTCACGAATCACTCTTATTTCAATCTCGCCGGCACCAATTCCGGCGACGTTCTCGCGCACGAGGTGATGATTAACGCCGATCAGTTCACGCCCGTCGATGAGACCCTGATTCCGACGGGTGAGCTGGCCCCCGTCAAGGGTACGCCCTTCGACTTCACACAAAGAACGGCCGTTGGCGCCCGCATTAACGATCAGCATCAACAGCTTGTCGTGGGAAAAGGTTACGACCACAACTGGGTGCTGAAGAGAACCGGAGGCGAAGCGGTTTCGCTGGCCGCGTCGGTTTACGAGCCGACCACAGGGCGCGTGTTGGAGGTCTACACTTCACAGCCGGGCGTGCAGTTCTACACGGGCAACTTCCTGAACGGCAGCGTGACCGGCAAGCGAGGCAAGGTCTACGCGCAGCGCCACGGATTTTGTCTTGAGACGCAGCACTTCCCCGATTCGCCCAACAAGCCGCAGTTTCCCACGGTGGTGCTCAAGCTGGGACAGAAATATCAAGAGACAACGGTTTTCAAGTTCTCAGTTAAGTGAGGCGTTCTCGAAAGAACACCTCACTTCGGCGAGTAAACAAACAGAAGCCGCTTTGGAAGGATGAAGGATGAAAGCTGAGAATAAAAGATTTTTGATTAATTTCTTTGATCCTTAATTTTCGGTAACGGGGCCCTGCGCATCGCCGTTGATCTCGGCCCGCCAGTAAAAATCAATTTCGTTTTGGACGCGCTCAGCTTCAAAGGTGAGGCGAAATGAGTCCGGCCGCTCATCGACATGCAGATGGAAAAGGCGCGCGGGAATCGTCGTCCAATTGTGATCGCGAACGGCCACATAAATTCGACGCAACACCTCGCGGCGGCCAAGCTCCAGTGCTCGGTCAAGGCGTACTCCACTCCAGACGAGCCCACCACGACAACTATGACAAAGGGAGATGAGTTTTTCTTGTCACCCGACTCCGATTAGAGTTAAGGCGAAGAGAGGGAGTATAATGCTTCATCAACGTGAGTTAGACAATTATTAAAGGGAAGTTAGGTTGCCCTTCATCTTTGGTGGAGAGCGCAATTTTGGAGTTTATATGCCTAAGATCGACAATATCGAAGAAACGCCGAACCCTAACGCGGTTAAGTTTATTCTCAAAGAGCCTGTTACCAACGGAACGGCGCGATCGTTTCAAACTGAGATTGACGCGCAGGAAGACACGTTGGGCAAATCGCTGTTTGAGATTGGCGATGTGGTCTCGGTTTTTTACATGGACCGCATGGTGACCGTTGAGAAAAACGATTTCGCTGATTGGGATGAGCTACTGCCGAGGCTGGCCGTTCCGATTCGCGCCGCCGCTGCTACGGTTTCAAATGGCGCGACGATGGCGACGGCGGCGGCTGTTGGCGGGCCGCTCGGGGCGATGCTGAGCGACGACCCGCGAATGGCGCAGATCAACGGAATTTTGGATGAGCGGATTAGGCCGGCGCTTGCGGGAGACGGAGGCTGGCTGGAGATCGTCAAATTGGAAGGCAATACCCTCACGATTCGTTATCAAGGCGCATGCGGCAGTTGCCCGAGTTCCATCTCGGGCACGTTGATGGCCATCGAGGGCATGCTCAAAAATGAAGTTGATCCGGAGCTTGAAGTCGAAGCGATGTGAGCGCGGGCGCTAAGAGCCGTTAAGCGAAGTGGGGCCGGTTTTCCCGAAAACCGGCCCCATCTTTTATGAGTAAATGTTCATCGGGCGCGTGAGCAACCGGACGGGATCGTGTACGTGAAGGGCCTCGCGCGTGTAAAACGCTTCGCCGGCCGCGACGCCGATCAGCGCGCCGTAATAGCCCATCCTGCTCTCAATCTCGCCCAGAAAACTCTGCGCGCTGATTCTCGTCGCGGGCTCGTTTGAGTCGGATTTGTAGAATTGAGAGACGTGGGCGCGAATCGAGTTCATCTTTCCCTCCACAAATTCCGAGACATCCACCACAAACGACGGGACCACGAGGCGCGAGTAGACCGAGTAAGCGATCATCGGCACCGGCACGGCGTTCTGTCCCGCTTCGCGGTCGTAGAGGCGCATGCTGGCCAAGCGTGCCCCCTCGCGCACAATCTGCGCGGTGTGCGCGTGATCCGGATGCGGGTCGTCCCAGTGAGCGGTGAGAATCACTTTGGGGCGATGCGCGCGAATCACGCGCACCATTGAGCGTCGCGATTCCTCCGTCAGCCACACGCCGCCGTCAGCTTGTTCCAGGTTCAGGCGCACATCAAGGTTTAGTATCTTCGCCGCGTCGCGGGCCTCCGCGGCTCTCATCTCCGGCGTGCCCCGCGTGCCCATTTCACCGCGCGTCATATCGACCACGCCGGTGCGATAGCCAAGCGACTTTAACTTTAACAGCGTCCCGGCGACCGTCAGCTCTGCGTCATCCGGGTGCGAAAAGACGCCCAAGACATCCAACTCCGAAGTTATGTTCTTCATAGAATTACCCAGTAAATCATTTCTCAGAGAGAGATATCGTAAACTCTCGCCGCAGGTCAAGTGGGGTTTCAGAGTGAGAGATCAATGCTCGGCGAAAGGCGAGTTCAAGGAATGCCGAAGATTGGGAAGCGGCCGCGTACCCGTTCGAGTGTTTGCGCCCGGTAGAGAATCAAGGTAGTTTAGGGCGGCAACATCTTCACAGTGAATAAGTGATAAAAAGCTTGCGATGCAATCACGCTTGATCGTCAATCCGGTTTCCGGTTCTGACTCGGCTCCAAACTTTTTGCAAACGATTAATGAGCGTTTGCGCGAGCGCGTCGGCGAAATGGACATCGTCATGACGGTGGCCGCCGGCGACGCCATTCGTGCCGCCGAGCAGGCGGCCGAAAAAGGCTTTACCAATATCTTCGTCGCGGGCGGCGACGGCACTTTGAACGAAGCCGTTAACGGCGTGGCGCAAGTCGCAGACGCTCTCAGCCAAGTAACTTTCGGACTGGTGCCGCTTGGAACCGGCAACGACTTCGCCGCGGCGCTCGGACTGCCCGAGGATGTCGAGGGCGCCATTGACACGATTCTCGCCGGGAATGTTATTGAAGCCGACCTCTGCTCGCTCAATGAGCGGTTCTTTATCAATGTTTCGGCGGGCGGCTTTATCGCCGAAGTGTCTTCGGCGGTAAACCCTGAATTAAAAATGCTGACCGGCAAATTTGCCTACCTGATCGGCGGCGCGCAGGTGCTGCTGGATTACGAACCGGTTGGCGGGCGCTTCACGATTATCGCCGAAGACGGCACCTCCGCGGAGCGGACGGCGCACGTGCAAATGTTTGCGGTCTGCAATTCGCGCATGGTCGGCGGCGGCCGTTTGATTGCCCCTCACGCCGTAATCGACGACGGGCTCTTCGATTGCTGCCTTGTTGAATCAATGCCGACGCTTGATTTTATCAGCCTTTTGACGCGCGTCTCCGGAGGAGACCATCTTGATGATGAGCGTGTCAGCTATTTTCGAGCGCGCGAGCTCGAAATACTCTTCGAGCGCACAATTAAAGTCAACACGGACGGAGAGGTTCTGGAAGCCGATCACTGTCGCTACTCAATTCGCCGACACGCGGTCCGCTTCTTTGCCGGCCAAGCAACGTTCGCAGCCCGTCATAGCGAGCGGCAAGTCGGCGTACCCGAAAACTCAAGTTCGTCATTTATGGAGTAAGATTTCAGGCAAGCAAATGCTTTTTTGCAATTGTTATCATCGATGACGTGCAGCTTCGCGCTGGAAAAATAACGTCGCTCAATTGTGGAAAAGACAAACGAAATCCTGTATGGTTCCAGACCTCAGGCGTACTTTTTCACAACGAGGCAGCGTTCGCAAGATTCGCTCACTTGAACCATGAAACAGCATTCGCATGGCTTTTTAACCAAAGAGGGCAAACAGGTTACGTCGGCACAACGTTTGCTCACGTGCGAAAGAAATCAATTAACAGTGAGCGCCCATCGCGCTTTCCTCTAATTAAGGCGAGAATTCAAGCTAGTTTTGAGAAATCAAAAGGAGATTATTAAAGATGCCACAAAATAACAATCCGAGCGGCTCCCCCAGCAGTCCGAGCGGTTCCCCTAGTACGGGCACAACTGTCGGCGCCAAACCTACGGGCGATGCTGGTGTGAAGCATGATGCCGGAACAAGTTTAACTCACGGCGCCCCGACTGTGCCTGCTCCAACTCCTGCCTCCGAAGCGAGTCAGGGGATTGGCGCGCAAGCTCAGCAATACGGACAGAAGGTTGCTGATGCAGCCACTCAAGCGAAAGATTACGTGGCGGACAAAATGTCAGTTGTTGGCGACAAATTTAAAGATTTGCAGAACAAAGATATCAACCAAGTCGCGGAAGAGGCGAAGCAGTATGCACGCCAAAATCCGGGACAAGCGATTTTAATTTCGGCGGCCGCCGGGTTGATCCTCGGGCTTTTGTTTCGCGGAAGCCGTCGATAATGTTTGAGGGGCCGTCGGTGGTGTAGCTGTTTGCGATGCCCGGGGCTATTTAAGCTTGCGCTTTTTGGCCCTGGGTATCCGCCATCAATAAAGCAAGGAGGTTAAAGCGCGATGCCTGACATTGAAAGAAGCTCGTACACGGCGCCATACCGGCTCAGCAGGATCAACACGATTTAGAAGATCTACCGTCGCTTATTGGTAGATTGGGCGACAACGTTGTGACGCTGCTTGACACTAAACTTAGCTTAGCCAAGGTCGAGATCAGGGAAGAAGCTTCGATCTATGCTAAGGGCGGGGCCGGAATCGCGGTTGGTGCGTTGGTGGCTTCCATCGGGTTTGCTTTGGTCAACGTAGCAATCGCATTTTTCGTTTCTAAGTTGTTTAGCTTTGACCCGCCAATTAATTATGCCCTTGGATTTGCCTTAACTGGGCTGGTTTATTTGATCATCGGCGGCATTGTAATTTACTCTATGAAAAATCGCTTGACGGCGCAAAACCCGGTGCCGCAACGGAGCGTTGAGGAACTCAGAAAGGACAAGCAATGGTTGAAGAACGAAATGTAGCAACAGCGCGCGTCGCCGAAACAACTGTGAGCGACGACGAGACCACGAAAGAGGAACTTCAACGTCGCATGGAAGAGGCGCGCGAATCCATCACTCAGACCGTTGCCGAAATCAAGGATACGGTCTCCACGCAATATCAAACCGTGAGAGAAAGCATTAACGACGCGCTTGATTGGCGCGAGCAATATCAGAGACGCCCTGTCGCGTTTCATATTGGCGCTCTCTCGGTTGGATTTTTCGTCGGATATGGTCTTGCCGCTGCCGCTGGTAATGATCGTCGCAAAAAAGATTACAGCGTTTTCGACGTTTCCGAAAGCGAAGATTACGAGGACGAAGACGACATACCGCAGTACAAATCGTACTCACCGAGCCGAGACAATAGTGCATTTCCTGTGGCGACTTCCGCTCCTGTTCGGCCATCTATGGCCGCAGCGTCGGCAACCGCTTTTGATGCTCCGGATGAGCCGCAAAAGCCGGGTTTGATTGATCGTTTCAAAGAAACCAGAGCCTTTGATCGCTTACAGCAGGAAGTGTCTTCGCTTGGCGACCGTTTGGTTGACGAAGTTTCTCATACGGCCCAGGCAGTTGTGTTGCCTGCTCTGCTTGGCAAGCTGAAAGACATGATTGGCATTGATCTTGGCGCGCAACAAAAGGAATCCAAGCGTAGCGCGTTAGAGCGTGAGTCAACGGAAGCGAGAAACGAAGCGATCAATGCTGCGTCGAACACCTGAGAAGTACCGAGAACAGCTTATTTCGTAACCGAAGGGGTGAGACTCCAAAAGAGTTCGCCCCTTTCGTGTGTTGGCAAGGGTAAACGTCGCGAAGGCCCTAGTTCGCTGAAACGGCTCAGGCCATTGACGAAAACCGCAGGCGATTTCGCTTTTGGCTTTCGGCCGGAGCATCGGTTTCCGACCGACCGAAAAAGTCATTCACCAGCCGGGCGACGAGTGAAGCGACTTTCAGATTCTCATTGCGTCCCAAATCAGAGATTACAAAAGCGAGATGGTTCCCTGCCTCAAAGCCGACGATTTGATAAGCCGACGACTCGCCTTGATAAAGCGGCACTTCGGATTTGAGAGTTGGCGCACCTGCGTGGTCGGGAAACGATTCGCCTTGCTTTTTTGTGAAGGCGAGCGACAGCGTGGCATCTTTACTCTTTAACACGAAATGCACGAATTCGCGATTATCGACTTCGCAATGGTGCGCGGCCGCAACTTGATAGTTTCCTCCCAATTGCTCTTTCGTGAGCGGCAATAAACCGGCGTACTCGGGCTGGATCTCTCCGAGAAATTTAGCTTTATGCTCGATGGCGCAATGAATGTGGTCGCCGAGCCCTATGTCTAAGGTGCGTCTCGTTTGTTCGGAAAGAAGCGGGTCGAAATGAGCTTGCGCGAGTTCGCCGGGAGCTTGCCGGTTCCAGACGGAGAACGTCGCCCAAGCTCCCAAACAAAGAATGACGACGAGAGCGGCGATGATCGCCAGCCGCTGTCTCGTCAGTGCGAATAAGGCTGAGGGTCGGCTTACATTCGCTCTTTCGTTGGTCATCCGTCCTCTTTATCGTGGCGCGTTAGCGCTTCCCTCTTTACCGTTCGTTAGTATAGCAGCCATAGACCGAGCGGGATAACCGCCTGACGAAACAGCCGAAGGGATGTGCTAATTGACCTGCTGAAATTGCGGCAAATGTCCTTACGGCATCAACGTCACTTGGTTTTGCTTTAGCTTCCAGCCGTTTGTTTGCGCGGAAATTTTGCGTCTCTCATCGACGTGTTGTAAATAAAAGCCGCCATAATCACCGCGGCCTGCTTCATATCGTCGGCTTGAATGCGGTCGAAAACGTCTTGATTCGAGTGGTGAGTGCGCGTTTCGTACTCGATTTCATCTTGGATGAACTGGAAGCCGGGAAGGCCGATGGCCGCAAACGAGAGGTGATCCGTGCCGCCCGTGTTGGCGATGGTGAGCGTCGCGGCACCCAGCTCACGGAACGGCTCAAGCCATTGACGAAAAATGGGCCGCACGGCCTCATTGCCCTGCAAGTAAACGCCGCGGATCTTTCCCGTGCCGTTGTCTAGGTTAAAGTAAGCCGAGAACTTTTCGTACTCCGGCAGCGTGACGATTTGCTGCCCCTGTCCTTCGTTAAAAGTCGTGGTCATCGCATCGTTTGCCGATGCCTTGATTGAACCGAAATGTTTGGCCACATACGCGCGCGAACCCAGCAATCCTTGCTCTTCGCCGCTCCACAAGGCGATGCGGATCGTGCGGCGCGGTTGAAGCTTTAACGCTTGGAGGATACGCACCGCTTCCATCGCCACGGCGACGCCCGCCGCGTTGTCGGTCGCTCCGGTTCCGCCGTGCCATGAATCCATGTGGCCGCCGAGCATCACCACTTCGTCTTTCAAATCTGTGCCGGGAATTTCGGCCACCGTGTTGTAGCCCATCAAGTCTTCATCATGAAAGCGCACGCCGAGGTCAACGGCGAGCGTTACTTTTTCATTCTGCCCGAGCATACGCACGATGCGATTGTATTGCTCGCTCGCGACTACGATTTGCGGAACGATTTTCGGCGCGTCTTTTTGCCAGACGCGCTTGGCGTTCGGCTGGCTGGGGAACGCGGGCACGCCCGGCACAGTTGCGCCCTGCACGAAGACGGTTCCACCGTCGCCGCGCGGGCTTGACTCAACGATCAAGGCCGCGCCTTCCTCCGTGATGAACTGCGATCGCTTCGCGGCAAACGCGAACGCCTCTGTTTGCTCAACCGTGTAGCGGCGGGGCTTTGCGACTTGGGCATCGGAGCGTCGGCCAACTCCAGCAGTTCTTTGTCCGAAAGACGCGTGCCGAGCGGCTCAAAGCGCGCCTTTAACTCTCGCGGGACGGTCGCCAGCACAATGGCGCCTTTCAGCTGTCCTTTATACTTCTGCAACTCCGCTTCATTTTTGGCATCCAGAAAAACCACTTGCCCGGTGAGCGGTCCCGCCGTTCCCGGCGACCACGCCTTCGGGTAAGCGATCAACGGCGCAAACTGCGGCTCGGTGATCTGGGCACTGAAGCGCTCAAGCGACCAACCGCGCCCAAACGGCCCCCATGCCTCAAGCTGCGCTTCGCGCAGTCCCCACCCCGTCAGTTGGTCGCGCGTCCACTCGTTCGCTCGCCGCATGTTCGGCGAATTGGTCAAGCGCGGGCCGATCACGTCCGTTAAGTAGGAAAGCGTCTTCATCACCTGCGAGCGATTCATGCCTTCATCTTTGATTTTTTCGACGGGATCATTCGGATCTTTGGGCGCGGTTTTCGCGGCTTGCTGATTGGCCTCGGTGGGCGGCGCGGTTTGTTGCGCATTGGGGGTTGGGACTGACGGATATTGCCGCGCGCTTGTGCCGCTGTGGGCTGGCCCCAAAAGCGAAACGACGAGCAGCCAGACTACGGCGATGCGGCTGTGCATTTTATCGACTCTCCTTGAAAGAATAATTTTTAGGTAAACAACTCGAGGCCACTTGAGCCTGCTCGGAGCAGGCGGCCAGATTAGTAGCCACAGGCGTTCGGCCTGTGGTGTCGCGCCACGCCTCTCATGTCCTGAGCCTGCTCCGAGCAGGCGGCAGAAGCGTTGTTGCGGCTCTAGGCTACCCCCTCTCTGCGCCCGACCACTCTGGTCGCCCGCTCGCGCGGGCTCGCGATAGTGTCCGCGCATAACCACAGGCCGAACGCCTGTGGCTAATACTCTCTCGCCTGCTCGAAGCAGGCTGCGGAACAGGCTCTGTCTTGAGTAAATTCCTTAATCCTTGACTTTCATCCTTCATCCTTCCGCCTTCCTCCTTCCGAACCTCCTTCCGCAGCGGCTTCCGACGTTTACATCAATTCTCTTTCCGTCAACAATCTCTTGAATTCTCACACTGCGACTCGATTTGTTATTTCGGGAACTTTTTGCGAGTTAATCGTGAACTACGGGTGAGGATCGCTTGTTCACACGGAAGAGGAAAATCGCCGTGTTCGCTGAAACTTCCACAGATGAAGATTTACTCGGGCTGATGATGGCCGGGGATGAAAGCGCGTTCACGGCGTTATACAGGCGCAGGCACGCCGGAGTTTATCGCTTCGCGCTGCAAATGAGCGGCTCGGCGGAGATCGCGGAGGACGTGACGCAAGAAGTTTTTATGACGCTCGTCCGCGAAGCGCGGCGCTTTGACGCCGCACGCGGCACGCTCGTTTCTTTTCTCTACGGAGTTGCGCGCAATCATTTGCGCCGCCTGCATGAAAAGAGCCGCCCGCTGGTTCAACTCTCAGGAGAACACGCAGACGAAGAAGCGAGCGCCGCCGCGTCCATTGAGAGCACCAACGCACCGCACGACCCGTTATCTGAGTTAGTGCGCAATCAAACGGTTGAGCGATTGCGGCAGTGCGTGCTCGGATTGCCGCCGCATTACCGAGAAGTTGTCGTGTTGTGCGATTTGCACGAGATGAGTTACGCGGAAGCGGCGAGCGTTCTCAACTGCGCCGTGGGCACCGTGCGCTCTCGCCTGCACAGGGCTCGGAGCATGTTGCTTGAGCGGCTGCGCGTTGATGCGGCGACGCCATCAGAGTCTGAAGCTGAGAAAGTTTACCCGGTGAGGTGTTTGGCATGAATTGCGTATCGTTCAGGAGCGTGGCGGTCGAACTGGCCAGAGCGCGCGCCATTGGGAGACGTGATGCGCACGCATGGCTCACGCCGAAGATTGTTGAGATTGCGCCGCTTTTCTAGTTGGCCAGCGGGCGTTGTCAGAGAGCTTGCGCGCTTATCAGCAAGAGACCGCTGCCATGCAATCGCGCCCGCGCGGCTCGAGAAGATCTGCTGACGTTTTTCCGCTCATACGCGGCGGACGCCGCATCTGAATGGCCCGCCAGCGACGCGCCGGCAATCGCGGCGCAGAGGAGTTGGCCGCTCTTTCGAGCGGCCGGAGCAGTGGCGGCCGTGGTCGCCATCATGATCCTTGTGGCGTTTGCGCCGCACATCTACCGACGCGCGTGGCACACGCCGCAAAATGGGCCGCAGAAAATTTAAGCACATAGCCCGGCTCCGCTGCGTGACGTTAGTGAAAACGATGTCCACCAATTTGCTCGGCCCCGCGTCAAGCCGGACAAGCTTACGCGTGAGGCGTCGTTAGGAAATCAAACGACGCCAAGAAAGCGGCGGCCGGCGGCGGCCGGCTCGCGTCCTGACGCTTTCGCCGCGCTCAAGTCGAAGGCAACGGTGCCGCAAACGGAAGAGGCGACGGGCGAAGAGATCGCCACCGAGTTCTTCGCTCTCGCCGAGGGTGCGGGCCAGAACCCGCTGGAGGGCGGGCAGATCGTGCGCGTTGAGGTGCCGCGTTCAACGCTCATATCCTTCGGACTGCCCGTTAACATGGAGCGGGAGAGCGGAGCGGCGAAAGCTGATTTGCTGCTCGGCTACGACGGAGTCGCACGCGCGATTCGCTTTGTCAAGTAATCCCACCAAAACTTCGTTCATGCTTGACGATGTTCATCGGAAACATGCGGACAAGGAAAGATATCTTATGAAGGAGCAAAAATTAATAATGATCGCCGCGATGATCTGCGCAATTGTCAGTATACAGGCGGGATGGTGGAGCGCGAGCGCTCAAGGAGATCAGTCGCAGCCGCCCACACCGCCCAAGCCGCCGGCCGATGTTTTGATCGAAAGAGATGTGTTGATCGTCGCGCCGCCCGCGCCGCCCGCGGCTCCAATCGCGCCTCAACCGGGTGCGCCTGAGATTGTGATGGCTAAGCCCGGCGATGATTTTGCGTTTAGTTTCATTTCGTCGGAGATGAGTTTTGACAGCCAGCCCGTGCGGGGCGCGCCCTACTCTGCCGAGGCCGTCACGGAAGTTACTCAGACCTTAAGCGACGGCAACCGCATTGTGCGCAAAACAGCGGCGGCGGTTCACCGCGACAGCGCCGGCCGCACGCGTCGCGACCAAACCCTGGCAGCGATCGGCCCCTTCGCCACGGCCGGCGACGCGCCGCAAACCATTCTGATTAACGACTTGGTCGCGGGCGTCAATTACATTCTCGATCCGCGCACGCGCACGGCGCGCAAGCTGATCTTGCCGCCGATGCGGTTCGGCCCCGTCGGGGGGGTGACGGCGCCGCTTCCTCCGGAGGCTCCGGTTGTGCCTGCCGCAGCGCCCGGCGCTCCGAATATCATGGCGGTAAAGGTGCGGCCATTAGCTCTCAAAAACGCGCTGAAGAAGGTGGAGCCGATTTACCCGGCCGCCGCGAAAGCGGCGGGCGCACAAGGATTGGTTAAAGTTCAAGTCGTCGCCAACGAAGCGGGTGAGGTGGTCAGCGCGTCAGCTGTGGAAGGACACTCGCTTTTGCAGCCGGCAGCGGTGGAAGCGGTCAGGCAATGGCGCTTTAGACCGCTCACGACCGTCGGAAACCACCCGATGAGGGTGAAAAGCGTGGTGTCCTTTAATTTCGTTTTGCCGGCGGAGTCAAACGCCGTGACAGTGGTCGAGGAAGGAAACTTTTCGCCAGCCGCCCCGCCAATCGAGCCGGTGCATGAATCTCTTGGCAAGCAAACCATCGAAGGCGTGGAGGCTGAAGGCACGCGCAACACATTCACCATTCCCGAGAACGCGATCGGCAACGAGCGGCCCATCAAGATCATCAACGAGCGCTGGTATGCGCCCGCATTGCAGGTGGTGGTGATGACCAAGCGCAGCGACCCGCGTTTTGGCGAGACGGTGTATCGCTTAATTAACATCAATCGCAACGAGCCGTCGAGCACGCTCTTTGAGGTGCCCGCGGACTACACTTTGAAAGAAGGGCCGGAGAGATTTCGCATGATGAAAAGAATTCGCGAATGAAGATGCCGCGGGCAAGCAGGCGAGGTTATCAAGCCTCGCCTGCTTACTTTTGAGGGCGGATTGATGACTCAAGCGGCCGGCTTAACGAACTTGGCGTCGTCAACGGCGGCGTTGAACTTCACCTCATTAAACTTGAACGTGAAGTTATACTCCGGATTGATTTGCCGGTAGGTGTGCGCAAACTTGACGCCTTCCACGTCTTTGTAGTCGTCGAAATACTCTTCGATTGATCTTTTCCCGTTGGCGCCTTCGAGCACGCTGTCCATGCGCGCGAGCAAGCCGGTCCCCGCATCGAAGTACATTTTCTTCGCGACGCCCGGCGCGGCGGCTTCGATCACGTAGACGTCGCGGCCCCCGGATTGTTCCTTTCCCTTGAGCGTCATCTTCGGGTAAAGCTCTTTGAGTTTATAATCGCGATAAAATTCCGCGTTGATTTTCACTTCGCTTAATTCGACGCCGCTCAAGTCGTTGAACTTTCCGCTGGTGGGATCTTGCGCCCAGCCGGCGCTGCCGTCGAAGCCCTGCTTTACTTCTCCAAAACCGGGGATACTGATAAGCGTGAAACTCTTGTTCGGAGCTTTGCCGTAAAGCTCGACTGTGCCGCTGGCGCCCATCGCCGGCAAGTCAAAAGCACCTTTGGCCGTTAAGGTGTTGAATTTTTCCATGGCCGCTTTGCCGCCCACCGCCTGGACGTGCTTTTCGAGAATTTGATCTACGCTCGGCAGAGCTTCGGCGGTCGCCGGCTTCGCCTCTGGCTTCGCCTCTGGCTTCGCCTCTGGCTTCGCCTCTGGCTTGCCTCCGGCTTGGCCCCCTCAACTTGCTTCTGCTGCTCGGGGCTACTGCTGCCGCTCTCTTCTTGTCTTGTGCCGCCGCGCCGCCGGCGAGCCAAAGACAAGTCAACATCACTGCAAATGCCTTGTTCATTTTTGTTTCCTTTCCGCTGGAAATGCCGATCACTGTACCGCAAATCATTTTTCTTGGCCATGCTGGATTTTACCCCGCGCTATTGAAACTTTGGGGCGCTTCTCTTATCTTTCTTGCGTTCGGATTTCTCTCTGTGTCTTTGTCTTCTGCGGTGTTTCTCTGTGTTTAAGTCAGTGTCACCTAAACACAGAGAAACACCGCAGAGAAGACAAGAGAGACACAGAGAGAAAATTTTGCAGCTTCATTTGAATTACGCCATGAAGGTACATCTCCAATACGGAACCGCCGGTCTCGCCGTTGACATCCCTTCGGAAAACGTCACGGTGCTCACGCCGCAATTCGTCGCCGGCCTGCCCGACGAGGCGGAGTCTTTCCGTCAAGCCGTGCGTGCTCCGATCAATGCGCCGCCGCTCAAAGATTTGATTGAGGCTCGCGACCGCGTGGCTGTGGTCATTCCGGATATCACCAGGCCGCTTCCTTCGGACCGCTTGCTGCCCTGGCTGTTCGCGGAACTGGCCCATGTGCCGGCGGAAAATTTTACGATCATCAACGGCACCGGCTCACATCGCGCCAACACGGCGGAGGAGTTGGCGCGCATGGTCGGCCCCCACATCGCCGCGCGCTACCGGATCATCAACCACAATGCGCACGACCCGGCGACGCTGCTCGCAGCGGGCACGGGCCTCGACGGCGACACTGTTTTTTTGAACCGAGAGTACGTCGAGGCCGACAAGCGCATCGTGCTCGGCTTTATCGAGCCTCATTTTATGGCCGGATTCTCCGGCGGCTACAAAGCGGTTTTTCCGGCCTTGGCCGGCATCGACGCGATCATGAAGTATCACAGCGCGCGCGTGATCGGCGATGCGCGCAGCACCTGGGGCAGGCTTGACGAAAATCCCACGCAACAAATTGTGCGCGCGCACGGCGGGTTGCTGCCGGTGGATTTTTGCGTCAACGTGACGATCAACAACAGGCGGCAGATTACGCGCTTTTTTTGCGGCGGGGTGATGGACGCGCACATCAGCGGCTGCCGCTTCGCGCAATCGACCGCGATGGTGGCTTGCGATCAAGCGTTTCCCATTGTGGTGACCACAAACGGCGGTTACCCGCTTGACCAGAATCTTTATCAAACCGTGAAAGGCATGTCGGCCGCCGCGCAGATCGTCGAGCCGGGCGGATTGATTATCACCGCTTCGCGGTGCAACGATGGTTTTCCGGATCACGGCAACTTCCGTCAATTGCTTTTTGAGCACGACTCCGCGCAAGCCGTTCTTGACACCGTTCTCGCTCCCGGCTTCTGCGTCTACGATCAGTGGGAAGCGCAGATACTGGCCAACATTTTATTGAAGGCTCGCGTTTCTCTGCAAAGTTCGATGGCGCCCGCGGATGTGCGGCGCGCGCACATCGAGCCCATCACGGATGTCGCGGACCGCATCCGGCGCGAGCTCGCACGCATCGGGCGCAACGCTTTGCTCGCGGTGCTGCCGGAAGGGCCAATGACGATTCCTTATCTTAACGTGAGTTCGATGTCAGCGGGAACGTGAGCCCGCGTTAGCGCGGGCGGCGAGAGTGTAGCCCCAGGCGTGAGCCTGGGGGACGCATCTTCTGCAACATCCATGAGCCTGCTTAAGCAGGCGGCAGATGCTGGCTGGCACGGCAGCGTCCGCCTCTGTCGCCTGCTCACGCGAGGCTCAGAAATCCGTGGTGACTGTGTACCCCACGCTTCACGCGCGGGGCTAAAGTCTGGCGCCCGCGCAAACGCAAGCTACGCGTGGGGAAGTAGTTGACTCGCTTACGTCGAACTGACGTTATCTTAAGGTTCACGCGAGCACTGCGGCGGGCTAAACGAAGCGAGAATCAAAGCAACCTCACTCGGAGCAAACTTTCTTTAGTTGTGATTTAAGCGAACCTCAAAGATCGAGGCTTCTCCGGGTTTGAGAACGCTCGGAACTCCTTGAGGATGGGAGAGCGTCAGGATCGTGTCGTCTTTACCCTTGGCCAGCGAAAGGCCGCGCTGTCGGATCGTCTGATCTTGTTTGCGCGCTCGCCCTCGCCCTTCAGCGCCGTACGTGAAGACGCCGCCTCGCTTTTCGCGTGAAGCCTTGCCCGTTAAAATTTCAATGAATTTTACGGTCGAAGCATCAAGCACATTGCTTGAGTTTTTGAGGCACAGATCCAAAGCGGTGTCCAAGAGGGCGATCTGTGATCTTGACATCACGACCTGAATTACTTCCACGCCCTTTTCATCATCAAAGGCATATTCACCGGAGCGGGGAATGTCGTAAGACTGGCCCGCGCGAACTCTGTTGTTCTTACTCGGAAAGGGAAAAAGAAACCGTCTTTCGCCGCTCGGCGTCACGTTAATGACGTAGACATGCCCATCGAAATTGCTTTCAAACTTGATCTTTATTCTGTCTCCCTCTTTAAATTTCTGCCCCGGATCCACGGGCACATATTTGCGGTTATTCAAGGAATAAACCGCCAGTTTCATTCCGTCCGATTGGCGCCGCTGAAAACTCTGCCTGATTTCTTCACCTGCGGCCAGCCCCAGCCCACGAGTGTTCTCAAGCTTTCCGGTTCCGCCCCCAACTTGCTTCTTCTGCTGCGCAACTGACGAAGACACGAAGCAGAACATCGCGATGAGCATGAACGCTAGCGGGGGAGTCCTCTTCATATTGACCCGTACTTCTCGGTTTTGTAAGAGTTTGGAACTGAGACACGCGGCAAGGAGGGATCGCCTTGCTTGCCGCGGTTCAAGCTGAAGATGGTCGCGTTAATGCCAAGCTGCGCGGCTTGATTTCTCCAGAGCGTCAGCGACAATCTAAAGATTGTCGGACATCTTTCACCTTAACTTAATGCCATTGCCCTTTCAGGGATCATTCCTCAACACGATCTAAGGCGCTAACGCTTGAGGAGCCGTTTGGCCTTGCGGTTCACCATCATTCCATTTTGATTTCGATACTTATGCGAATCAGTAGTTGAAATTTATGTTTGTTGAAAACAAGAGACTTACGG
>JBBJMB010000376.1:0-2877 GCA_037719755.1 Pyrinomonadaceae bacterium
CGCGCGCCGGCGATCAATTGCATTTGCTCAACATGGGCGGCGTGATCGGGCAATGCACGGGGCATCATTCCAGTTTGAGCGATGCGATTCGCGTGGAAGTGCTCGGCTTCGCGTGCGACGAGGCGGGACGCGCGCTCAACATCTCGGACGCCGCGCTTCCGCCGTTAAATAAGCTTCCGGCCGCCACGGCCCCGCTTGTGATTGTGGCGGGCACGTGCATGAACAGCGGCAAAACTTATGCGGCGACCGAGTTGATCCGCCAAGCGACGCGCGTAGGGATGCGTGTGGCCGCCGCGAAACTCTCCGGCGTCGCTTGTTTGCGCGACACGCTGCACATGGCCGACCACGGCGCCATCGCGACCGCAAGCTTTGTCGACTGCGGATTGCCCTCCACAGTGGGAGTCGGCGATCTGGCGCCCGTCGCCAAGGCGATCATCGCGCGGCTCGGCGAGAGCGCTCCCGACTTGATTGTGATCGAGCTTGGCGACGGCATACTTGGCGGCTATTCCGTGGATTCGGTGTTTGACGATGCGGAGTTGCGCGCGGCGATGGCGGCCCTTGTCTTTTGCGCCTCGGATTATGTGGGGGCGTGGGGCGGCATTGAGCTTTTCAAAAAGCGCGGCATCCAAGTTGACGTGGTCGCCGGGTCGGTGACGGATTCGCAGATGGGCGAGGATTACATAGAGCGCGAATTCGGCGTGCCGGCCGGCAACGCGCGGCGCGACGGATTGAGGTTGTTTAGCATCATCGAGTCGAAGCTTAAAGTATCAAGATAGGCTTTGTGTTCCTCTGCGTCTCTGCGGTGGTCTTTCTCTGTGCTTCTCTCTCGTTTAAGTAAGTCACACCTAAACACAGAGAAGCACAGAGAAAGACCACAGAGAAACACAGAGAAGATTGGTTGACCATGAGCTCAAAAGTTCGTGTGGCTATTTTTGGAGGTTCCGGTTACGGCGGCTCGGAGTTGCTGCGTCTACTGCTTTTTCACCCGCATGTGGAGATCACGCTGGTCACGGCGAATGAGCATGCCGGCAAAGCTGTTGGCGACGTGCATCGCAACCTCTACGGCTTAACTGAGCTTCGTTTTGAGAGCGCGCCCGAAGATTTGAGCGCGCTTGAGCGCATCGACTGCGTGTTCCTCGCGCTGCCGCACGGCCAAGCGATGGAGATCGTGCCGAAGCTGCCCCGCGAAGTAAAAGTCATTGATCTCTCAGGCGATTTCCGCTTGCGCGAGGCAAGCGAGTACGAAAGCCACTACGGGCGCGCGCACACGGCGGCAACGCTGCAAAGTGAGTTTGTGTACGGCCTCACGGAAACCAACCGCGCGGCAATTAAAAAAGCGCGTTTCATTAGCAATCCGGGCTGCTTCGCGACCGCCACGCTGCTTGGCCTGGCGCCGCTTACAAGCGGCGCCCATGTGCGCGGCGGGCGCGTTATCGTGGACGCGAAAACCGGCTCGTCAGGCTCCGGCGCAAAGGCGGCGGCCAACACACACCATCCGCAGCGCGCCAATTCTTTCTACGCCTACAAGCCTTTCACGCATCAGCACGTGCCTGAGATCGAACAGGAACTGCGCCGCCTCGGCGATTGGACCAGCGAGTTCATCTTCATGACTCACTCGCTGCCCGTGGCGCGCGGCATTTTCGCGTCAGTTTACGTCGAATTGCATCAGACTCTTTCGCAAGAAGAGGCCCACGAGTTGTTCTCTGATTACTATCGCGGCGCGCCTTTCGTGCGGCTCGTCAAAGGTTCCCCGGACATCAATTGGGTGAAGACGACTAATTTTTGCGATATCAGCGTCGCCCTGCAAGGCAAGCAATTGGTCGTCTTCTCGGCTCTTGACAACCTCGTCAAAGGAGCCGCCGGCCAAGCAGTTCAAAACATGAATTTGATGTACGGCTTCGAGGAGCGAATTGGCTTGATGCTTCCCGGCAGCAATCCCTGAAGCGAGTAAACGATGATCAAAACGGCAACAGCATTCGAGACGACGCTGGAGCGCGAAGAGCGCTTTCAATTGGCGACCTACAAAAAGTTTCCCTTCGCCATCGAGCGCGGTCGCGGCGCGTGGGTTGAAACCAATGCGGGCGAAAAGTATCTGGACCTCTACGGCGGCCACGCCGTCGCGGCCACCGGACACTGTCATCCGCACGTGGTCGCGGCGATCAAAGAGCAAGCCGAAAGCTTGCTTTTTTACTCAAACCTGGTTTACTCGGAGGTGCGCGCGCGCGCCTCCGAGCATCTCGTCAAAGTGGCGCCGCCGCCCATCGCGAAAGCTTTCTTTTGCAATTCCGGCACAGAGGCCAACGAAAACGCGATGCGCATGGCCCGCATGACGACCGAGCGCGAACGGGTGCTGACCTTTTCCGGCGGCTTTCACGGCCGCACCGCCGACGCCATTAGCGCGACCGCTCTGGGCAAGTACAGAGAGCTCGGACGACCGAACGTTCCCGGCCACATCTTCGCTGAGTTCGGCGATTTGGATGCGGTGGAAAAAATAATTGACGACACGGTGGCCGCGGTGATGCTTGAGCCGATTCAATCTATGGCCGGGGTGAGGATGGCTGAGCCCGACTTTTACCGCTCGTTGCGCGATGTCTGCGACGCCCACGGAGCGTTGCTCATCTTCGACGAAGTGCAAACGGGCGTCGGCCGCACCGGAGATTGGTTTTTCAGCGGCGGCACGGCCGCGGGCGGCGTGGTTCCCGACATCATTGTGCTCGCGAAAGCCTTGGGCAGCGGCGTTCCCGTCGGCGCGTGTCTCACCACCGACGCGGTCGCGTCGCACATCAAGGAGAATCAACTCGGCACCACTTTCGGCGGCGGCATGCTCGCGATGGCCGCCGTGCAGGCCACACTTGAAGCCATCGAAACTGACGGCAT
>JBBJMB010000377.1:0-2874 GCA_037719755.1 Pyrinomonadaceae bacterium
GCCTCGTCGATCAAACGCAGATGCAGTGGCAAAACCGCGCGCAATTTGTTGGCGTCGCCGCGCAAATGATGCGGCGCATCCTCGTCGATCATGCTCGCAAAACGACGGCCAACAAGCGCGGCGGCGATGTGCAAAAGATCTCGTTTGACGAAAATATTGACGTCTCCGATGAGCGGGCCTCCGAATTGGTGGCGCTCGACGATGCCTTAAAAGCTTTGGCTGAGCTGGACGAGCAAAAAAGCCGTATCGTCGAACTTCGCTTCTTCGGCGGTCTTTCAGTGGAAGAAACGGCCGAAGTGATGGGCGTCAGCGCGCCGACCATCAAACGTCAGTGGCGGATGGCCAAGGCATGGTTACACAGCAGGGTCAAAGGCGAAGGCTGAAAACCAAAAAGTAAAAGATAACCTGCGATTAGCGCCCGCTTTGCGTCTGAGAGGCGGCACATGGTTCTGAAATGCCGCTCGCCCGAGATGACATTGACGATCAAATTTTGGCGCGTGATTTTTTATTCGCGACGCTTAGTTTCGTCGGCGCTGATTTTACTGATCGCTTCGGCGGCCGCGAGCCGCACAATCGGCGTCTCATCCTTTTGCAGTACCACCAACGCGGGCACCGCTGCGATTGCCTCGCCGCCTATTTTGCCTAAAGCGGTGGCGGCCGTCGCTCGGACAAGTGACTCACGGTCTTTGAGCGACGCGGTTAGAGCCGGTACTGCCGCTTTGGCTTCGCCGCCCATTTTGCCCAGTCCTTTGGCCGCGCCCAAGCGCACGAATCTGTCTTGATCGCTCAAGCACACGATCAAAGCGGGCACCGCTTGTACGGCTGGCGGGCCGATCGCACCTAATTCTTCGGCGGCAAAACCGCGCACATGCTCGCTTTTGTCACCGAGCAACTCGGTCCAGACAACAACCGCTTCCGGCACCGGCAAGCCGATTTTCTTAAGCGCATAAGCGGCGTGCATGCGAACCACAAATTCCTGATCCTTGAGTGACTCAACTAACCCGGGCACGGCGGCTTTGGCGTCGCTTCCGATTTTACCCAGCGCTTCGGCCGCAAGTTTTCTCACGGGCGCGCTTTCGTCTTTTAGTAAAACGACTAACGAGGGAACGGCGATGCGAGCTTCCGCGCCGAGGCGGCCCAGCGCATCTGCGGCATCTTTACGTACGCTCTCGTTTTTGTCTTGCAATAAATCAATGAGCATCGGTGCGTAGTTCTTCGCCGCGCCTCCGACTCTGCCCAGAGCGTAAGCTGCGCTGGCGCGCGCCCACGCATTCTCGTCTTTTAATAAACCGCTGAGCGCCGGCACCGCTGCGGCAGCCGCTTGACCGATTTGCCCCAACGCAAAAGCGGCGTTGCTGCGCACCTGTGCGTTGTGATCCTGGAGGACTTCGATTAACGCCGGAACGGCCATTGTTGCTTCACCGCCGATCCTCCCAAGCGCCTCAGCGGCGGAGGCTCGCAGATCGGACTCTTCATCTTTCAGCAAACGTATCAAACCGGGCGCGGCGGCTTTCGCTGCGCCTCCCAATTTCTTAATGCCATCGACGGCCTTGCGGCGCTGTCCTTGTTCTGGTCTTGCATTTGTTCATTGAGAATCTTGACTTGTGGCTCTGCATTCTCCTGAGCTGAGACGGCGAAGCGACAAGCAGGCACAGCAAAACTCCTGCGCGATGAGCGGAAAGAAGCTGGCTGAAGAATTTGAGGCAAATAAACATTGAGACTCCAATCCTTCTTTTTTCTCTGCGTCTCTCTGTGTCTTGTCTGCGGTGTTTCTCTCTCGTTTAGGTAAGTGTTACCTAAACGAGAAAAACACCGCAGACAAGCCTGAGAAGATCTGCTGAAGAGGATCTTGGCATCAGACCAACAAATGAATGGGATTTACTTAATTGTCGTTATCCGCGCCCATCTTGCTTGCCTGATTGTCGTCGCGTTTATCATCATCTTTTTCCAGCGCGGGTTTTTTCCCCGGCTGCGGAACGTTGACGGTGCCCTCGCTCAGGTCTTCGCCGTCGTCTTTCTTTTCTTCCATGACTTTCTTGTCATGCGCGACATTTCTCGCGTCCGTCATAATTTAATTTGCCTTTCGTAATTTGATCCGTTCGGATTGGTTGATGCGGAAACATCTTGTTCGCTTGCGAAGCGTTTGTTGGTCCCGCTCGTTGCCTTAGCTGTTCTCGATCGCGGCGAGATCTAGTTTCATCTCCCACTTCGCGTTACTTTTGATCAGTTCATTCCAATTCATCTCGCGGTTATTGTAAGCGGCGGTGCGCCCGAGAATCGCGCTCAAAGTGGTTTCGGCGCCCTGCTGAGCTTCGTTATCGAATCGTCCCGCTTTGATTCCGTCGACAAAGGCTTTGGCTTTCGTCGCCACCGCGGTGGCCAGCGCGTCAGTGGTGCCTGAGTCCCACTGCGGTTGGTCGCCCGCGTTGGCAACAGTTCTCACCGGACCGCGGTGGTGAGATTCGGCGACGCCCTTGGCTCCGAAGAAGCGCTCGCCCTGCACGCGATAGCCTTTGTTGCGGAATTGATTGGAATTGAAACTGACTTTGACATCATTCGGATAAAAGAAGGTCACAATAAAGTGATCCCACGTGTCCCCGACATCTTTGCGCACGATGCGCCCGCCGGAACCGGTGGCCCGAAGCGGATGTGAATTAAGCGCCCAGTTACAGACATCTATGACGTGTATGTTCTGCTCAACCAGAATATCTCCGGAAAGAGCTTTGTCAAACACCCAGTTGCGCAGCCGGGCTTCGAGTTCGGTCATGCCCGGTTTGTTTTGACGATCCAGGTCATTGGTGTAATAAAAACTTTGGCCGAGAGCCACGTCACCAATTTCTCCGCCGTGAATTCGTTGCACCAATCCTCGGTAAG
>JBBJMB010000378.1:0-2871 GCA_037719755.1 Pyrinomonadaceae bacterium
AATCGACGCTACATGAGGAGCGCGTTTTTCAGCCGGCGGAAAGTTTTTCGCGCAGCGCGCAGGTGCGCTCGATGGAGGACTACGAGCGGCTGCGCAGGGAAGCGCAAGATGCGCCGGAAACTTTTTGGGCGCGCGCGGCCGATGAATTGCACTGGTTCAAAAAGTGGGACGCGGTGCTCAAATGGGAGCCGCCGCACGCCGAGTGGTTCACGGGCGGCAAAATCAACATCTCTTACAACTGTCTCGACCGGCACCTGGAGACGTGGCGCAAAAACAAAGCGGCCATCGTCTGGGAAGGCGAGCCCGGCGATCAGCGCACGCTCACTTACGGCCAATTGCACGGGGAAGTTTGCCGCTTCGCCAATGTGCTGAAGCGCCTTGGCGTGGCGCGCGGAGACCGCATCGCGCTCTACCTGCCGATGATCCCTGAATTGGCCATTGCGATGCTCGCCTGCGCGCGCATCGGCGCGCCGCATTCCATCGTCTTCGGCGGCTTTTCGTCCGACTCGCTGCGCGACCGCATCAACGACGCGGGCTGCAAAGTTGTGGTCACCGCAGATGGCGGCTGGCGGCGCGGCGCGGAAGTGAAGTTAAAGCCCGCCGTGGACGCGGCGCTCGAAGAAACGCCGTCGATTGAGGCTTGCGTCGTGGTGCGCCGCACCGCGTCGAAAATTCACATGCAGATCGGCCGCGACCACTGGTGGCACGAGCTCAGCGAAACGGTCGACGCGCACTGCCCCGCCGAAGAGCTTGACAGCGAGCACCCGCTTTTCATCCTCTACACGTCGGGCACCACGGGCAAGCCCAAAGGTATTCTTCACACCACAGGCGGCTACCTGGTGCAAGCCCATCTCACCACCAAGTGGGTCTTTGATTTGAAGGACGAAGACACGTACTGGTGCACGGCCGACATCGGTTGGGTGACCGGCCACACGTATGTGGTTTACGGCCCGCTCTCAAACGGCGCCACCACTTTAATGTACGAGGGAGCGCCCAATCACCCCGAGCCGGACCGCTTCTGGCGATTAATTGAGCGCCACCGCGTGAACATCTTTTACACCGCACCGACGGCGATTCGCGCTTTCGTCAAGTGGGGCGAGCAGTGGCCGTTAAAGCATGACCTGACATCGCTCCGATTGCTCGGCACCGTCGGCGAGCCGATCAATCCCGAGGCGTGGATCTGGTACAGAGAGATCATCGGCAAAGGCAAATGCCCGATCGTCGACACATGGTGGCAAACGGAGACCGGCGCCATTATGATCGCGCCGCTACCGGGCGCGACGCCCGCCAAGCCCGGTTCGGCGACCAAGCCGCTGCCCGGCATCGAAGCCGACATTATGACGCGCGACGGGCGCGCGGTCGGCCCGAGCGAAGGCGGCTACCTGGTGATCCGCCGGCCCTGGCCCTCAATGCTGCGCACCATCTGGGGCGACGACGAGCGTTACCGCAAGCAGTATTGGTCGGAAATAGAGGGGGTTTACTTTGCCGGCGACGGCGCGCGGCGCGACCGCGAAGGCTATTTCTGGATTATGGGGCGCGTGGACGACGTGATCAATGTGAGCGGGCACCGCTTGGGCACAATGGAGGTTGAGAGCGCGCTTGTTTCTCACGAGGCGGTGGCGGAGGCGGCCGTGGTCGGCCGGCCCGATGAAATGAAAGGCTCGGCCATCGTGGCATTTGTGACGCTTGAGGGCGAGCGCAAATACTCGGACGCGCTGAAAGAAGAATTGCGCCAACACGTGGCCAAGGAAATCGGCGCGCTCGCCCGGCCAGACGAGATACGGTTCACAGACGCGCTTCCCAAAACACGCTCCGGCAAGATTATGCGCCGCTTGCTGCGGGAGATCGCTTCCAGCAATTCAGTGGTCGGCGATGTAACCACACTTGAAGACTTCTCTGTGCTGGAGAAGCTGCGGGCCGACGACGAGTAAACTCCGGCTTTCTTTCTCTGTGTCACTCTCTTGTCTTTTCTCTGTGCTTCTCTGCGTTTAGGTATAACTTACCTAAACACAGAGTGACACAGAGAGAGCTTTAGCTTGAAGCTGCCGCCGCGTTCACGCCTTCGTCGGCCAGCAGGCTGCGGAGCATCCAGGCGGTTTTCTCGTGCACCTGCATGCGCTCGGTCAGCATATCCGCAGTCGGTTGATCGTTAGCCTGATCGGCCACCGGAAACACTGCGCGGGCCGTGCGCACGCACGCCTCTTGCCCTTCCACCAACCCGCGAATCATGTCCCGCGCGTTCGGCGTGCCTTCGCTTTCGGTGATCGATGTGAGTTCGGAAAACTGCCTGTAGGACGCCGGCGCGGGAAAGCCAAGCGCGCGAATGCGTTCGGCGATCAAATCGACGGCTATCGCCAGCTCGTTATATTGCTGCTCAAACATCAGGTGCAGCGTTTGGAACATCGGTCCGGTCACGTTCCAGTGGTAATTGTGCGTCTTCAGATAAAGCGTATAGGTGTCGGCGAGCATGCGCGAGAGTCCCTGCGCGATCTCCTGCCGGTCGGTTTCCGCGATGCCGATGTCAATTGGCATCGCCGTCGTGGTGGCAGAGCTTAAATTTTTCATCAAATCGTCTTTCTCCAATTGCCAAAAACTGTTTCATCGCGCGTTCCGGCGGCAATCGGCGCCCGGAACGCGATCACTAAGTGGAGCGGCCTAAGATTTGGCGCATCAAACGAGCCAATTCATCCGCAGGTAGCTTGGGGTCAAGGTTTTCTACTGGTGAGCATAGTTCCAAATGGCGCCTTCAATCAAGCGTCCAGCAAGGCGGCCGCGTTCGCCACTGGCGCGGGGCGGTCGAAAGCCGTTAGAATCCGGAAAACAGTTGCACGAGGAGCAAACAGTTGATGGCGCAGATTAAAATGTACACAA
>JBBJMB010000379.1:0-2864 GCA_037719755.1 Pyrinomonadaceae bacterium
AGGTTGAAGTCCGTCATCGATGAGGTCAAAGGCTCGCCGCAGCCGATCATTCTTTTCATAGACGAAGCGCATACGATGATCGGCGCCGGCGGCCAAGCGGGACAAAACGACGCAGCTAATTTGCTTAAACCCGCGCTCGCGCGCGGCGAACTGCGCACCATCGCCGCCACCACATGGGCCGAGTACAAAAAATATTTTGAAAAAGACGCCGCCCTGGCGCGCCGCTTTCAAGTGGTCAAGGTCGAAGAGCCCGACGAGGAAAAGGCCATCGCGATGATGCGCGGCATCACCGAGGCGCTTGAGAATCACCACAAGATTCGCATTCTCGACGAAGCCGTGACGGATGCCGTGAAGCTTTCGCACCGCTACATCTCGGGTCGGCAACTGCCCGATAAATCCGTGAGCGTGCTCGACACGGCGTGCGCGCGCGTCGCCATCGGGCAGGCGGCCACGCCGCCGCCAATCGAAGACGCGTTGCGGCGCATAGACCAATTCACCGCCGAAATGAACGCCCTTGAGCGCGAAACGGCGACCGGCTCGGATCACCGCGAGCGCCTGAGCGAACTGGAAACCGCCAAGTTAGAGCAACAGGGAAAGCTCACGCTGCTCAATGCCCAGTTTGATCAAGAAATCGGACTCATCAACCGAATTCGCGAAATTCGCACTCAACTCGAAGAAGGAGCCGCCAAGAATGCGGCGGCGGCCGGCGGTGCGGCGAACAACAACGGGGGCGGCGGAAACGGCGCCGGAAATAAGAGCGTGAGTAGCAGCAGTAGCGGCGCTCAATCCGCAGCGGCACAGCCCGCAACTGCTGTCGCCACCGCCGCTACTGCTGCTGCTGCTGCTGCTGCTGCTGCTGCTGCTGCTGCTGCTGTCGCCACCACCGCCGCCGCGGCGAGCGCGGAGGGCAATGCTCAAGTTATCGACGAAGACGCGTTGCGCCGAGAGCTCGCCGGCTTAAACGCTCAGCTTGACGAAGTGCAGGGTCAAACGCCGCTCATGCAGGCCTGCGTTAATTCTCAAACGATTGCCGAGGTCATCTCCGGCTGGACCGGCATTCCCGTCGGCAAAATGCTGACCGACGAGATCAACGCTGTGCTCGGTTTGTGCCAGCGGCTTGAGCAGCGAGTCATCGGCCAAACGCACGGCCTTGAGGCGATCAGCCAGCGCATACGCACGGCCCGCGCCGGCCTCACCGATCCGCGCCGCCCGGTGGCCGCCTTTTTGCTCGCCGTCGGGCCGAGCGGCGGGCAAACCGAAACGGCGCTGAGCCTGGCCGATACGCTTTACGGCGGCGAGCGCAATTTGGTGACCATCAACATGAGCGAGTATCAGGAGGCGCACACGGTTTCGTCGCTCAAAGGCTCGCCTCCGGGGTACGTCGGCTACGGCGAAGGCGGCGTGCTGACCGAAGCCGTGCGGCGCAAGCCCTACAGCGTGGTGCTGCTCGATGAAGTCGAGAAGGCCCACCCGGATGTGATGGAACTCTTCTATCAGGTCTTCGATAAAGGCATGCTCGAAGACGGCGAAGGACGCGAAATTGATTTCAAAAACACGATCATCCTGCTCACCTCCAATACGGCGACCGACACGATCATGAAGCTTTGCGCCGACCCTGACACCAGGCCCGAGCCCGAAGGCTTGGTCGAAGCGATTCGTCCCGAATTGATTAAAGTCTTCAAGCCCGCGTTGCTCGGCCGCATGGTCGTCGTGCCCTACTATCCGATCTCCGACGACGTGATGCGCGAGATTATCAAGCTGCAGCTCGGAAAGATCGGCCGGCGTCTGGCTGAGAATCATGGCGCCGACTTCACCTATGACGACGCGGTCGTCGCCGAAGTCGCCAGCCGCTGCAAGGAGGTCGAAAGCGGCGCGCGCAACGTTGACCACATCCTCACGCGCACGCTGCTGCCTGAGATGTCCGGTGAATTCCTTTCCCGCATGGCGAGCGGCGAAGGCATTTCTCGCGTGAGAGTCAACGTCGACGACGGACGTTTTGTGTACGACATCTCCTGAGCGCAGACGGACGCTGTCGCTGTCCGCTCGGCGTCTTCCGGCACTCCATCCGAGCGTACGTAGGGCAAAGCGGGGAGCTTGAGCGCGTCCTTCGCAGCACAAGGGGCTTCAACCGCGAGGCCGGAGTGGACAGCCTTCGCGCTAGTGCGAACGCGGCGGCGGGCTATTTAAAGCCGTACTCCACCCGCTCGATGGAGGTAGGGTTTTGTCGACATACACACAACAGCATCGCATCATTGGCATCTCGACTCCGCTCAAGGAAGACGCGTTGCTGCTCCAAAGCTTCAGCGGCGAGGAAGGCGTGTCCGTGCCTTTTCGCTTCGATCTCCGGCTGCACTCTGAGGATCGAAATATTAAATTTGATGCGGTCGTCGGCCAGCCCGCCACCGTCAGAATCAACCTCGCCGACGGCTCCGCGCGCTACATCAACGGCATCATCAGTCAATTCACGCAGGGCGGCGCCTCACAACGCTTCGCGCACTACTCGGCGACGCTCGTGCCCTGGCTCTGGCTGCTCACGCGCACCAGCGATTGCAGAATCTTCCAAAACAAAAGCGCGATCGACATCATTCAGCAGATCTTCAAAGAGTATGGCTTCGCCGACTACAGGCTCAAGTTACAGGGCGCTCCGGAAGAGCGCGAATACTGCGTGCAGTATCGTGAGACCGACTTCAACTTCGTTTCACGCTTGCTGGAAGAAGAAGGCATCTTCTATTTCTTCGAGCACGAGGAGAGCAAGCACACTTTAGTGTTGGCTAACAGTCAGCACGAGTTTAAGGACTGTCCCGATCAAGCGACGGCGCGCTACGAAATGGTGACGCATGAACACTGGCTGGAAGATTTAGTCA
>JBBJMB010000380.1:0-2847 GCA_037719755.1 Pyrinomonadaceae bacterium
CACTCAGCACTCAGCACTCAGCACTCAGCACTCAGCACTCTGAATGCACTCAGCACTTTTTTAAAACTTATGGCACGAATTCTTATCGCCGATGACCAGCCCGACGTTTTAGAGGCGCTTCGGTTGCTGCTTAAGCCCGAGGGCTACCAGATCGTTGCGGCCGCTTCGCCCGAGGGTTTTTTCAACGAAATCGGGCGCGGCAACTTTGACGTGGCGCTGGTGGACCTTAATTACACGCGCGATACCACGTCCGGTCAGGAGGGGCTCGATTTACTGTCGCGCATTAAGATCGTTGACCAGACGCTGCCCGTGGTGGTGATGACGGCTTGGGGCAGCGTGGAACTTGCGGTCGAGGCGTTGCGCCGCGGAGCGCGCGACTTTGTGCAAAAGCCCTGGGACAACGCGCGCTTGCTTTCCATCCTGCGCACGCAGAAAGATCTGGCGCAGGCTTTGCGCAAGGGCGCGCAGTTGGAGGTCGAGAACCAGATTTTGCGCACAGACCAAGCGGCCGTGCGGCCGACTCTGGTGGCGCAGTCGCAGGCCATGCAGCAGGTGCTGGATTTGATCGGGCGCATCGGTCCTTCCGACGCCAACGTGCTGGTCACGGGCGAGAACGGCACGGGTAAAGAAGTGGTCGCGCGCACGCTGCACGCGCTTTCGGCGCGCGCCGGCAAGCCGATGGTGACGGTCAACGCCGGAGCGCTCTCGGAGGGCGTTTTTGAAAGCGAGCTTTTCGGCCACGTCAAGGGAGCGTTCACCGACGCGCGCCAAGACCGCGTCGGGCGCTTCGAGCTGGCCGACGGCGGCACGCTCTTTTTGGATGAGATCGCTCATGTGCCGCTTAAC
Source organism: Pyrinomonadaceae bacterium (assembly GCA_037719755.1). GTDB lineage: Bacteria > Acidobacteriota > Blastocatellia > Pyrinomonadales > Pyrinomonadaceae > JBBJMB01. Next base: position 847 of record JBBJMB010000380.1, read on the forward strand.
CTTCAGCCGAAGCTGTTGCGCGTTTTAGAGTCGGGCGAGTTTGAGCGGGTCGGCTCTTCGCAAACGCGCCGCGCCGATGTGCGCGTGCTTTCCGCGACCAACGCGGATCTGCCAATCGAAGTCATCGGCAATCGCTTCCGGCAGGATTTGCTTTTTCGTTTGAATACGGTGGAAATTCACTTGCCGCCGCTGCGGGAAAGGCCGGAGGATGTGCCTCTGTTGAGCGATTATTTTTTGCGGCAGTATGTGCAGCGTTACCGTAAAAACATCCGCGGCATAGATCCGGCGGCGGCCCAAGCGCTGTGCACAAACATGTGGCCCGGCAATGTGCGCGAACTAAGTCACGTGATCGAGCGCGGCGTGTTGATGGCTCGCGAAGACATGCTGGTCGTCGCCGATCTGGGACTCGCGGCCGCCGCTCGCGAATCCGGCGAGCGGCGGTTGGAGGAAATGAGCCTCGAAGAAGTCGAGCGGTCGTTAATACAAAAGGCGCTCAAGCGCTTCGGCGGCAACGTGAGTCAGGCCGCCGAAGCGTTGGGCCTTAGCCGCAGCGCGCTTTATCGTCGCATGCAGAAGTATGAAGTCTGAGCGCAGCAGGCGCGGTGGCTCCGCAAAACGCACCCATCACGAGCGGCGAGTGCTGTTGATGTCGCTCGGGGCGGGACTGCCCGGCGTGTTCATTTCACTGCTGCTGCTGTGGGGCGGCAATTACAGCCCGAAGGTCAGATGGACGCTGACCATCTTCATCGTCGGCACGTGGCTCGCGGTTTCCTTCGCGTTGCGCTCGCGCGTGGTGCGCCCGCTGCAAACCATTTCGAATCTGCTGGCCGCGGTGCGCGAAGGCGATTATTCGATTCGCGCGCGCGGAGCCAAAGGCGCAGACTCGCTGGCCGAAGTGATGCGCGAAGTGAACGCCCTCGGCGAAACGCTCAGAACGCAACGCATCGGCGCCGTGGAAGCGACGGCGCTGCTGCGCGCCGTGATCGCCGAGATAGACGTGGCCATCTTCGCCTTTGATCCGCATGAACAATTGCGCCTCATTAATCGCGCCGGCGAGCGTTTGCTGGCGGATCACATGGAACGCCTCATCGGCCGCACCGCGACCGAACTGGGATTAATTGATTGTTTGCAGCCTTCAGTGGAAGATGCTCCGCACACGCTCAACCGATCATTCTCCGGAGCCCAGCCGAATCAACGCACCTGGGGCGTGCGCCGCAGCACGTTTCGCGAGCGCGGCATGCCGCACCAATTGCTCGTTATTTCGGATCTCAGCCAGCCTTTGAGAGAAGAGGAACGCCGCGCTTGGCAACGCATCGTGCGCGTCATCGGGCATGAATTAAACAACTCGCTGGCGCCCATCAAGTCGATCGCCGGAAGCCTCACCACGCTGCTCACGCGCGAGCCGCGGCCAAACGATTGGGGCGAGGACATGCAGCGCGGCCTGCACGTGGTTTCCTCGCGCGCCGAGTCGCTCAGCCGCTTTATGGAATCTTATGCGCGGCTCGCGAAGCTGCCGCCGCCGCGGCAGGAGCCGCTGGATGTGGCCGCGCTGATTCGCCGCGTCGCGGTGCTTGAAACGCGTTTGCGCGTGGAAATTGTGAACGGCGATGGGCTCGCGGCAACCGTGCGGGCCGACGTAGATCAACTGGAGCAGTTGTGGATTAATTTGATGCGCAACGCTGCTGATGCGGCGCTTGCAACGGCGGGCGGCGTCCGAGTTGGTTGGAGAACGGATGTCGACTACATGGATATCTGGGTCGAGGACGACGGGATGGGACTCGCCAGCTCGGCGAATTTGTTCGTGCCGTTTTTTACCACCAAACCGGGCGGCACCGGCATCGGCCTCGTCCTTTCACGCCAGATCGCCGAAGCGCACGGCGGAACGCTGAGTCTTGAGAATAAAAGCCACGGCGGCGGGTGCATCGCGCGCCTGCGCCTGCCTTTATAGCTTTCTCGATTTTGGGAATCGATGATCCCATTAACGGACAAATGACTATTCTT
>JBBJMB010000080.1:0-12431 GCA_037719755.1 Pyrinomonadaceae bacterium
TCGGAGGAAGACACGGGCAGCGCGGCCGCTTGAGCGTTGCTAGAAGCGCCCGGAGTGGTTTTGGCTTCGGGCGCTTTTTCGACGATCGCTTGCAGCGGCACAGCGAGCACGTCCTTTTTAACTTTAGTGGTCACTGTGGCGGTGGCGCTCATGCCGGGCCGGAGCGCTTCGCTAATCTCTTCGTTGATGTTCTCGAGCTTAATGACGACCTTAAATTCTTTCGCCTCTTGCACGTTCACGCGATTTGAGATGCCGCCGCTGGTGGTGTCCGACTTGCTGACGGCGAGCGGGTTCTTTTGCGCGACCGTGCCGACGATCTCGCGTTCGCCAAGAGCGTCGACCTTGATCTTCGCCGGCTGTCCGACCTCAATCGAGGCGATCTCGGTTTCGTCCACATTGACTTCGACGTTGATCGTTGACATGTCGGCGATGGTTAAAAGCGGAGTTGACTGAAAGTTAGCGATGGCATACTGGCCGACGCGCGAGGGAATGTCGGCGACTACGCCGGTGAGCGGTGAGTACTGCGTCGCCTTTTCGCGCTGGCTCGACTGGCCGCGCAAGAAAGCTTGTTGTTGACTGGCGCGCTGCTCGCTGGCGGTGACGCTCACGCGCGCCCGATCAACGCCCGTCCGGGAATCTTGAACGGCGAGCTTTTGCTGGCTGACGCGCGCCAGCGATTCTTCAATCGCCAGCTTCTGCTGCTGCAATCGCTCGCGGGCGGTGCGCAAGTCCACTTCGGCTTGCTCAAAGGCGTCGCGCGCTTTGTCGTATTCGGCGCGCGACTGCACGCCTGACTCGACGAGATCCGTGGCACGCTTGAGCTCTCGTTGCGCCGTGTTAAGAGCGACCTGCGCGCGGTCCACGTCCGTTTGCGCCACGACCACTTGCTGGCGCGACGAAGCCACGGCGGCCTCGGCGGCGATCAGAGTTTGCTGCGCTTGAGAAACATTGTTCTCGGCGGCCGTTACTTGTGAGCACGCATTCTGCACGTCGCTGATTGCGGCCTGGGCGGCGGCAAATTGGGCTTCCTGCTGAGATTGGAGCTGTTCGGGGTCGAGCCGCACCAGCGGCCGGCCTTTGGTGACGCGGTCGCCGGGATTGACGTAAATCTCTTCAATCCGGCCCGCTACTTCGCTGGTCAAGTTGATAAACTGAATCGGTCTGACTTCGCCGGAAGCCGTGACGGTGGAGCGCAATTCGGGCCGCACTTCCGCCTTCACGGTGGTCACCTCAAGCTCTTCCCGGCGGGTGGCGTAAACACTGATGGCGATGATAACGGCGAGAAGGCCACCGCTGAGATCCCGATGATCTTTCGTTTTCGACCAAAGCCATTGCTCGTTCGTTCCTTTAAAAGTGGTTTAGAGGGTACTATATGCCGCGCACACGCAATTACCGACCTGGCGACACGGCTCTACAGTACCGCCTGCTTCAGCTTGGGCAGGTTGTTGCGTCATAAAACCCGCCCAAGCTGAAGCAGGCGGTACTGACAGCAATCAGTTCTTGGTTCTTCATATAGCGCCGGCATCTCTCCGGCCCGGACGCGCAAAGAAGCGCTTCCCGGTCAAATTGTATTGATTAAACTGACTTCTCTTCTACGCAGAAAGGCGGCGCGCGGTTTCATCCCGTCTCCGGTGTACCAATAATTAAGGCGGGTGAAGCGAAAATTAGATGCTCCGGGAAGCCCAACTGTTGACAGTTGGCGACGATACCATTTCGCGCTACAATCCCCGCGACCGAAGGCTCTCGCCCGCGCCCTGTGGACGTGGCCGCCAACCCCATCAGAACGCGCCGCAAGCGCTCACGTACGATTCGGACTCTTATGATTAGATGTCAGAGATGCAGTACGGAAAACCTTGACGGGTCACAGTATTGCGACGAGTGCGGTGCGGTGCTCACCGGAGGAATCGCGCTCACATCGCGTGTGCCCGAAACAAGAGAGGATTTTGCGGGCGAAAGAGGCATTGGTTTGCGGACCAATGTGGTCAAATCTATTGAAAGCGCTGATGAGCGCCGGTCCGCGCAGAGCGCTCCGGTGAGCCTGCCTTCCGCGGCCGCGCCCGACGGAGCGGCCGCGGCGGCGGCGAAGCTGGTGATTCAGCGCGGGCGCTCGATGGGCAAGGAATTCGCGCTCGATAATGATGAGATCTACATCGGCAGGTGGGATGCCGACGGCGGCATTTTCCCCGACATCGATCTTGATTCCGACGATCCAGAGGCAAAGGTTTCGCGCCGCCACGCCCGCATTACGCGGCGCGAGGGACAGCACTATATAGAAGATCTGGGCTCAACCAACGGCACTTTCGTTAATCGCGGCCGGCGCCTGATCCCCGGCGACCGCCAGCAAATTCATGACGGCGATGAAATCATCATCGGCAAAACCTTTATGCGGTTTTCAACCCTCAAATAAAATGCGGATGTGAGATATGAGCGCTCGAGGCATGACTAATTATCTGACATCTCTCGTCTCACATCTTCTCTTTGGTAATTGTGGTAATTGTTAAGTGAATCAGTTTTGTTATCAATGCGGCGCGCAGGCTTACCCTGAAGACCAGTTCTGCGGAAACTGTGGGATCGCTCAGCCAATTCCTCTGCCAGTCGTCGCAAGAAATCAAGGGCCGAGCGTGAAACCTGCGACCGACGAAATTGTTGTCGAGACCCCTTTCGCTGAGCCATCGTTTGCCCATGAGGCGGTGAGAGCGGTGCCGCCCCCCGCGACTTTCGAGCTGGGGGTGGCGCAACTTGAGAGCTTCGGCAAAGGGCGCCCGACCATAGAGCCGCTCGACGGGGGCCGCACCGATGTGACGGATGACGCGGAAGCTTCGCGCAGCGAGATTGTTCAAGAAGCTGTTGCGGAGGACCCGATCAAGGCCCTCGCCGAGATGCAGAAGAGGGAAGAAGAACCTCCGCAGGCGAGCGAGCAATTCGCTCGCCGCGAAGATCATCAAGGCGCCGCCGCTTCGTCTGACCTTGAGCGAGAGGAGCGGCGAGCGTCCCCGCCGGATGAAAACCCTGTGACCGGCACGGAGAGCGTCGCGCTTGCGGCGGCGGCGGCAAACGCGCCGGAATCGGATCTTGAGTTGCAACAAACCATCATTCGCGCCTGCGCGCGGCGGCCAGCGCTCCCTCAAAATCGCCCGAGCTGCAGCACCGGCGGAGAGTCGCGCACCGGCGGAGACCGGCGCGGCGCGGCGAAGATGTTGGATGAAGGCACGTCCTTGATTCGCGCTACGAGATTGTGCGCCGGATCGAGGCGGCGGCATGGGCGCCGTTTATCTCGCGAAGGATCGCAATCTGCTGATGCGCCGCGCGGTGGAAATGATTCAGTCGCAGATGGACGAAGGCCAACAAGAAAAAGCGGTCGGCGACTTTAAGCGAGAATCGTTGCTGCTCACTTCGCTCGAACACCCGAGCATTCCGACCATTTACGATTACTTTTTTGACGATGACGCGAGCCGCTTCTACCTGGTCATGAGGTACATCTCGGGCGGCGATTTGCTGACCCGACTGCGCAACGCTCCGGGCGGTCGGATTGATGAAAAGACGGTCACGGCGTGGGGCATGGAATTGGCCGATGTCCTTAATTATCTTCACAGCCGTCGGCCTCCGATTATCTATCGTGATCTGAAGCCGGCGAATGTGATGATCGATGGCAACAGCGGCCGGTGATGCTCATCGACTTCGGTATCGCGCGCTGGTGGGCGGCAGCGGAAAAAGGCGTCACCGCCGTTGGCACCATGGGTTACGCGCCGCCCGAGCTTTTCAGCGGCCGGGTCGAGGTGGGGTCGGACATCTACAGCCTCGGCGCCACTTTGTTTCATCTCTTGACCGGAGCCGATCCGCAAGACAACCCGCTCTTGATCTTCGACTTTAACAAGCATCCGCCGCCGCGGCAGCTGAACCCCGCGCTGTCAAACGAGATGGAGCGGATTTTAGTGCGCGCCGTTGAGTATAAACCCGAAGACCGATACGCTTCCGCCGCCGAGTTTCGCGATGTGCTGGCGCAGCACCTCAAAGATTTGAGCGCCAATAAGGTGTCTTACGGAACGGTCTCAAGCGAAATCGGCGTCGCTTCAACGGCGGCCGTCGAAATGGTTTTTTGCGGATTTTGCGGCGGCCGGATTGCCGGCACCGATTTGTTCTGCGCTTTCTGCGGCGCGCGCCAGCCATTGATGGGCGCGAGCGCGGCGCTGCACAGGCCTTCGCGCGTGACCGCTAAACTCGTGATTGCGAACACCACGGAGCTGAACGCTTCGTTTATGCTGCCCAAGGAAAGTAATCTCGTAGGTCGCAGCGATCCGAATTCACAGATTTTTCCTGAAGTTGATCTTTCTCGCTTTGACCCGAACACCAAGATTTCGCGCCGCCACGCGCGCATCTGGCGCGAGGGAGATTCTTTTCTGGTCGAAGATTTAGGCTCGATCAACGGTACGGTGATGAATGAAACCGTGCGGCTCGCGCCCCGGCAACCGCGCGAGCTGGCGAGCGGCGACCGGCTTCGTCTCGGCGAAACCACGGTTCATTTTCTCGTTGGGTAGAAACTCCGGGCGGCAAAAGCGCGTCGGGGAGGCGTCCGGCCGGCACTGCCGCTGTGCCGGGGGGAATTGTTCGTCTGAGTTCAACTTCCATGCAAATGGCTGCACCGCTCACAGAGGCCTCTCGAGTACAGATGGGGTCAAGCACAAGCTTTCAGGAATCCGGTTCTTGGCCGAAGAGCGCCTCGCGCCGATTTCGCGCGCTGCGGCGCCCTGCTGATAGACTATATTCTGGTCATCGGCGCATTGGCTGTGAGCACCATCTTCGCCAGAATTTTGGGCGGAGGCGCGCGCACGGCCGGGCTCACGGCGGAGACGGTGGGCTATATCCTGGCCGCCGCGACCGCTTTTTTGAATCTCGGACTGCTGCCCATCTGGCGCGGGCAATCGCTGGGAAAATGGGCGACCGGCCTGCGCGTGGAGCGCCGCAATGATGGTCGTCAACCCGGACTCGGGCGCCTGCTTTTGCGCCATTTCGTTGGTTACCCGCTCTCACTAATTCTTTTGGGGAGCGGCTATTTGATCGCGATTTTTAACGCGCGTGGCCTCGCGCTCCACGATGTGATCGCACGAACCATCGTCGTCCGTAACTATCGCCGGCCGAAGCGGCCGCAGCGCGGCCGATCTTGATAAAACTTTCGGAGAAAGACCGATGCCGAAAATATGCCCCCACTGCGGAACGGAGACAGTCGCTGACGCCCGTTTCTGCCGCGCCTGCGGTTTAGGCTTAAACGATCAAATATTTAGAGACATGCCCACCGGGCCGACGATACCGGGAGCGACAAGCGCGTTTTCTCAAAAGCCCGTCGATACGGGCAACCTGGATCAGAATCTGCCCGGCACCGTTTCCTTTGACACTGTTGTTGATCGGCCCAGCTATAATACCGTTATTGATCGCAACGCCTACGCCGCGCCGTCTGATCCTACGCCATCGCCGCCGCCCGCCGCCGTTGAGCAGCCGGCGGCTTTCGACCCGAAAGCGACGCACATCGATGCCAAGTCGACGAGCTACTTTAATCCCGGTGATGCGGCTCCGACCTCGGCGCTGACGCCGCAGCAGACGATGAACTTGGCATCTGCGATGAACACCACGAATCGGCCGGCCGCCCCTGTTGATGCGCCGCCGGAAACGGCGAAGCCGATTCGCCCGACCACCGAATTTAAATTAAATCGGGCGGATGGTGGTAGTACCTCGGCCGGCGAACGCTTTGAAGAGCCGCCGCCGCCACCACCACCACCGCGCGCCATACCTTCTGCGCCCCCACCGTTATCTTCACGGCCGCCGCCGGCGCCCACGAGATTTTCCACACCCGCGTCGGGAGGAGTTGGGGCAGCCGGAGAAGTTGGGGCAATCGGCGGGGCGCCGCCACGACCGACTGCGGGCGGAAGAGGTATTCGTGCCTGGCACGTGATTGTGGGAGCGGGAGTTTTGGTTTTAGTTATCGGTGGCCTTTTGGTTGGCGCGCTCATCGTCGCCCGCAATCTTAACGCGTCAACTACGATGCAAAATCTCCCGCCGCCGGCGCCAACAATGGCCCCGGCCCCGGAAGCCGCGCCCGCGAAGTCTGCGGCTGAGATGCTTGTCGAGGCGGAGGCGCTTCACGCTTCCGGCGATGCCGAAGGCGCCCTCGCGCTTGTGCGTAGCGCCGTGCAAATGGAGCCGTCCAACCCGGATGCGCAACGTCGCTTGGGCGACCTTTTGGTCAAGACCGGCGCGCGCAGAGAAGCCATTCTGGCGTATCGGGCCGCAGTCGCGATTGACTCCGCGAACGCCTCTGCGTGGCAAGCTTTGGCTGCGGCTGAGTTTGATGAAGGGTTTTACGCCGATTCTGCCAATAGCTACCGGCAGCTGATCGCGTTGGGAGCGGGTCCGCCAAGCGAAGATGTTCAGCTTGCGCTGGGCGATGCTCTGCGCGCGGCCGGACAATTGGATGAAGCAAAAGTGAGTTACGAAAAGCTGGCGCTCTCGTCGTCGCCAGTGATCGCGGGCGCTGCGCGTCAACGTCTCACCGAGCTCGCCAAGCTACAGGTCTCCGGCCTGCCGCCTGCTCCGGAGGCGACGCGCGCCGCTCGCAATCGTAATGATCAAATGCTCGCTTCAACTCCGGTCGCCCCCGTTCCGACGGTCGTCGCCATTTCACCGCCGACGCCGGTGCCGCCGGCGCCCAGACAACCCCGGCCGGAGCCGCCGAAATTAACAGCCGCCGATCATTACCAGCGTGGCGTTGAGCTGTGGGGATCAAACCGCGGCGCCGCCGTGGGCGAGTTTCTACAAGCGCAAGGCGTGCCCGACGCAAACTATTACCTCGGCCTGAACATCGCCGAGGGCCGCGATCCGAAAAACCTTGGCCCGCGCAACCCGTCTCGGCGCTCTACTATTTCCGGTGGCGCAAAAGGCTCACACGGCGCGCAGGTCGACGCTACGCTGATCAGTTAGGCAAAGAGTATGACCGCCGACGAGAGTAACCAGTGACAGAAAAGAGTGACAAGTGACAGAAGAGAGTGACAAGTGACAAGTGACTTTATGAGTGACAAGTGACAAGTGACAGTGACAAGTGACAAGAAAGAAAAGAGATGAAGTGTGATTTCAGTTGACTTGTGTACGCGAGTAAATTAGTAGTTCGCTACTGCTTCCACTTCCTTTCTTGTCACTTGTCACTTGTCACTTGTAAAGTCACTTGTCACTTGTCACTCCTTCTGATGAACCTATGCCCGAGTTAATCATTAAACATCCCAATCGAGCGGTCGAAAATTTGGTGCTCAACCGCCTGCGGGCGACCATCGGGCGCTCGGCTCGCAATGATGTCTGCATTGCCGATCCTTTCGCGTCGCGCGTGCATGCGGAGGTGCGCTGCGAGGGCGACCGTTATGTGCTGCGCGATTTAAACTCGGCCAACGGCACTTTTTACAACAGCCAACCGGTGACGGGGCCGATGACCCTTTCCCCGGGAGGGTGTATTCAGATCGGCGAAACCGAAATCGTTTTCAGCGATCAGCCGCAAACGATGATGAGCGGAGCGACCATGATCGCCGACGCGGCGCCCTTCCTGCCCACCAGCTCAATCGCCGTTTCTTCAGGCAACCGCAGCACTTCAGGCTTGCTGCAAGAGATCGCCGGAGTGCAGTCGGAGATGCAGGCGCGCGGCGCGGCGGCGCGCGACGATCGCAATAATCTGCTGGCGCTGATCAGCAAGGTCGGCGTGACGCTGCTCGCTTCCGCCTCGCTCGACGAAACGCTGAGCCAAATCGTCGCGTTGGTTTTGAAGCCGTGCCGGCCGACCGCTGCTTGATCGCCTTGCATGAGGATGCACAAGGGGAGCTGAAAGTGCGCGTCGCCCGCCAGCGTGGCCGCGAAGGCGAGGCGGGCGAATTTCGCTTAAGCCGCGCCATCATCGAAGAAGTCATCGGGCGCGGCAATTCCGTGCTCACCTCCGATGCGCAGCATGATCCGCGTTTTACGAGCGGCACAATGAGCATTCAGGGCGTGCGCTCGGTGCTCGCCGTTCCGCTCGGAGTCGGCCAACAGATCTTCGGGCTGGTGTACGCCGACTCGCCCATCGCGGACACCATGTTTTCCGAAGACCATATGAAGGTCTTGACGACGCTCGCCTCAGTGGCCGCCATCAGAGTGGAGAACACCAGACTGGTCGAGGAGCAGTTTGACCGCGAGCGCATGGAGCGTGAGTTGGGACTGGCGCGCGAGATTCAGCAGCGCTTCCAGCCGTCCTCCGCGCCGCATCTCGCCAACTGCGAGATCGAAGGCATCAGCTTCCCTGCAACGAAATCGGCGGCGATTACTACGACTTTATCGCCCGCGAAGACGGCCAAGTGATGGTCGCCCTGGGCGACGTTTCGGGAAAGGCACGGCCGCCGCGCTTTTAATGTCTTCACTGCACGCCGCCGTTCACGCGCAGACCTCGCTGCGGCACTCGCTGGTTGAGACCATGACGGCCGTCAATCGCTACCTCGCCGAGAACATTCCGCCGAATCGCTTTGTGACCTTTTTCGGCGCGGAAATCAATCCGCAAACGAATGTGCTGACCTACATTAACGCCGGCCACAATCCGCCTTTTGTCGCCCACGCCAACGGCACCGTGACCAAGTTGCCGGCGAGCAGCCTTCCTTTAGGGATCCGCGCCGACATAGAGTTTACCGATGGCCAAATGCAATTGCGCCCGGGCGACATGCTGGTGATCTACTCGGACGGCGTCTCCGAGACACACAACATGCGCGGAGAAGAGTTCGGCGAGACGCGGCTGCACGAAGTTGTTCTGCGCAACGCGCAGTCGTCGGCCGCCGGTTTGCGCGACCGCATTGAATCGGCCCTCACGCAGTTCGCGCAAGGCACGCCGGCCGCCGACGACATCACCCTGGTGATCGTCAAAGTTCTCAGCGCCCCATAAATTTCCAACAGCAAAGGTAGCGCGAGGCTTCCAGCCAGTGTGTCGCTCACAAAACACAGGCTGGAAGCCTCGCGCTACCTTGCTGAGTGTAACGAGTGCAGGCTCTCACGGATTTTTTCGGCTGTTTTCTCGCCGATGCCGTCAACCAGATCAAGCCCGCCCCCTTCGACGAAACTGCGTAAGTCTGCGAGCGAGGAAATCTTAAATCGCTGGTGCAGCGTCGCCGCCGTCTTCAGGCCGATGCCGCTGACTCTCATCAAGTCGAGGACGCTTTCGGGCGTTTCGGCAATTGTTTTTTCCCACGCCGCAAACGTTCCGGTGTCGATCAACTCGGTGATCTTTTCGCTGATCGCTTTGCCGACGCCGGGCACAGTTTGGAGACCCTTGACTCCCTCCGTTCGCGCGGTATTTTCAAGCGGCGTGGGCCAGCCGTGGATCATTTCCGCCGCGTTGCGGTAAGAGCGAATGCGGTAGCGGTCATCGCCGCGAATCTCCATGATTTGCGCGAGGCGCTCGAACCGGCGCGCGATCTCTTCGTTGGTCATCATTCACCTGGCGAGCTAAGCGTCCGAAATAAGCTGCCCCCGCACCGGCGGCGCGTATAGCATGGCGAAAACCGCGACCGGGCCTTGAGGCATCTCTCGATACGTGATTATAATCCAATAATTCCAATTAATAAGACTAACGCATCTCGAGGACTATCAATGAGCCTAAGAAAATTCGCCGTCGGCCTGATGGCCGCCGTGATCGTGTGCACTTCCGCCGGGCCGCTGGCGCGCGCCGACGAAGGCATGTGGCCATTTAACATTGCGCCGAAAACAGAGATCAAACGGCGCTACGGCTTTGATGTGACCGACGCTTGGCTGCGGAAAGTGCGTCTCGCGTCTGTGCGCTTCAATAGCGGAGGTTCCGGGTCTTTTGTTTCGCCGGACGGCCTCGTGATGACCAACCATCACATCGCGCAAGACACGCTCGCCAAAATCAGCACGCCGCAAAAAGATTACATGAAGGACGGCTTTTTCGCGCGCTCGCGCACGGAAGAGATGAAAGCGCCGGACCTTGAACTAAATGTGCTGATAAGCATCGAGGACGTGACCGCGCGCGCGGGCGGCGTCGTGAAGACGGGGATGCCCCCGGCCGATGCGAACGCCGCGCGCAACGCCGAGAACACCGCCATCTCCTAGTAAACGCCCAAAGCGACCGGACTGCGCAGCGACGTCGTCACGCTTTACCAGGGCGGCCAATACAATCTCTACCGCTACAAGAAATACACGGACGTGCGGCTTGTTTTCGCTCCCGAATTTACCATCGGGTTTTTCGGCGGCGATCCGGATAACTTCGAGTACCCGCGCTACAACCTTGATTTAGCGCTGTTCCGCGTTTACGAAAACGATCAACCCGTGAAGGTTGAAAATTACTTCAAGTGGTCGGATGCAGGCGCCAAAGAAGGCGAGCTCATTTTCGTTTCCGGCCATCCCGGCAACACGTCGCGCTTAAACACCGTCGCCCACCTGGAATTTTTCCGCGACGCGGGATTTCCGTTTCTGCTCAAATACCTGGAGCGCACGCGCGCCGTGCTGCAAAATTACGGCAAACGCGGCGAGGAACAAGCGCGCCAAGCTCAAGACACGCTTTTCTCCATTGAAAACAGCCTCAAAGCGCGCAAAGGCGGGCTCGATGGTTTGCGCGATCGATCCCTGATGGACAAAAAGCGACGCGCGGAAGAGGGGCTGCGCAAGGCGATTAACGCCGATCCGGCGAAACAAAAAGAATATGGCGATGCGTGGGACGCGATCGCCAAGGCGCGCAAAGCTTTGCCGTCATACGAACGCGAGCGGCGCTTTCTGGAGGGCGAATGGGGGTTTGATTCGCTTTACTTCAGCTACGCGCGCAAGCTTGTTCGGCTGGTTGCTGAAGATCAAAAGCCAAACTCCGAGCGGTTGCGCGAATTCACGCAAGCTTCTCGTCCATCGCTCGAACTGGCGCTTTACTCTGAGGCGCCCATTTACGACGAGTTTGAGAAAGTAAAGCTCGCCGACTCACTTTCCTTTATGCGCGAAGAATTGGGCGCCGATCACGCAATTGTCAAACGGGTGCTTGACGGGAAAACGCCCGAGGCCCGCGCTGCGGAGCTCATCGCCGGCACGAAGCTCAAGGACGCTGCGTATCGCAAGCAACTGGCCGCCGGCGGCGTCAAGATGATTGAGGAATCCACAGACGCGATGATCGCCCTTGCCCGCTCAATTGATTCTGAGTCGCGCGCGTTGCGCACGCGTTACGATGAAGAAGTGACGGGCGCGGAGCGCGGCGCTTACGCGAAGATCGCGCGCGCGCTATTCGACAGCGAAGGCACCAAGCTTTACCCGGACGCGACGTTTACTCTGCGCTTGTCATACGGATCGGTGAAGGGCTATCGCGCTCAAAACAAAAATGTCCCGGCGTTCACCAACTTCGCCGGCCTGTACGCGCGCTCCGCCGAGCACGGCAACAAGTCTCCATATGATTTGCCAACGCGCTGGACGGAAAAGAAGTCAACGCTTAATCTCAACACACCTTTCAACTTCGTTTCCACGGCCGACAACATCGGCGGCAACTCCGGCTCGCCTGTGATCAATAGCCGTGCGGAGATCGTCGGCCTCATCTTCGACGGCAACATTCAATCGCTCGTAGGGATTTCATTTACGACGAAACGCAGAATCGCGCCATCTCCGTGGACTCGCGCGGCATGATCGAAGCGCTGCGCAAGGTTTACGGGATGAACGAAATCGCGGACGAATTGACGAAGGGAAAGAGCGTCACTTCGATGAAATGACAGTTGATTTCTCTTGTGGTTCTTTGCGTTGAGGTGAGTCTGACTTAAACGCAAAGAACCACAAAGAAAAGACGCAAAGAATCGCAGAGAGAGAGAGAGAAGAGTTTTGATTATGCACGGGTGAGTCCCGCATATTTCTCAACTAATTTTTTTTGCCCGAAGCCCGGAAAGCTGACGGTTAATTTCGCACTGTCTCCGGTTCCTTCTCGCCGCAGCACAAGACCCCGACCGTACTTCGGATGCTGCACGTGTGTGCCCGCAGGAAATTCGCCGGCCGCGGTTGGAGTGGATAATTTTGGCGCGGCGTCGGGCGGGCGCCGCTGAGGCATGCCGCCGGGCGGCGGTTGCGGCGCCCGCCAGGTGAGCTGCTCATTTCGCTGGCGGAAAAACTCGGCGATGGATTCGGCGCTGTCGTAAGTTTTCGGGCCGGCGAAACCTGTTTTACTTTTGGAGTCGCCGCGCAACGCCTGAACGGCCTGTTTGTTCTCCACCGTTGATGATTTACGCGCGAATGAGAGCCACGAGTGCCCGCGCGTCAGATCTTCGATTAACTCAAACGGCATTTCGTTCAAAAATTGCGACGGCTCCGACGTCATTTCCTCGCCGTACACTCTGCGCTTCATCGCATGCGTCAGGTAAAGAAATTGCTCGGCGCGCGTGATCGCCACGTAACAGAGGCGGCGC
>JBBJMB010000381.1:0-2837 GCA_037719755.1 Pyrinomonadaceae bacterium
TTGAAAGCCTCAAGCCACTGGCTACGCTCTTTCACTCCGGTGTGGTGCGTAATGGCGGGAATGAAAAACTCTTGTGAGATGCGGTAAACCATCTCATTCTCGGCGGTGAAAATCAGCACGCGTTCGCGCGCGTGGCGCTTGAGCAGTTCGATGAGCACGCGCACTTTCGCGTCCGTGCCAAGCGCGATGCGCTTCGACTCGCGGTAGGCAAGCATCGCGCGACGCCCGGCCTCGCTGCGCGCGCTGGCCATAATGAACAGCTGCCAGCCGTCCAGACTGGCGAGTGAAATACGCTTCTCGTCTAAGAATTGGCGAAAGATTGCGCGCTCGCGCGTGTACGCCGCGCGCTCTTCGGCGCTCAGTTGCACGTTGATGCGCACCACCGTGTAGTCCGCCAAATACTCGCCAGCCAGGTCTTGCGCCTCGCGACGAAAAACCGTGGGGCCGATTAATTGTTCGAGCAGTTGCTCGGCGCCGTCGGCTCGCTCGGGCGTGGCCGTCAAACCCAGGCGGAACGGCGCGATCGCCATCTCGGCCGCATACCGGTAAACGCTGCTCGGCAGATGGTGGCATTCGTCGAAAATAATCAAGCCGAATTGATTGCCGAGACGTTCCATAAACCTAAACGCCGAAGCGTACGTCGAGACGATCATCGCGCCCGTTTCAAAATAACCGCCGCCGATCAGACCTATCTCGGCTTGAAACCCCGAATTCAAAAGGTCATACCACTGGTTCATCAGATCGATAGTCGGAACCACGACGAGCGTCGAACGGCGGGTCAATTCAATGGCCATTTGGGCGACCAGGCTTTTGCCCGCCCCGGTCGGCAAAACCACCACGCCGCAACGGCCCGCTTTGCGCCACTCTGCGATGGCTTGCTGCTGGTAGTCGCGCGGCTCAACTGTCAATTTCGGCGTGAAGTCGAATTCATGGTAGGCGCGGGCGAGATCTTGGTAAGGCGTGCGCGTGGCGATCAGGTCTTTAATAACTTGGCGGTAAGCGTGCGCCGGGGCGCGCCAGCGCATCACCCGCTCGTCCCAGCGAAAGGGCGCCGGAACGACGGCAGATTGATCCACACCGTCAAAAAGCAGCGTGCCCGCGTGAAAGCGCAGTATGGCCCCTGGCTCACTCATCCTGCTTTTAAGATTACCGCAAGCAGGCGTCTGACGGCGAAGCGCGCCAGGGGGTTTCTTGTGGCGGACAGGCGGGTGAGAGCGTGCCTCTCCTCCTCAGTCCTTCGTACGAAACGACTAAAAAGGTATTTCGTCATCATCAATTGCTGCGGCGGCGGCAGCTTTTGGCGCGGGACGGCCCGGCGCAGGCGTGGCAGCGCGGGCCTGGCCCATGTCTGCATTTTGGTCATACTGCCTGTTGACGGAGCCGCCTTCGCCGCGGTCGCCGCCGCCGTCAATAAATTGCACGTCGGAGGCGTTAACTTCCAACGTGTGGCGCATCTTGCCATCTTTATCCGTCCACTCTTCCACGTGTAAACGTCCCTCGATGTATGCGTTGCGCCCCTTTGTCAGGTACTTCGAAGCTGTTTCGGCTTGCTTGCCCCATAAGGTCACGCGAAACCAAGTTGTGATGTCCTGCTGCTCGCCGTTTTTGTCTTTGCGGCGCTCGTTGGTCGCCATGCTGAAATTGCAAACGGCGGTGCCCTGCGGCGTGTAGCGCAATTCCGGATCGCGGCCGAGATTGCCCACAATGATAATTTTATTAAAAGACATAGCTCTTATCCTTTATCTCTTGAGTGGTGGTGTCTAGCGACGCGTCGGCTTTTGCAACGCTTGTTTCAACGATAAAACACTGTATCACAAACGGCGGCCGCTTTGCACGTCTTCGCCTGGTTCATGAATTGGTAAATCTAATTTCAATCCTCTGCAAAACTGAGACCGCAGACGTCGTGAGCGAAGAATATGACTGACTAATTCAGAAGAGCAAGCGCCGGGGCCGCGCTGATCACCACAGGTGCCGCAATTCGCGACGGGAATCGGCTGAGCGTTGTATCTCTCGTTTCTAATGTTGGCGGCGAAAACTGACCACTGCTTTTCCAATTTATTGCTTTCGCATAATGGACATTGCACTACAGTTGGTTTGTTGTGAATGATTTTCTCGCAGCGGCGTTAGCATGTGTGACAAACGCATTCGAAGATCGGCACCTCTCCTCAACTCCTCAAAGATGATCGCTGTCGGATCAATTGGCACCCTTCGTAAACTATAGAGATGCTCGAAGCACTCTTGTGTTCGCTGAAACAAAATTTGATCGAACGCGAAGCAATTTCTCAAATCGCTCAATTAACGTTTCCTCGCTTGAGAGACGCGTCAGATCATGCGTGTCATACATGCAACGTTGTGCCGAAAATGCAAGCGACGCTATAATACGGAAATGAAAGCGACTACAAAGAAAGGCGCGGCACTTGTTGTGCACGCGTTTACGCCCGCCGAACAGCGTGTCGCGCGCTCGGAACGGGTTAAGGTTTTTGAGGCGGAGCCCTACGGTTGGATCGCGCGCTCAGAGTCGGCAGCGGGCGAGCGCGATTATCATCTTTTCTGCGAACCGCAGACCAAGCGTTTAGCCTGCACCTGCGCCGACTTTGTTTATCGCGGAAATGCTGAACACGGCTACGAATGCAAACACGTTTCCG
Organism: Pyrinomonadaceae bacterium; assembly: GCA_037719755.1. Lineage (GTDB taxonomy): Bacteria > Acidobacteriota > Blastocatellia > Pyrinomonadales > Pyrinomonadaceae > JBBJMB01. The sequence continues at coordinate 2,646 of JBBJMB010000381.1, forward strand.
CTGTACTGAGGTTTATCGCGCGGGAGTATCTGGCTCACGAGTATGACCCGCAGCGGCAGCAGCGGCAGCGACGGCCGCGCGCGGCTTAAATTGTTTCCCCGTCCGCACATGTGCTTTCTTTCGTTTTCAGATTAAACGCGCGGAGGAGGGCGCTCGCCTCTTTGCCTGATATTTTCTATACTCTGCGAAAAC
>JBBJMB010000081.1:0-12396 GCA_037719755.1 Pyrinomonadaceae bacterium
AACCACTCCTGAAGTGACAAGTGACAAGTGACAAGTGACAAGTAAAAGCAGGTTTGCTTTTCTTTCTTGTGACTTGTCACTGGTCACTTGTCACTTCCTCTGATACTGGCGTTCGATGGCGTCGATTTTTGCGACGCGCTTTTGATGACGCTCTTCGACCAGTTCGGCGGTGAGCCAGGCGCCCACGATGTCGCGCATTTCGGCGGCAGAGATAACTCCACTGCCGAGCGTCAGCACGTTGGCGCCGTTGTGTTCGCGCGAGTTGCGCGCCAGCGCGGGCGAATAGCAGGCGGCGGCGCGCACGCCCGGCACTTTGTTGGCGGTGATCGCAGAGCCGACGCCCGCGCCGTCGATGATGATGCCCACATCGGCCGCGCCCTCTGAGACGGCGCGGGCTACCGCATGCGCGAAATCAGGGTAATCAACGGCCTCAGTGGAATTCGTGCCGTAGTCGCGTACGCGGTGGCCGAGTTCGGCGAGCAGCGTGCGCAGCTCTTCCTTCATTTTGTAGCCGCCGTGGTCGGCGCCGACGGCGATTACTTTCGTCTCGCGCGAGCCGCGCCGAGAAACACGCCGCACCAGCTCAATGCGACGCTCGCGCACGATGTCTGCGGCGAGCGGCGTGAGCCGAGCGTCGTCGGCGACGCGCAGGCGCGCTCCTTCTTCCAAGCCCCGCACGTCGTCTTGGGTAATCACCTGCTTGGCGGATTCGTCGCGCGCGATTGGTAATTCCTCGGGTAATTCCTCGGGCGCTGAAAGCGGCGGCGACGCCGCGCGCGGTGCGGGTTCGTCGACGCGCGTCTCCCGGCCTTCCGCCTCGTCTTCCTGGGGAAGCGCGTTCTTCAACACGTCGCGCACCAGAGCGCGCACGCGGTCGCGTGTCTCTCGATCAGCTTCCATGATGAGTTGTCCGATCGGTTTCGCCGGTCACGTCGAGCCAACGCCCGGCGGCGTCGGCGGCCTGATTGTTGCGCACCGTGAAGTCTGCGCGACCCAGGTAAATGCCGCTTTTCCCACCTGAAAGATCATTGTTTCGCCGCCCGCAGGCTGGCGCACCATCACCGGCTCTTCCATAAATGTGTGGGTGTGGCCGCCCGCGATGAAATCTATGCCGTCGACTTGCGCGGCGATTTGCGAATCGCCGATCTCGTTTTCGCGTGGATTGGGGTAATAACCCAAGTGCGAGATGCCGACGACGAGCGAGCATTTCTCACGTTCGCGTAAAGCGCGCACCGCATCGCGCGCGGCCCCCACAGGGTCCAGATAAGTGATGCCCCGAAATGAATTGGGCGTATTCAAGCCTGCGAGCCGGATGCCGAGGCCGAAAAGTCCGACGCGCGTGCGGCCAAGCGTACGCACCACGTAGCGTTTAACTCGCTCCGCGATCGCTGTGCCGCGCACATCGTAGTTTGCCGACACGAAGTCGAAGTTCGCGAATTTCATCGCGGCGGCCAGCGCCTCCACGCCGTTATCGAAGTCGTGATTGCCCAGGGTCACGACGTCGTAGCCGATGGCGGACATCGCTTTGTACTCGACCTCGCCTTTGTAGAGATTAAAGTACGGCGTTCCCTGAAACGCGTCGCCGCCGTCGATTAGCAGCGTGTGCGGATTTTCGGCGCGCAAACGGCGCACCAGTGTGGCGCGCCGGGCCACGCCGCCGCGCCCTGCGTTCGGATCGTTCGGCGGCAACGGATCAATTTGCGAGTGCGTGTCGTTCGTGTGCAGAATGGTGATCTTCTGAGTTTCACCTTCGGAGAGAGCGACGCGGCGCGTTGCTCCCAACAGCGGAAGCGGCAGCACGGCGGCGGCCGTACGCAAAAAACCCCTTCGCGTCTTCATCTATTTGTTCTTCTCCGCCGCAGAATCCTCGGAGACGAATCGCCCGTCAAGCTCGGCTCTGAGCGATCGTTTCGCCGTTGTTTCGCTTTTGATGTAATCCAGCACGGCATCGCGCAGCGTCATGTTCAGCGGGCGCACGCTCTTCGCTTGTTGCAGAATGGCGTAGTCTCCGCCGCGTTTCACCAGGTAATCAATGGTGATAATGGTGTAGACGGCGGCCGGGTCTATGCTGCGCCGCTCGCCCGTCAATCGGGCGTCGATCAATTGAAGGTGTTCTTCATCGTGAGCGCGGTAGGTGACGACGGCGCCCGATTGCGCGTCGCGCCCGGCGAGCACGACTTGGAGAAACTTGAGGAGTTGCTCGCCGGACATGTCAATGGCGACCAGAGCGTTCTCGAAAGGCAGCAATTCATACGCATCGCGCACGCGTATCTCGCCGGGCGTGATGGTGCTGCGCCGCAGGCCGCCGCCATTTGTAATCGCCACCAGATGATCGCGCCCGAGCAGCGCCGAGGCGCGCGCCCGCATCGCGTTTGTCACGAAATTGCCGAGCGAGCCCGCGCCGATTCCGCTTTTCTTCAATTCATCGGCGAGCGTTCCGATCACCACATCAAGCGCGCGCACTTTGGCGACGTAAGCGGCGATAACTTCAGTGGTGCGAGGATCGTCAGCGAGGCTCTGATCAACAACGCGCCGCGATGCTCGCGCCGGAACATCGTGATCCGGCCGGTGCACCGCGCTCGTCTGGCCGAAGGCTTGAGGCCCGAAGCCGACGCACAGCGGGAACAGCAACAAGAGTGCGCGCATCCGGGCGTCACCAAAAAGGCGTGGCGCTTGGGCGATTGAATGTTCCAAGTTGCGTATACCTTTTGCGAGATGTTATTGATTTCCGTCGGAATGCTGCTTTAGTATGTCGCACTACTTCGGCCGAGCGCAAACGCCCGAGGCGGCCCGACCGCCCGACCCGGTAATCAACTGAATTTGAGGAGACGTGTCTGATTTGAGCATTGGCGCCGTTAATCTTTCGTCTGAATTCAACAATTCCAATTTAGAGCCGCTTTTCTCGTCCGAAGCGATTCAAAAGCGCATCGCGGAGATGGGAGCGGAGATCGCCAGAGACTACGCCGGGCGTGATCCGCTGCTGGTGTGCGTGCTCAAGGGAGCGTGCATTTTCATGAGCGATTTGATCCGGAATATAGATTTGCGTCTGGGCCTGGAATTTATGGCCATTTCGAGCTACGGATCATCCACGCGCACCTCGGGCGAAGTACGCATTTTGAAAGACCTCTCCGTGCCCATAGAGGGGCGCGACATCATAGTTGTGGAAGACATCGTGGACACGGGCCTCACGCTGTCCTACCTGCTGGCTAATCTGCGCGCGCGCGGCGCGGCCAGCGTGAAGCTGGTGGCGCTGCTCGACAAACACGAACGGCGCGAAAGAATGGTGCCCATAGATTACACCGGCTTTCGCATTCCGGATGCTTTTGTGGTCGGCTACGGATTAGACTTCGCCGAGCGGTACCGAAACCTTCCGTTCATCGCGGTGGTTAAAGACCCGGGCGCTTGAAGGTGGCACAAGCTGGAAGCTTCGCGCTACCGAATAAAAAACGGGGCGTCTTCAATGTTCCGAAGATGCCCCATTTCTTTTGCAATTTCAACGAGCGCCGAAGACCGTTAAGTCTTACGAGCTTGAGCGCTGGCTTCGCGTTCGAGTGTCGGAGTTGATCTCCTCAACATCGACATCGGTTGATTTAACCGTATCGCGAACCGTCTCCGTTCTCTCCTGAACATCTTTGCCGACGACGACCTCTTCGACCACTCTGGCTTGTTTGGAGACCACCGCAACTTCGGCTGTTTCCGTTACCTCAATGGTTCCTTCACGGAAGCTCTGGACATCCGCATCCGTGACGGCCTGATCCACGGGACGTCGCTCGACGTGGACATGCTCTTCTCGGAGATTTACTTGCGCCTCGACCGGCCGCTCGATGACCCGGCTGCGCACGCGCACGCCGCGCTCAACCGCTCGCTTACCGACCTGTAATTCCTCTTGAATAACGGGAATGGCCGCTTCGCCGGTCTGGTTTTGCGTGCGGTCATTGACCTGGCCGCTTGCCTGTTGGTGCTGAACGGCGCGCTCATCAACGTCAACCGCATCGTTGCGATCCAAAATCTCCAGGGCGTGATTAGCGAGCGCGTCGCTTGACGCTTCAACGGCCAGCACAGTGCCTCCGCTACGCACGCCATTGTAATATGTCTTGTTCTCGCTGGTTTCGTAATCGGAGCCAAAGAGATTTCCAAAAAAACGCGATATTCTATCGCCAACGCCTGCGCTCGTACGCGAAGCGCTCAAGCTAGCTTGTTCGTCGCTCGCGTTGGTTTGCTCCGCCTCTTGCGACACCAAGTCGATTTGGTCGCGAGAAAAGCCCGCGCTCACGAGTTCTTGAGCGGCACGCTCAGCTTGACTGCTACTATCAAACATTCCAACAACCGTTTTTGTCATTTTAATCCTCCGGCCCTTCGTGTTGCTCACATCTCAAAACATATCGCCTTCGTGAGGCAGTTTGATTCACCCGCCTCGCTCAGCGTAAATCACGCCTTACTACGTATTAGCGCAGCACAGAGTGATTATGTTTTCTTTCAAACACGTCCCCCATAAAAAGAGGGAACGCACAGGTTTTATTCACTTAACTATGAATCAGTTCAGCGAGCAACAAACGTGCCAACTACAGCGAGGTTCAATCCTATTATTTTATTGAAGATTTGCAGCGCGTGTTGATTGATGCGTGGTGGGTAGATGTACGGTTTCAATGTGCTGTTTTACCGCAGTGTGTTCACTACTCGCACAACGGCAAACTGACTCCATCTAAAAAGCTCTGACCGGCGCTTAACTGTAAGCTGAAATTATGAGCGATGGTTTGCCCTATATCCGCCAGCGAATCGCGCGTGCCGAGCGAAACTCCTTCGCGCGCGTGTATGCCATAGACGAGGAGCGGCACATATTCGCGAGTATGATCTGTGCCGCGAAAAGCGGGGTCGTTACCGTGATCGGCGGTGATCATGAGTAAATCATCGGGCCGCATGGCGTCGATAATTTCCGGAAGCCGCGCGTCGAAATGCTCAAGGGCGCGCGCGTATCCTTCGACGTCGCGCCGGTGTCCGTAAAGCATGTCGAAGTCGACGAGGTTCGCAAACACGAGGCCGCGCGAATTGTTTCCGAGCGCGGCCAGAACCTGATCAATCGCTTGGTCGTTGTTTTTGGCCGACAAGTCGCAGGTGACGCCGGCGCCGTCGTAAATCGATGAGATTTTGCCGATGCAAACCACATCCAGGCCGCGGCTTGAGAGATTAATGAGCAGGTTGTCCGGCGGCGGCGGAATCGCGTAATCGTGGCGATTTTCAGTGCGCCGAAAAGCTCCCGGTTGGCCATCAAAAGGGCGCGCAATCACGCGCCCCACTTGATGCTCACCTTGCAGCAGGCGCCGCGCTGTGAGACAGATTTCGTAAAGCCTGGCGACGGGAATGATGGCTTCATGCGCCGCAATTTGAAAGACCGAATCGGCCGACGTGTAAACAATGGGCTTGCCCGTACGCAGGTGCTGATCGCCCAACCTCTCCAAAATTTCCGTGCCCGAGGCCGCGACGTTGCCGAGCACGCCCGGCACGCCCGTTGCGGCGACAAAGCGATCAATCAAATCTGGCGGAAAGCCTTGCGGGTAAGTCGGGAAAGCGCGCTCTAAAATAATACCGGCGATTTCCCAGTGGCCGGTGGTGGTGTCTTTGCCGTTTGACTTGAGCGCGCAACGGCCGTAGCAGCCGCGCGCTCGCTCGATTGGCGACAAGTGAGGCAGCGCGCGCACATTGCCGAGGCCCAGATCCCGCAAGTGCGGAAGCGCAACCGCGCGCGAAGCCATTATATGGCCGAGCGTGTCGGCGCCAACGTCGCCCCACCTGGATGCATCCGGCATCTCGCCGATGCCGACGCTATCGAGCACCAGCAGAACCATACGATTAAATCTGTTCGACATTCCAGATGCCTTTGTCTTCTCTGTGTCTCTCTGCGTCTTCTCTGCGGTGTTTCTCTCTCGTTTAAGTAAGTCTCACCTCAACACAGAGAAACACCGCAGAGAAGACGCAGAGAGACACAGAGTGATTCTAACTTTTCGGCGCCACGTAGCCTTCGCGGGCGCGCACGGTGAGCGGCCCATCAGAGCTGCGGGCTTCGACCCGGATCTTGCGGTACTTGCCGTCGCGCGCTTTGTTTGCAGGGTAATACCCCAGGCTAAACTGTGTGCCGATGCTGGCCGCGACTTCGGCGAAGGCGCGGCGAGCGTCCCGCAGATCCTTCGCCAGGGCGACCATGCCGCCCGAGGATTGGGCCAGTTCATTCATTTCGCGGCGCGCCAAATTGTACAACTGACGACTGATGCGCATTCTTTGAAACAGGCCGAGCTCGCAAAAATTTGTGTAGTCGGACGCATCGGATTGCGGCAGAAAAATCCGCCGGTAGCGCTCGAGCTGCGTGCGCGACAGATGCAGCACGCCGTCCGACTCGCAATCGCGCAACAGCCGGTCCTCGACAAACTCCTCTGTGTCGATTTGAATGAAGTAACAAGCGAGGCCCTTTTCCGCGAGCGCCGCGCGCGCGCGCGCGTAGTCGGAATTACTGGATGAATCAACTCCGTCGGTGAGCGCGACCAGCGCCCGGCGCCCGGCGCGCTCTTTGGTTGGCGGCTCTTTGAAGACTTGATCCGCGGCGCTCAGCAAAGCGTCATAAAACGGCGTGCCGTTGCTTGACCCGAGTTCCTCGATGGCGCGCCGCAGCACTTCGCGGTCTTCGGTGAGCCGAGCTTTGATTTCAACTGTGGCGAGCGAGTCGTCGCCTTCGCCGGGGGTGTTAAAGGCGAGGATGCTCACGCGATCGCCGGGGCGCAAGGTATCCAGAAAGGCCAGAGCGGCGCGCCGGATGAGCGCCACCTCAGAGCGCGTCGACCCTGAAGTGTCGAGCATCAACGCCACCTCGAAAGGCACGTCTGTGGTCGCGAAATTGGTGATTTGTTGCTGACGGTTGTCTTCGTAAAGCTTAAAGTCTTCGGCCTTAAGTTTCGCGATGGGACGCCCGCTTTTGTCCATCACGCCCACGGGCACGGAGATCAATTGCGTTTCAACGCGCACCGTGTCGCCATCGTCGATTTCCTCCGCGGTTTGCCGTGGAGGTTGATCCTGGCGTTCAGTTGGGACGCCGTCCGGCGCCGTCTCAACCCGGCGCGGACGCTGCTGCTGGCTGGTTAATAAATTAATTTCTTGGCCCATCACCGAAAGGGCCGCCAGCCAGCACGCGAGGCCAAGCGCAACCTTCATAAATTTGGCAGATTTGACGCGCGCGGCGCGCAGAAAGTGTCATTAAAAGCGGCATACCAAGTACTCGTCGACCTGTCCTACGGGGAAGTCACTACTATAACGGCAAAACTCCCGCGATTAAAAGCGCACTGAGGGTAACGAGTGATAATTGTTGGGTCGGGTGGCGATGACGAGCAGAGTGCGTTCGCGGCCAAATCTTGGCGCCCCTCCAGCGTCTTCTCTTTGCGATTCTCTGCGTTTAAGTCTGTCTCACCACACCGCAAATTATCGCAAAGCGAAGACGCTGGAGGGGCGCCAAGTAAGCCAACTCATGATTCGTGTTAACTTACACTATCCCGTGGGGAGGTCAACCGAGCACATCCAGGTAATCAACAACTTCTTGTTTTCACTGCAGCAGCGTACGCTCGATTAACCAGTACCCGCCGGCCAGAGCTATCAGCAGAGAGCAGGCGGGAACGTAACGGTTTACAAAGGAAGGATGTTTTCTTAGTTTCCAGATCAGGGGAAGGAAGACGGCGGCGATGGCGGCCTGCCCCACTTCCACCCCAAGGTTGAACGACAAGAGAGGCACAATAGCAGCCCCATCTCCGTTCGCCCCTATAGCCAGCTCGCGCAACACCGCGGCGAAACCGAAGCCATGCGCGAGACCGAAAACGAAGGCGAGGAGCCAGCGTCGCTTCAGGTCGCGGTGAAAGACGTTTTCTAATCCCACGTACACGATGGAGATCGCGATCAGCGGCTCGACCACGCTCGCGGGCATGTGCACTACATCCAAAGCGGCCAGGGTTAAGGTGACGGAATGGGCCAGGGTGAACGAGGTGATGATCTTCGCCACAGTTGGAAAGCTGTTGCCGACGAGCAAAAGTCCGAGAAGGAAAACCAGGTGATCATACCCAGTTAAGATGTGTTCTATGCCGAGGACAAAGAATTGCCCAAAAGTCGTAGGCTTGATCGCCGACGCGTCTGTTTCCGTGAGACTTAATTGGAACAGCGCGTTGTGCGCATCAAGCATACGCGCTGCCGCTAATTCACCGCGCGCATCCCACAGAGAAAGATATTGCCGGTGTCCCGGCGCCAGCCCGGTCAATATGGCGGAGCGCAGGCTAAGGCGCGTTGTTCCGCCCTCTCGGGTGAAGTTCAGGTGGAAATGGACGGCGTCGCTCTCATCATAGCGGACAGTCGCTTCACTTGGGGCGACGCGTTTCTCATCAAAACGAACTTCGAGCGCATCCGAAGCGAGCGCTTCCAGAGCCGGGAGCGCGGCATCGAATTCCGCCGTTGTCGTTCGTCCATCCGTGTCGGTATCGAGAGGGAGCACCGCCTCAATATCACTGCGGGCGAAGGTCAGATGAGCGGTGAGTCGGCCCTCTTCCAGCCTCAGGTCAATCGCACTCAGTCCCGGGTCGTGAGCTCGCGCTTCAACCGGCAGCGTCAGAAAGATGAGGATTAAGCAAAGGCGGTAAAAACAGGATGTTTTGCGCCGTGCGGTAAGGGATAACAACTTGTCGTTAAAAGCGTATTGAGAAACTATCCCCGAAGGAGATAAATTCAATAGCCGGGGGCAACGCCCACGGTCACACGCGATGATTTTTCTGACCCTGCAAGGGTCAGACTCCGAATGCGACCCGTGCAGGGTCGGCGCCTTGTTTTCATTGCGGCCGGTGGCGTGGCCACCGGCTATTAAATTTATCCCTACCATGGCATAGTCAAATCCCAAACATGCTCTCAGGACATTTGTCACGACTTTAATTGAGGTGCGAAATTCGAGCGGATGGCGCTGGGGGCGCCAGGTAGCAAGCCGAGGTGCTGTCTTTCCTCGCTACCTGGTGCCTCGTGTGCCGCGTAAGCCTCGATCATCTACCATGATGACCGTGGTTGCGCCCGTTCAGCGGAGTGCCCGCATACGGAATCACTTTGTTATAGCCGATGTCGTTGCGGGATACTTTATGTACATCGCCGCTCGGGGTACAGTATGTACCAAGCGGTGGAGGGCTCGTGCGCAGGTCGCTCGCGAGAGCCATCACTGCGATGTCTACGACATCATCGCCAAAGCGTCTGCCGTTGGGCCACCCACCGGGAATGATACCGTTGCCAAATCCCGGCTGGACGGCGCTCGTGAGCGTGTCCCCGCCAAAGATGCCCAGTCGGTGAAAGCCCGCATCGTCAGGGTTGCTGGCGCTGGTCGGGCCACTGCCGGCCCGACGCGCCGCCCGTGTCGACAAATCAACTTTGATCAAATCGGGAATGAAAATCGAAGCGATGTCGATGCGGTTTGTCTGCAAGTTGGCGGGCAGACCGAGCGCCGCGGCCAGCTCCGGCGTCTCGGCATATTTACGAAAAATCGTGCTGTCAACGGTAGGACTCGACCGGTTGTAAAAATCCTTATCCGCCAGCGCGACGAGGCCTTCATTGAATAAGGGATTTCCCTGCCGTCCCACTTGGACAAATCTGCCGGATGTGACGGGTCTGAGTCTCTCGCTCAGTACGGTGACGGTGCGGCGGCTGGTCGTGGCGTAAACCCCCACCACTTGCTGGTCGCCGCCGATCGTGCCGAGCGGTATGTTGAGCACGATCGAGTGAACGTTGAATCCGCCCTGGCTGTCGAACGGCTTATTCGGCCCGCTGAAAGCGAAATCCAAATCGAAGATGCTCTGGATATCAGCGTAGAAGCCGTCATCGCGCTGGCCGGCGAAAACAGCCGAGCCGTCGCTGAGAGTGAAGATGGACTGCCTGGTGTAGTCGTCGAGAGCTGCGTTGGTCGACACACCATCCTTGGCCGGGTTGTCGCCATCATTGCCCCGGTTGTACTTGGGCGTGACTCTTCCCTGATTGTTTGGCGGAACGATGCCGGTCCCGAGAACAGTTCTTTCGTTAGTCCGGTTATCGACCTTAGTGATGGTGTAGGTCTGCGTCCGGTTCTGGTTGGCATCATCTACGTTTTGGACTACGCCCAGATAAGATTGCAGCACCGTGTTCCGGTTCTTGTAGCGTGTGGCGAACTGGAACTGGTAGCTGTAGGTCGCGCGACCGGCGGCGAGATCACTGCCCGTGGCGACGTGAATCTGATAGAGAACACTCGGGTCGAAATCGTACGCGTTGGGGCCGATGCCGGGCTCCTCGAACGGATAGACGGACAGCGCCGTGCTCAAGAATTTAGCCCGGCCCACCGTGCGCACAAAGGCATACACATCAGTGGTGTTGGCCGGGTCGTCTCTCGTAATTAAGGGCGCGTCCATGTGACTGGAGGCAAAGACAGAGCATGGCATAACGACCAGCAGTGCCAGAGCAACTCCTTGTTGCAGGAATTTACATAGTTTATTCACGGAACCTACTCCTTTTCATTCTGCGTTAATGTTTTGGCGAGCTTCCACCAAGTAGTCCTCAGTGCTCTTCTGACAAATGATTCATAACTAAACCCGTGTCTTCGGGTTGGCCGCGAGCGGGGCGACCAGCTCCTCACTATCTGCGACTCTGAGGTGTCTTCTCTCCGTGTTTCTCTGTGTTTAAGTGAGAGGTACTTAAACACAGAGAAACACAGAGAAAGAACACCGCAGAGTCGCAGAGGAAGAACAAGTCAACCCGAAGACTCGGGTTAACTAATGTTACGCAATCCAAACTTCGACGAAGCGCCTCAAGCGAGCCTGCCGCACGCAGGCTCGTTGCGATTGAATGCCCAAGATGAATATTGTGTAACATCAGTTATAAGGCCGCTCGCTGCCGAGCTAGTTGCTCGCGTTCGCTCGGCAGCAGCATCTGCCGGATGGAAGCAGCTTTATTAAACCAGTGGCGGGCTTCTTTCACCTGGCCGATTTTCGCCGCGATCATCCCTGCGTGATAAAACAGTCGAGCGTCTTCGGTCTCCTCCGCCAGAGCCCGTTTCATATACGAGCTGGCCTCTTTTGCTTTCCCGCTGGCGGCCAAGGACCAGGCGAGGGCGTCCAAAGTGAAAACATCCTCGCGTTCCTTGAGCTCTTGTTCCGCCAGCTTAAGAGCGGTTTCGGCTCGTTCGCCGCGCGTGGCAAGGTAAAGAGCGAAGGTTCGCGGATCGGCGGCAGCGCCTCGCTGCATCAGCTGAGCCTCCACCAAACGCGCCTCATCCGCGCGGCCCGCAACCTCCAACGCCTCGGCGAAGGCCCATTGGTATTCGGGCAAGGGATTTAATTTAGCTGCACGCTCTAAAGCCTCTATCGCCGCATCGCTCTTGCCCTCGACCATCAAGATCCGCCCGCGCGCAAGAAGAGCCGGGGCGTAGTCGCTCTTGAGCGCGAGCGCTGCGTCTGTGGCCCCGAAGGCTTTTTCTCTTTCTCCCGCCTGGAATTCATAAAGCGCCAAGCGTGTGTAGACCCAAGCGGCTGCGTCGGCATCCCTGGGACTGCTCGCCCGGGCCGCCATTCTGATCAACTCCAGTGCCCCTGAAAGGTCTCCTTTCAGCCAGCGCAAGTGAGCGGCGCGGCTGTAGGATTGGAGATCAGGTCTAAGATCAACCATCTTTTGATAAGCACCCGCTGCCTCCGTGAGCCGGCCTTGCTCCATGAGCGCATCACCCAACAACCCGTAATCGAAGGACGTTTCGCGCCTCGCAACCAATGTGCGCGCCAGGGTTTCCGCCTCCTTGAAGCGGTGGAGGCTGTGCAGCACATGGCCGCGGAGCAGAAGCGCTTCGGGACTCTCCGGGTGTTTAACTTCAAGACATAAAGCGCACTGCTCAGCGAGTTTGTAGTAGCCTGAGTCGTTACTGAGGCGGGCCTTTGAGACAAATACCCATCCGAGTTTTTCCAACTCGTGAGTGGGGTCAGTTGTGGTCTGCGCTTTTTGTTGGAGTCGGGCGATTTCCTGATCGAGACGGCCTTCCCCTGCATGCGGCGCGAGCGCGACCGCACAAGAATCGATCGTCGGAGAATCAGAGGCCGATAATTTAGCCTGAGCCGTGTCATTGTTCCCTTGATGGCACCCCGCCAAAAAAGAGAGGATGACCACAAGAAAAAGCTCAACAGTGACAAGGCGCATCAACATAAGTATGTGGGAAGCTTCGTCATCAACGATGGCGGCCGAGAGCATCGGATGCCGTAACCGGGCGCTCTCTATTGAAGAAGCATTACATAATCCGAGTCACGAGTTGTCTTCTCTCTCTCTCTGCGTTTCTCCTTGTCTTTTCTCTGTGTTTCTCTGTGTTTAAGTAAGCGCTTACTTAAACACAGA
>JBBJMB010000382.1:0-2789 GCA_037719755.1 Pyrinomonadaceae bacterium
AACACTATTCTGCAAAGCGGAAACTTGATCACCGCCGATTCAAACAAAGTCAATCATCGGTTCGTGTGGACCAATAACCTCGCTCCGCACAACAAGTACGGCGTGACCGGCAACGGAACCGGCACGCCCACGCTGGAAACTTACTTTCCCGGCGCCGTCTTTCGCCAAAATGTCTTGGCCGGCGGCCGCGCCAGCTCTTACCCGGCCGACAATTACTTTCCCGCGAACTTGAATGAAGTCAATTTTATTGATTACGCCGGCAGAAATTATCGCCTCGCCTCGAACAGCCTGTACAAGTTTCTCGGGACGGACGGCAAGGATCTCGGCTGTGACAGCGAGGCGCTGAGTGCGGCGCTGTCAGTAACCGAGCGAGATTACGTTTCAAAGGAAACGGTGACGGCCGCCATGGGCTCGCCCGCCGTTTTGACGATTGACCCGAGCGGAGCAGGCGAAGTCGGAGCGGGCGAAGCCGTGGCGCTCAACGAGGACAACGGCCGGTCCGGCCCCTTTAGCGTACTGACAACTGCTATGGCGGGCGGCGAGCATAGCACCAGGCTGATGTTGTTTACCACCGGCATCTCGGGCGCCGCACCGAACACAAATCCCAACAACGACGTGCGCCTCGGTGATCGCGTATTAGCTAACCTCGCCGAGTCAGTTGGCGTTGAGGCGCGCACCGCCGAGGGCCGCGTGATTCGGCTCGACGTTGAGTACGCGGGCCTGCAAGGCAAATACTCTGGGCTTGATCAGGTCAACATCATCATTCCTCCGGAGCTGAACGGCATTGACCGCATCGAATTGACGATCATCGTCGGTGAGCGTCGAAGTAACACCGGTATTATCTCGTTTAAGCCATAGCGAGAGCTACGGCCGAAACCGTTCGATTTGAACGGCGAAGGTCAAGCGATCAGCTTTTTTGTAGGTTGATTTTGAGGACGCTTTGCGCCGGTTCAGCGAAACTGTCTGCTGCCGATGACAATTGCCGGGTGTTGCTTGGCGTGAAAGCTTGAGGTACTCTGAGCCAGACAGTGAATATGTTGATCCGCGATTCGCGGTTTATTTGCTTCTCCACTTGTTGTGAGGCAGTTGTTAGAAAACCTCGGCTTAAGCTTATTTGTAAGTTCGTAAACATAAGGTCTATTGTCTTGAGCGCGGCCCTGTTCGGAGAATCAGGCGAGCGCTTCGGACAGCAAAATTCTCCTCCGTTTAGTCATGAATAAGTCCTTAATTAATGGGCTTGCCGCCCCCGGCCTTTTTCGGGCGCTTGCGCTGACGTGCGCGGTCGCCTTTCTCTATTTCAACGTGCTCAGCAAGCTGGGGCTTGATTGGTGGGAAGATGAAAACTACTCACACGGCCTCCTCGTGCCTTTCGTGATCGGTTACATCTTGTGGGTAAATCGCGAAGACCTGGCGCGCGCCCCGAAAATGCCGTCGTTTCTTTTGGGCGCGGCCGCCATTCTGGGCGCTCTGGTCGCGCTCTGGGCGGGAATTGCTGGGGCCGAACTGTTCGTTCAGCGCATGTCTTTTCTGCTGTTACTGGCGGGCATCGTGGTTTACTTTGCCGGCCTGCGCGTGCTGGGCTTGATGCTTGTGCCCTTCGCGCTTCTTTTCCTGGCGGTGCCGATCCCGGACATTGTTCTCAATAAGGTGACGTTTCCCCTGCAGCTCTTCGCGTCGCGTTGCGCCGTGTGGGCGATGCGGCTCTTCGAGATCCCGGTTTTGCGCGAAGGCAACATCATCGAGTTGATGCCTCTTAATTCAACGCAAACCAAAAAGCTCGAAGTTGTTGAAGCCTGTAGCGGCATTCGTTCGTTGATGACGCTCGTCACGCTGGCCGTCGTTTTTGCATATTTCACAGGTCCCCGAGAAGATCAATCAACTCAAAACCGAGGCCTGTGGTCGAAAGTAACGAGTCGCAACTTTTGGCGCGCGGCGATCATCATTGTGTCGGCGGTGCCCATTGCGATTTTGACCAACGCGATGCGCGTGAGCGCCACCGGCATTTTGGCGCGCTATTACGGAACGCAGATTGCCGACGGGTTTTTCCATTCTTTTTCCGGATGGGTTATGTACGTCGCCGCCCTGGTGTTGCTCTTTGCGGTGGGCTGGATGATTGACGTCGCGATCAAGATTACGCATCGACCCTTTCGCAAAGCCGCTTATGCCAGTGCGACAAACGGATTCGGTACGCCGCCCGAGACAAGTGTTAGTGACGGTCACGCCGAGCCAGAAGCGCCTGCTTCCTCATCGGCGTCTACAAAGGGAGTGAAATGATTTCCAGCGATTTGACTACTCCAGGGTTCGCCGCAGGCCTTTCTGGCTTTTGATGCTGGTGCTTGCTGCGAGCGGCGTGGCCATAAATTGGTGGCAGCTGAAGGGTGAAGCCGCCGTCGCCCGTCAATCCTTAGAAGGCTTTCCTCACAGGTTGGCGCGTGGCGTCAAGTCGACCCAGCGAGCGCTACGACAAGGAAACGGAAAGGGTTTTACGCGCGGACGATTACCTCTCCCGCCTTTACAGATCGCCGGAGGGACGCGTTACGTCATTTTACGTTGGCTACTATGCGAGCCAGCGTTCGGGAGCAACGTACCATAGTCCGCTCAATTGCCTGCCCGGGTCCGGCTGGACGATGACTGATCCGGGGAGAATTGTCATTCAGCCCATTGACGGTGCGACGCCGTTTGTGGCCAATCGTTATATCGTTCAAAAGGGAAGAACCAAGCAGCTTTTGATCTACTGGTATCAGGGGCGCGGGCGAGCGGTCGCGAGCGAGTACTGGGGGAAAATTTAC
>JBBJMB010000082.1:0-12312 GCA_037719755.1 Pyrinomonadaceae bacterium
GGATTGAGGAAGTGATGCTCGTCAAAAATAACATTGCCGAGTCTGACATGCAGCTGCTTTACCTGACGGATTCGCCCGCGGAGGCGGTTGAAATCGTGGTGAAAAGCCAAGACGCCTTACAAAGAATTCCAATCAATGCGGCGAGCGACTACTGATGCGCAGCAGCGGTGGTGGTGGTGGCGGTGATGGTGCGGCTTGCTTCCGCGCCGACGATTGTTTCGACGATCCAGCGTTCGTAAGCTGTCGAGCAGCAAGAGGCCGGAACGGCCAACACTTCAGGCGTTTCGTAACTGTGCAGCGCGCGCACCTGTCGCTCCAATTCCGCGAAGCGAGACGTGACGGTTTTGGCCAACAGCAGCACCTCGGATGAGCGATGCACTTCGCCCTGCCAGCGATATACGGATTGCATCTCCGGCAGAATTTGCACGCACGCGGCAAAGCGCGCGCCCACCAGCATCTCCGCCAGCCGCGACGCCTCCGACCTGTCTCTCGCGGTTATAAAGACCACCACCGGCTCATCGTTTAGGTTTTCAGACATTTAATTTCTCCTCTTCCTTTGCGTCTTCACTTTGCGGTGCTTTGCGTTTAGGTAAATCTCACTTAAACGCAAAGAATCGCAAAGACAAGACGCAAAGGAGCACAAAGTTAACGCCCTTCAACATCCGCTTCTTGATCTTCTTCGATTGTCGTTCCCGTTAAAGGCGTCACGTCCGAGCCGAAAAAGGCGGTGTAAATCTCCTGTGCGCGCTCGAAATCGCGCTCGTCAACGAGCACCGCCGCGCCCGGCGATGTGACCGAGAGGAGCGGCGAAAACGCATCGGCACCGCCGGATTGCACGGCCGAGCGAATATCGTTTTGCCGCAGGATGTCGTTGACCATTTCGGCTTCGGCGGGCGATCCCAAATTGTGCAGCAACACGAACCGGGCCTCGCTGTGGTCGTAGAGCGTGTTCTCGGGCGTTAACTTTTCCACCAATTCAGTTTGGTCATCAAGGCACCGTGATGCCGGCCTCGTACTCCGACTCGCAGACGGGCAAACATGCGTCTCTCCTTACAGATGAGCGTTAACTCTGTTGCGCGGTTAATTGCTCGAAAGGGATTTCGTCGAAGGAGTCATCCGCTTAAAGAAGCGGAAGCGATCATTGATCTCATCATTAGTCAGACGGCGTACGCGATCTGTGCCGAACTCTTCGACATTGAATGACGCCATCACGGAGCCGAAGATCATCGCCCGGCGCATCGCTTCTTCGTTGATCTTCGCCTGGCTCGCGGATACCCCATTACGCCGCCCGCGAAAGTGTCGCCCGCTCCCGTCGGATCGAAAACAGATTCAAGCGGGTAAGCGGGAATCGCGAAATAGCTGTCGCCGGTGAAAAGCGCCGCGCCGTACTCGCCGCGCTTAATAATCAGCGCCCGCGGTCCCCATGAAAGCACTTTGCGCGCAGCCACAATCAAATTCGGCTCCTCCGCTAACTGGCGCGCCTCCGCATCGTTGATGATCACCACGTGCACTTCGCGAATCGCCTTGATGACATCCTCGCGTACCGTGTTGATCCAATAGTTCATGGTGTCAAGGGCCACGAGTTCGGCGCCGCGCACCTGCTCGCGCACCTCGCTTTGCAGCGTCGGCTGAATGTTTCCCAAAAACACGAGTCGCGCGTCTTTCGATCGCGCGGACAGCTTCGGTTGGAAATCGGCGAAAACATTGAGCTGAGTGTCGAGCGTGTGCGCCGTGTTCAAGTCGTAGTCGTAACGTCCGCGCCAAAAAAACGTGCGCCCCTCGGCGACTCTTTCCAGATCTGAGGTGTCTATTTTCCTTTCCTCAAAAACGCGCATCTCATCAGCGCCGAAGTCACTGCCGACCACGCCGACGACGCGCACTTTTGTGAAAAAGCTGGCTGAGATGGAAAAATGCGTCGCCGACCCTCCGAGCATCCGTTCGCGCGCTCCGAACGGCGTTTCGACCGAGTCGAAAGCCACTGAACCGACCGCCAATAGTGACAAGTTTGAAATCTCCCGTGATGAAGTTAGCTATCGCTTATTTGTGGTCGACGTCGTTGGCTTAGGGCCGCCGAGCGCGCGCAACTCGCTGTCGGCATCGTCGCGAAACTCGCTGTCGGGGAACTCATTGACGAGGCGCGACAAATACTCGCGCGCGTCGTCGCGCAGTTGGTCGGCCGGCAGCTTCGTCTTTGGCGCGCCGCGATTCTGCGACAAACGCAAGCTGCTAACGCCGGCGAGATAAAGCGCCTCGTCCATGCGCGAGAAGTTCGGATTGCCGGCGATGATCTCTTCGCACCGGTTGATGACCGCCACATAAGCTTTCCTGAGCTTGAAAGCGAGGCGGGCGACTTCCAAATTATGGCGCGAATCTTTCTCCAGCGCGGGGTCGCGCACAACCGAAGCGTCAGGCCCGCGGGTCGCCGCCGTTTGTGCGGCCGCAGGGGTAAAAGACGCGCCGCAGGTCAGCAGCATTGCGCAGGCGAGTGTCCGGCAGTTTTTCGTCATGGCTTTACCTCGCGAAGCTGGGAAGCCTTACGCTTCGCGCTTTTTGTATTTACCGATAATCGCTTCTAATCGCCGCGTCGTCTCGGCGGGCCATAAATCCGGCGCGGTAAAGATGGCGCTCTTGAGCGCGGAGCCACAGCTGCACGCGCGCGCGCCCACGGCCAAACGCCGCACCGCTTCGCGCAGCACAATTTGCGCGTTACGCACGTTTTTGTTGAGATACTCGACCACGGTTTCCACAGAGACCGCGTCGTGCGTTTCGTGCCAGCAATCGTAATCCGTCACCAGGGCGAGCGTGGCGTAGCAAATCTCAGCTTCGCGGGCGAGCTTGGCTTCTTGCAGATTGGTCATGCCGATCACGTCCATGCCCCACGAGCGGTAAACATGCGACTCGGCTTTGGTGGAAAAGGCCGGGCCTTCCATGCACAGGTAAGTTCCGCCGCGGTGCACCGCGACGCCCGCCTCGCGGCACGAACGCTCCAACACATCGCCCAGCTCTGCGCAAACCGGGTGGGCGAAAGTGATGTGCGCGACGATGCCGTCGCCGAAGAACGTTGATTCACGCGCGCGGGCGCGGGTGCGGTCGAAAAACTGATCCGGTATGAGCATGTCGAGCGGCGCGTATTGTTCTTGCAGCGAACCCACGGCCGAAGCGGAGAGAATGCGCTCGACGCCGAGCAGCTTCATCGCGTAAACGTTCGCGCGAAAAGGAAGCTCCGTGGGCGTGAAGCGATGGCCGCGCCCGTGCCGCGGCAAAAAAGCTGCGCACGCCCTCCAATGTGCCGACGACGAAAGCGTCGGACGGATCGCCAAAAGGCGTTTCGACCTTCCCCTCGATCTGCGTGAGCTCGGGCATCTGGTAAAGCCCGCTCCCGCCGATAATTCCGATTTGAGCTGTGGACATTAGTTCCTTCTATACTAATCTCCTCTCTGCGTCTTGTCTCTGTGTTTCTCTGTGTTTAGGTGAGACTTAAACACAGAGAAACACAGAGACAAGACGCAGAGAAACGCAGAGATTCGGAGTTTATTCTTTCTCTTCGGCGCCCGGCTCGGGTTTTGGTGCGGGAGCCTGCCCTTCTTCCGGCGGCCCTTCTTCCGCATCCGGATTAACGGGCGGGCGCATCTGTTGGGGAATTTCGGGTTTATTGACGGTAAATGTCTCGGCGACCTTGGCGTGCGAGCGTTTCTCCATCTCCTCAATCAGCTTCTCAAACTTTTCGCGCTTGACGGCTTCGCGCGCTTGTTCGGCGGGCGCTTGCGGCGGAGCGAAAGGATTGCTCGGCTGCGCGCCCTGCGTGCTGATTAAGATATGGCGCACGCGAACTTCTTCGTCGGGTTTGCCGTCGGCGGATTTGGCGGCGCGCCGCTCTTCGGTCTTGATGATGTGGTAGCCGAACGGAGTTTCGACCACGTCGCTCACTTCGCCGGGCTTGAGGGCAAAGGCCGCGTCCTCGAAAGGCTTCACGGTTTTGCCTCGCGGAACCCAGCCCAGGTCGCCGCCTTGGGTTTTGCTGCCCGGGTCTCCGGAATTCTCTTCAGCCAATTTCGCGAAGTCGCCGCCATCGCGCACTTGCTTGAGAATATCTTCGGCTTTGCCGCGAGCTTTTTGCGGATCAAGCTCCGGATGCTTGGCGATGTATTCGTTCACCTCAGCATCCTCCACCTTGACCGTTTCGCTCAATTCCTTCGCGTAAGTTTGCACGAGCGTCGTGGCTTCCTGCAGCATCATCTGCAATTGCGTGGTGCGCTCCTTATCGAGTCCGGCGGCCGTGCCCTTTTTGGCGATCAACATCACGCGCGCCCACTGCTGCTGCATTTCTTTGCGCTGCTCGCCTTCAGGCGGCGCCGGAAAACCTTGCTTTTCCAAAGCCTGCACGAATTGATTGAACCGTTGATCTTGGTTGGGCTCTTTGAGAAACGCTTCGACTTCCGCAGGCGGCACCAATTGGTCTGGGCTCGTAACGGCGCCGCCTTTTTGCTGCTGCGTGGCGTAGGCGCGAGCGACCACAAATGCTCGCATCAATTCCAGCTGCTGCTTGACTTCGGGGCGCTCCGCGACGCCTTTGGAGCGCGCCTCTTCGGCCACCGCCAATTGTTTGCGGATGTCTTCGGCGAACTGCTTGCGAGCTTCTTCGCTCGAGGACAGTTGAAACTGAACTTGAGGCGGCATGCCTGCGACGAGCTTCGTCATGTCTTCGGAAGTTAATTCCACGTGCGCCGCGCGTCTGGCCTGCACCTGCCAGGTGATCAGGCCCACCGCGCAGAGCACGGCGACGGCCACGGCGATCAAAGCTTTGCTAGTAGAAGTCAAAACAATAAATCCTTTCGCAACATTTACTGATGGGGATGTTCAACGAGCTCGACTAAGACGCCGTTCGCCGAAGAAGGATGTATGAATGCGACCAGGCAGTTATTCGCGCCCGCGCGCGGCTCCTCGTCGATCAAGCGCACGCCGCGCTTTTCAGTTGCACAAGCGCGGCGCGAATATCGTCTACGCGAAAAGCCAGGTGATGAATACCGGGCCCGCGCTTCGCTACAAATTTGGCAATCGGCGAATCCAGTGCGGTCGCCTCCAGCAACTCTACGCGCGGCTCGCCGGCGCGAGCATCGCCACGCGCACCCCTGCCCGGCGACATCTTCAACCCCGACCTCGTCAAGCCCAAAGCGTCGCGCCAAAACTCGAGCGACTCTTGGATGCTCCGCGTCGCGATGCCGATGTGTTCCAACTTCATTTCGGTAGTCTTCTCTGTGACTCTGCGGTGTTCTTTCTCTGTGTCTCTCTGTGTTTAGGTCAGTCTTACTTAAACACAGAGAGCCTGAAAACAACACAGAGAGACGCAGAGGGGAGCTCGTTATCAACCCTGCCCTGGGTGTAACAAGTCGCCGACAGCAGAATAGGGGTCGCGCCGTTTTTCGGCAACTTCGGCGGTGAGTCGCTCAAGTAGCTCGGTCGTTCCTGGCGCGGCGAGCGCGCGCTCAAGCAATCGCTCGCGCAGCAATTCCGTTACTCGCCAGCGCGCAATGGCCAAGCGTCGCGCCGATGTTTGCGCAAGTTGGCGCTGAAAGTTACGGCAATCTTCAATCGCTGCGGCGAGCTCTTCTATGCCCTCGCTTTTGGTGGCCACCGTCTTCACAATTGGCGGTCGCCAATAATCTTGCCGCTCGGACAGCGAAAGGAGAAATTCGATTTCCTTTTGCGTGCGGTGCACGCCGTCGCGGTCCGCTTTGTTGATCACAAAAACGTCGCCGATCTCCATCAGACCGGCCTTGATGGCCTGCACGTCATCGCCCATGCCGGGCACTAAGACAACCACCGACACATCGGCCGCCTTGACGATCTCGACTTCGTCTTGGCCGACGCCCACCGTTTCGACGATGATTTTTTGGTAGCCGGCGGCATCGAGAATGGCCACGGCATCGACGCTCGCGCGCGCCAGTCCGCCGAGCGTGCCCCGCGTGGCCATCGAGCGTATGAAAACGCCCGGGTCGAGGCCGAGCGTCTGCATTCTGATGCGGTCGCCGAGTATGGCGCCGCCGGAAAACGGACTTGACGGATCAACGGCGATGATGCCGACGCGCTCGCCGCGGCGGCGGTAAACTTGCGCCAAGCGACCCACCAGCGACGACTTGCCGGCGCCCGGCGAGCCGGTGAGGCCGACGATCAAAGCTTTGCCCGTTTGCGGAAAAATCGCACGCATGATCTCCGCAGCATCCTCGGCACCGTTCTCGACTTTGGTGATCGCCCGGGCCACGGCGCGCGCGTCGCCGGCGAGCACACGCTCGACTAATGGCGCGGGCACCTGCTCGGCGCTCATCAAATTCCCGCCGCTTTCAGGATTTGGCGGGCGATTACGATCCGCTGAATCTCAGAGGTTCCTTCGCCGATGGTGCAAAGTTTGGAATCGCGCCAATACTTTTCGGCCGGGTAATCTTTGGTGTAGCCGTAGCCGCCGTGTATTTGGATGGCCTCTTCGCAGACCTTGACGCTCATCTCCGACGCGTAAAGCTTGGCCATCGCCGATTCTTTGGTGACCGTGCGCTTTTGATCCTTGAGGTACGCCGCGCGTAGCGTCAACAAGCGCGCGGCATCAATTTGCGTGGCCATGTCAGCCAGCTTAAATTGAATCGCTTGAAATTCCGAGATCGGCTTGCCGAACTGGTTTCGCTCTTTGGCGTAGCCGAGCGCCGATTCATAGGCTCCCTGCGCGATGCCTATGGCCAGCGCCGCAATGGAAATCCTGCCGCCGTCAAGCACCTGCATCGACTGCAAAAAGCCTTGCCCTTCTTCGCCGAGCCGATTACCGTCGGGCACCACACAGTCTTCAAAAACCACGCTCGCGGTTTCCGAGGCGCGCAGGCCAAGCTTGTTTTCCTTTTTCGCGGAAGCGAAACCGGGCATGCCTTTCTCGAAAATAAAGGCGCTGATGCCTCGGTTGCCCTGCGACCGGTCGGTCACGGCCATCGCCACGCAGGTGTCGCCGTGAATGGCGTGAGTGATGAAATTCTTTGAGCCGTTGATTAGCCAGTGGCCGTTACGGCGCACAGCCGTGGTGCGCGTTCCCGAAGCGTCCGAGCCGGCGCCGGGCTCCGTTAAGCCCCAAGCGCCGAGGTGCTCGCCGCGCGCAAGCGGCACCAAAAACTTGCGCTTTTGCTCTTCGGTGCCGAACAAATAAATATGATTGGAGCACAGCGAATTGTGCGCCGCCACGGAGATGCCGACCGAGCCGTCTACGCGCGCCAATTCCTCGATGATTGTGACGTACTCGACGTAGCCCATTCCCGCTCCGCCGTACTCTTCGGGGAAAATCACGCCCATCAAACCAAGCTCGGCCAATTTCGGAATCAGCTCAGCGAAAAAGCGCTGCGACTCGTCCCACTCCGCGGCGTACGGCCCCACCTCGGCCTCGGCGAACTCGCGCACGCTCATCTTGACCTGCTGCTGTTCTTCGTTTAGCTCAAAATTCATATCCCGCTCCGGGTAAAACCGCTGCTATTAGCAAAATTTGTAGTGACATTATTTTTGCTTATTGTAACTTACCTTCGCGTTTTTGCGCGAAGATGCAGCGCGAGTGCGCGGTGGTGGGGCGGCGCCTATTTTTCGACCGTTCTTGTGAGGTTTGTTTTTTCCTTCTCCCTGTAAAATCGCTTTCACTTCGCGAGGATCAAGCGGGCGCCACTGGCCCACGGCGAGGCGCTCGTCGCGCACAGGGCCGATGGCGACGCGGCGCAATTTCAGCACCGAATGGCCGATGGCGTCAAACATTTTGCGAATTTGTTGATTACGGCCTTCATGCAGAATCACTTCGTACCAGGCGTTCGTTTCCGTGGTGCCGCGCAAAGTGATTTCAGCCGGCGCGGTTCTTTCGCCGTCAATCGCAATGCCTCGGCGCAAACGCGCGACGGCGTCTGGGGGCGGCACGCCTTTGACCTTCACTTCGTAGACTTTAGCGACTTGGTTGCGCGCGGAGGTGACAAAGTTGGTTAATTCCCCGTCGTTCGTCAGGATCAGCAATCCCTCGGTATTAAAGTCGAGCCGGCCCACGGGGTGCACCCGTCCCAAGTTGGGCGGCAGAAGTTCAACGACCACGGGGCGCCCTTCGGTATCGGACAAGCTCGTCAAATAACCTCGCGGCTTGTACAGCAAAATGTAAATCTTTTCGTAGTTTTCGAGCAGCGTATTGATTAAGCGCCCGCGCACTTTGATGTGATCCCGGGCGGGGTCGGCGCGCGTGCCGAGCTCGGTCACGACCTGACCGTTGATTGTCACCTCGCCGGCCACAATCATCTGCTCGGCATGCCTGCGCGAGGCGAGGCCGGCGGCGGCAATTAATTTTTGTAAACGTTCTTCCATTGCTACTAAACTCTCTTTGCGTCCCTTTGCGTCTTGTCTTTGCGCTTCTTTGCGTTTAAGTGACTCTCTAAACGCAAAGACAAGACGCAAAGGGACGCAGAGGAAAATCAAATCGACGTGCCCGCCAAGTCTTCAAAGTCTTCCATGCTCGGCAATTCCGTCAGGTCTTTGAGTCCGAATTGAAGGAGAAAATCCTTTGAGGTGCCGTACATGATCGGACGCCCCACGGTTTCTTTGCGCCCCTTCGGGATGATCAGGCGCTTATTAAGCAGCGTGGAAATGGCGGACGAAGATTGCACGCCCCTGATGTCTAAAATTTCGGGCACTGTGATCGGCTGTTTGTAAGCGATTACCGCCAAAGTTTCCAGCGCGGCGAGCGAAAGCTTGGCGCTCGGGCGCGACCGCAAAAAGGCGCGCACATGTTCGTGATGCTCAGGCCGCGTGGCGATCTGCCATCCCCCGGCTACTTCGCGCATCATCAGACCGCTGTTGCGCTCATTAAACTCTTTGGACAATTCCTCAATGGCCATCGCGATCCACCCGCGATCTTCTTTCAAAACATCGGCGATCATTTTGGTGGAAAGCGGCTCCTCCGAAACGAAAATCAACGCTTCGATGACAGACATCATTTCCGCCATATCGCGGACGCCGCTTAACTCGCCATTATCGTCTGCGCCGCTTTCAATTTCTTCCGCCGCCGCCGGCGCGACGGGCGCAATGTTGAGAGCTCTTTCTGCGGCATCTTCCCGGTCGGCGTCATAGATAATGATTTCATCTTCATCATCATCATCTTCTTCCAGCTCTTCAAACGCCTCAAGCTCTTCCGCCTCATCCGCAGCGAATTCTTGATCGTCAGCTTCTTGATCGTCATCTTCGGCGGCGGCGGCCGGGCGTGGTCCGTTGTTTGACTCGTCCATCATCACAAAATCATCTCTGGCGCGCCGACGCGCGCGAAAATATCTCCGAACGTTTCCTCTTGAAAAAGCCTCACTTCGCTGGTTCGCACAAGCTCCAGGATAGACAAAAAGGCGAGCACCAATTCGCGGCGCGAGCGAGACAGCTCGAAGAACGTGCGCAAATTAAGTTCGCCTGTGGAAAAAACCATATTTCGCAAACGATCAAGCATCTCGGAAAGCGTCATTTCGTCGCGCTCAATCTCCATTAAGACTTCCTGCTTGTGGCGGGCCAGGATCTCCTGAAACACGCGCAGCAGATCAAAGGCGCCGACCGCGACCTCCGGGTTTTGCTTATCGGTCTCAAGCGGGGCGCGCGTAAAGACCGCTTGCTCAACGGTCGCGCGCGACCAAAGCATCTGCGCCGCGGCTTTGTACTTTTGATGCTCAAGCAGTTGTTTAATCAATTCGCGCCGCGGATCGTCTTCCACGATCGCCCCGCCGTCGCCGCCGATCGTGTCGGGCGGCAGCAGCATTTTCGACTTGATCTCAATGAGCGTCGCCGCCATCACCAGAAAATCGCTGGCGACGGCGATCTCCGTTTCCTGCATTAATCGCAGGTAGCGCAGATATTCGATTGTAATGCGCGCGACCGGGATGTCGTAGATGTTAACTTGCTCTTGTTTGATCAGGTAAAGCAGAAGGTCTAGCGGGCCCGCGAAATCGCCGAGAATTAACTTCAATTCTTCGCCGTTGTGTTCGACGAAAATCTCAGGCTGGGCGCCGATTACGTTAATCGAAGTCGGCGCCTGATCCACGACGGTGGCATCAAGAATCTGTTCTCGCGTTTCTTCCATGCGGCTCGCTGTTCACCTTCGCGTCTCTTTGCGTCTTTTCTTTGTGTTTCTTTGCGTTTAAGTCTGACTTACTTAAACGCAAAGAAACACAAAGAAAAGACGCAAAGGGCGCGAAGAGGGGTCAAGTTAGCTTGCGCCTCTTAAACCGAGTTTCATTTTGACTTCGCGCATCGTGGCGCCGGCCACGGCGCGCGCGCGCTCGGCGCCGAGAGCCAGTAAGCGGTCGAGTTCCGCATCGCTAATGGCAGCGACGCGCTCCTGAAAGGGACGCAGGAATTCGATGGTCACCTCGCCTAAATCATTTTTGAGCGCGGCGTAACCTTGACCGGCGAAGTGCGCTTCGACTTGGTCTCGAGTTTGGCCGCTCAGCAATTGGTAAATCGTCAGCAAATTGGTGATCGCGGGACGCGTTTCATCAAACCGAATCTCGGTGCCGGAGTCAGTCACGGCCCGCTTAAACTTGCGCCGGACGGCGTCCGCGTCATCCATTAGCGCGATGCTTCCGTTGGGGTTCTCATCCGATTTCGCCATCTTCTTGGTCGGGTCATCAAGCGCCATAATGCGCGCGCCGATTTTCGGGATGAAAGGCTCAGGCACGCGAAACACTTCGCCGTAATCGCGATTAAAACGCATCGCCAGATCGCGCGTTAATTCCAAATGCTGCTTTTGATCTTCCCCGACGGGCACCAGATCAGCTTGATACAGCAGAATGTCGGCGGCCATCAGAACCGGGTAAGTGAGCAGCCCCACGCCCACATTGTCGCGCTGCTGCGTGCGCCCTTTTTCCTTGAACTGCGTCATCCGCTCAAGCTCCGAAAGACGCGTCGAGCAACCGAGAATCCAGGCCAATTCCGCGTGCTCCGCCACATCCGATTGCACAAAGATCATAGAGATTTGCGGATCGATGCCGGCGGCGAGGTACAGGCGCACCAGGTCCCTGGTTTTAGCCGCCAAGATGCGCGCATCTTGCGCGATCGTGATGGCGTGCAAATTGACGATCGGGAAAAAGCTTTCGTACTGGTGTTGCAGCTCGACCCAGTTGCGCAGCGCGCCCAGGTAATTGCCCAGATGAAGTTCGCCGGTCGGCTGCGCGCCGCTCAAGATTCGTTTGGACATGAACAGTGAATCGGATTATCACCGACTAAAGTTGCAGCAGGTATCTGACCATCACGTGGAAGGGCGCGAAGATCGCGTCGAAGACGCGCAGATTAATCAACACGATGAGGATAATAAATCCGTATTGCTCAAACACGGCGTAGATCGACTGCCAACTGCTCGGCAGAAATGTTTCGAGCACTTTGCTGCCGTCGAGCGGCGGGAAAGGCAGCAAGTTGAAGAGCGCGAGCGACGCGTTGAGAAAAAGCGTATTGAGCAAAAGAATTTTAAGCGGCTGCTCAACGCCCGCGAGCGCGCCGTCTGGATTCATCAATCCCGTGTACTGAAAAATGACCTTGATAATGATGAGCGCGCAAATCGCGATGAAAGTATTGACCAGAATGCCGGCGATTGAGACCATCACGTTGGCGACGTTTTTATTACGCCACCTGAGCGGATTGACCGGCGTCGGACGTCCCCAGCCGATCAGAATCGGACCGCTGCCGGCGAAGATGTAGCCGAAAATAGGAATCAGGAGCGTGCCAATCGGGTCCGTGTGGGAAACGGGATTGAGCGTGACGCGACCCAGCAAGCGGGCCGTGTCGTCGCCAAAGTAACTTGACGTCCAGGCGTGCGCCGCTTCGTGCGCCGAGATCGCAAAGATCAGCACCACCATGTAGATGATCAGTTCGCCGACGTCAATTTCGCCCATCTTTTACTCTCGCATGCCAAACGCGTTAAGCGATCCGTTAAAGCCGCAAAAATTAGCACGCCGGTGAAAGCGTGTCAAAAGACCTGCGCGGGGTCAGACTCTCAATTGATGAGCGTGCCGTAAATACCCAGAGGCAAACTGTAAACGGCGTCGTTTGTGGCGATCACCATGTCTCCGACCGAGCTAAACGCAAGGCCCACGAAATTCATGCCCGCGACCACAAGCTCGGCCCGCCCGCCGTCGGGCGAAATCTTGATGATGCCTCGCCGCGCCCGCAATGACGCCGCCACATACAAGTTTCCTTCCCGGTCGAACGCGAGCCCCTGTGGGCGACCGAGCCCCTTGAAGAAGACGCTCGCCCGGCCGCTGCGATCAATGCGCGACACCACATCGTGGC
>JBBJMB010000383.1:0-2754 GCA_037719755.1 Pyrinomonadaceae bacterium
ATTAACTCTCGCGTGCCTCGATTCAGAAAACGACGATGAAGATCGTAAACGTCACAGCGAAATGGCTGCGCTACCAGATTCCCGACGCGGCGCAGCACACCAGCGATTTCGGTCGCTTGACCACATTTGATATGACCCTTGTGCGTATCGAAACGGACGCGGGGTTAACCGGCTTCGGTGAAGCCAAAGCGGCGGTCGGAAGCGCCGGCATCAATGCGCCCGTGGCCGCCTGCGTGAACGAAGAACTGCGACCGCTTTTGCTCGGCGCAGACCCGCGCGACATCTCCGCGCTGTGGGAGCGGATGTATAACGGCGTGCGCGCGCACTACGCTTTTAAATACGGACGCACGTTCCCCGAACTCGGCCGCCGCGGATTGCGCATCTCAGCCATCAGCGGCGTAGACATGGCGCTCTGGGACATTCTCGGTAAAAGCTTAAATGTTCCCGTTTACCGATTGCTCGGCGGTCGCTGCCGGACGACGGTTCCGGGGTACGCTTCGGGCGGGTGGGCTGATGCGAAAACCATCGGCGCTCAGTTGCGAGAAACAATTGCGCCCGGCGGCTTTCAAGCGGTGAAGATGCGCGTCGGCGCGATGGACGGCAGTGTGGAGACTTCCGTTGAGCGCGTGCGCGCGGCGCGCGCGGCGCTCGGCCCCCACGTGCGCTTGATGGTGGACGCGCACGGCACGTTTGATGCGCGATCCGCGCGGCGCTTCAGCCGCGGCGTAGAGGATTGTCACTTAAGCTGGTTTGAGGAGCCGGTCAGCGCCGATGACCCGCAAGGAATGGCCGAAGTGCGCGCGTCAACTGACATCCCCATCGCCGCCGGCGAGAGTTTGTTTACGCGCTTTGATTTTCTTCCCTTAATCAACGCGCGCGCCATAGACATTCTGCAACCCGACCCGGCCATCGCCGGCGGCATCACCGAAGTGTGGCGCATCGCGTCCCTGGCCTCGGCCCATCAATTAACGCTTGCGCCGCACCTCTGGGGCTCAGCGCTACTGTTCGCGGCGGGCCTACACCTCGCGGCCGCGTTGCCCAACTGCACGACGCTCGAATATTCCATGGGCTTCAACCCGATGCTGCGCGAGCTGGCCGCGGAGAAATTTGAGATCAAAGACGGAAACGTGTCCGTGATTGATCGCCCCGGATTAGGCATCACGGTGAACGAGGATTTCGTCGCACGCTATGCGATGGGCGAACCTGTGGGTTAAAGAACTGGAGGTCGAAATGAAAGTTAAAAACATCAATCACGTGACGATGATCGTTGATGACTTGGAGAAGTCGCGCGACTTTTACACCAACGTGCTCGGGCTGGAGGAATTGCCGGCATTTAAGTTTGATTACCCGGTGCAGTTTTACAAAATCAATGATCGCCAACAGCTTCACCTCACGGAGTGGAAGGATACGCCGTCTTTTCGCGGCCACCTTTGCATCGAGATCGACGATTTCAACGAAGCCTTTCGCAAGTTTAAAGCGCTCGGCGTGATTGACGTTCAGCCGTGGGGCAAAGTGCGTCAGCTGGCGACCGGCACGATGCAGATGTTTATTCGCGACCCGGCCGGCAACTTGATCGAAGTGTCGCATCCGAGCGCCTCCACAGTGGATGCCGAAATTTTCCAGGATGAGCTGTTCGACCGCGCGGAAGTCTACGTCTCCGGCCGCGACGACGCGCGCGGCGCGCGCGGCGAAGCGGCTTCGCTGTATGAGTTTTGATGAGGTAAGTTCTCTTGAAGATACTGCTTCTCGAACCGCTTCATCCGGAAGCGCAAGCGCTGCTGGCGGAAGTGGGCGACGTGGTGACGGCCGCGCAACTTGACGCCGATTCGCTCGTCGCAGACATCGCGGATGCGGAGGCGGCGCTCACCAGAGGCTACGGCCGCTTGCCCGGCGCGGTGTTGCGCGCCGGGCGCAGCCTACGCTGCGTGGCGCGGTGCGGCGTGGGCACGGATAACATAGATGTGGCCGCGGCGACCGAGCTTCGTTTGCCGGTGATTTACGCGCCGGGCTCAACCACCACAGCTGTAGCCGAACACGTGCTGATGCTCATGTTGGCTGTGGCGCGTCGCGTGATCGTCTTCAATCGTGAGGTTAAAGCCGGCCACTGGGCGTTTCGCGCGCAGGCCGGCCCGAGCACGGAACTCAACGGCAAAGCGCTGGGCGTGCTCGGGCTGGGCGACATCGGCCGGCGCGTCGGCGAGCTTGGACAGGCTTTCGGGATGGAGGTTTTTTATTGGAGCCGGAGCAGTCGCGACGAAAGGTGGCAATACCTGGAACGCGACGACTTATTGCGGCGCGCGGATCTGCTCTCCATCAACGTCGCGCTCACGCCGGAAACGCATCGCTTGATCAATCGCGAGTCTTTGTCTTTGATGAAACCCTCGGCCATCATCGTCAATACCGCGCGCGGAGATGTGATTGACGAAGCGGCGCTCTACGACGCCCTCGCGTCAGGCAAACTCGCCGGCGCGGGCCTCGATGTGATCGCCGCGGATGCGCCGCACGCACAGAATCCGCTTTGGACGCTTGATAATCTCATCGTTACGCCGCACGTGGCGGCCGTCGGCGATGTGGCGTTTCGCCGGATGTGCATGGAGACGGCCGAGCAAGTCGCGCGTATCCTCCGCGGACAACCGCCAGACCCGCATTTTGTGCGTAATCCGTCGGTGCTGGCCTGAAATTATCTTCTCTGTGTCGCTCTGTGTTCTTTCTCTGTGCTTCTCTGTGTTTAGGTGAGACCTACTTAAACACAGA
>JBBJMB010000083.1:0-12206 GCA_037719755.1 Pyrinomonadaceae bacterium
ACAATCCGCTCGGCGAAAAGTTGTTTCGCACAGACTACGGCGCGTACGACGCGGGCGACCCAATTGCCGGCAAGTTCTCCGAGTACGCCGACGCGCGCACTTTGAAGAACCACAACACTTTCTTTGTCGGACGCGAGCGCGCGCGCGCCGAAACAGGCGATTTAATATTTTTTCAGCAGCCGTGGGTGCAAAAGTACCCTTTTCACGTGATGGTTTTTCTCGGCCGCCCGCGCGATAACCACGAGGGCGCGTCCGACTGGGTGGTGTATCACACGGGTTCCTCGCCACAAGACAAAGGGACAGTGAAGCGGGTGCGCCTCTCAGTTCTTGACCGGCACCCTGACAAGCGCTGGCGCCCGCGCGAAGGTAACAGCAACTTCCTGGGGTTCTTTCGTCTTAAGATTTTGGAATAAACTTTAATGCTGAATCTTTCTCTGCGACTCTCTGTGTCTTCTCTGCGGTGTTTCTCTCTCGTTTAGGTGAGACTTTCTTAAACACAGAGAAACACCGCAGAGAAGACACAGAGAGTCGCAGAGAAAGATTGCCGTCACAGATTAACTTAAAAGTATTTCACAGGAGAAGATCGAGCGTGCCTTCCGACACACCCCGCCGCACTTCGCCGATTCTGTTCGGCCTCGCCGTGTACATCGCCGTTTTTGCCGCCGCCCTCGGAGCTGCCGCTTTTGTATCGCGCGGCGCGATGGCCGATGCCGGAAGCGCGCCAAGTGCGGACGCCGCAATGGCCGCCGATGACAACACCAAAAAGCCCTATTTCTCGCTTTCCACCAATCGCATTTACGGCACCTACGATCGCGCCCGCGTGTGGATTAATTATCAAAAAGTGGATCACCTGGATTTTCGCGTGTACCGCGTCAAAGACCCGGTCAAGTTCTTCAAGAACCTGGATGATCCGCATCAAATAGGCGAAGACGAAAAGGCCGAGGTCTCGGTTGACTACAAACGTCAGCCCTCGCTGCTGGAAAAGCTGCGCTCGTTTAAGCGCACGCTTTATCTGTCAATCAAAGATTACTTTCGCTCTCAATTGAAGCGCACTCGCGCACCACCTTTAATCAAAAATTTCGCGGCGAAGGTGAGCGCGTGCCGCTGAATGTCGCCGATTACGCGCGCGTGCCGCTGCTTAATCCGGATCAATTGGTCGGCAGCTGGCGCGAAATGCTTCCTCCTCTTGACAGCGAGTACGACACGCGTATGGTCACCCTTGGCGAGCGCGAAGCGGGCGTTTATCTGGTCGAAGCCGTGGCCGGCGATTTACGCGCTTACACCATCGCCGTGGTCAGCGACCTCACGCTCATCAATAAAACTTCGCCTTCCGGTGTGATGACCGTTTTCGCTGCCGACCGCAAGACCGGCGCGCCGCGTCAAAACGTGCGCTTGCTCGTCTCGAAAGGCGGCGCGGATGTCGCGCAAGGGTTGACGGACGGCAACGGTATCTTGAAGACCGAGGTGAAGAAAAACCAAACCGCGCGCACGCCGACGCCCGCAAGCGAAGACGAGGAAGAAGGCGATGGCGAAACAGACGGCGAAAGTAGTCCTGATTCATACCTGGTGATGGCGATGGATCGCGAGCATTTCGCGATCTCGGATTTGGAGCCTTACTACTTCGGCGATTACGAAGGCGATGAAGAGTACGGCGGCGGCTCGCAGGCGTTGACGAGTTACGTCTACACGGACCGGCCCGTTTATCGTCCGATCAGAAAGTCCACTTCAAAGGCATTCTGCGCCGTTTGACCGAAACGGGCGAAAATCTCGGCAGAAAGAAAGTGACGGTCTGGTTGAAGGTCGAACAACGCGAAACGTTGAAAAGGAATTAACGCTGAGCGCCCGCGGAACCTTTAGCGGAGATCTGGGCATCGCGGGCGGCGCTCCGCTCGGCAGCTACTCGATTACGGCCAAGCTCGGCGCCCAGACCGCGAGCGCTTCGTTTGCCGTCGAGGAATATAAAAAGCCCGAATATAAAGTGACGGTCGCGGCTTCAAAGAAATTTGCGGCCATCGGCGAACAAGTTAAATTCAACATAGAGGCGCGCTACTTCTTCGGCTCGCCGGTCGCGCGCGCCGACGTGCAATATTACATTTACCGCTCGCGCTATTACCCCTGGTGGTGGCAAGACGAAGACGATTCCGCAGACTTCGGCATGAGCAGCGATGACGAAGAAAGCGACGGCGGCTATTACGGCTACGGCTCGGACATGGTCAAAGAGGGCGAAGGCGTGCTGGACGCGAGCGGTCGATTGGCCGTCGACTTTGAAGTGCCGCAACCCGGCGAGAAAGAATCCTGGGACTACACCTATCGCTTGGAGGCGCAAGTCACCGATTCCTCACGCCGTATGATCGACGGGCGGGCGAGCTTTACCGGCACGCGCGGCCAAATTATGGCCAACGCGCGCACCGACCGCTACGTGTATTTTCAGGGCGACACCGCGAAGATTGTGGTCACCTCTGACGCCAGCGTCGCCCCCGCCAGCGTGACGCTCAAATTCTGGAGCGCGGGGAGACGATTGAGATCGCGGACGAAGACGGCGGCAAGTACAAGCGCTACGAATCGAAACTCAAAGAGCGCGAGCTTTCCTCGGCCGGGGTTAACACCAACGCCGGAGGCGAAGGCAGCTACGACTACCTGATTCCTCTTGTCGGCGACATTTACATCAAAACCATTGTCAACGAAAAAGGCAAAGAGATTGTGGCCAGCGGCGATTACATCTGGAGCGCCGACCGCAACAACCGCTGGGCCGATTTCTCTTACGAAAACACCGGCGCCATCAAACTGGTGCCCGACAAAAAATCTTACCGACCCGGAGAAACCGCGCACGTGCTCGCGATGCTGCCCACGGACGCGGCGCACCTGCTCGTGACCACGGAACTCAACTCAGTGTTGACCGCCAGGCACGTGCCGGCCGCGGGGCGCGCCGTGATGATCGACGTGCCCATAGAGGAGCGCTTCGCGCCCAACGTTTACCTGAGCGTCGC
The DNA here is from genome assembly GCA_037719755.1 of Pyrinomonadaceae bacterium. Taxonomy (GTDB): domain Bacteria; phylum Acidobacteriota; class Blastocatellia; order Pyrinomonadales; family Pyrinomonadaceae; genus JBBJMB01. The sequence continues at coordinate 2,988 of JBBJMB010000083.1, forward strand.
CTACGTCAAAGAAGGCGAGATGTACACGCACGACCGTTTGCTCGCGGTGCCTGCGCGCAACAAACTTTTGAGCTTAGAGATTCTGCAAGACAAAAAGGAATACAAGCCGCGCGAAACGGCCACTTACACAGTGCTTGCGCGCAACGCCGACGGCTCGCCCGCGCCCGGCGCCGAAGTAAGCCTCGGCGTAGTTGACGAAGCGATCTACAGCATACGGCCCGAGGCGGCCGGAGACATTCGCCGCGAGTTCTACGGCCGGCGCTACAACCGCGTGCAAACCAGCTTCACCAGCTCTTATTACTTCTCCGGCTACTCGGGCGAAAAGCCGGCAGCACTTGCGCGGCGCAAAGTTTCCAACGGCCTCGCCGACTTTAAAAATGAAAGCCAGTACGCCGAGCCGACCATCCGCAAAGAGTTTAAGGATACGGCCTTTTGGCAGCCGGACGTGGTCACCGGTAGCGACGGCAAAGCGTCAGTCAAAGTAACGTTGCCCGACAACTTGACTACGTGGCGTGCGACGGCGCGCGCCGTCACCACGGACACGCGCGTCGGCGCCGGCCTGAGCCGCGTAGTTTCGCGCAAGACGTGATTATGCGCCTGGAGACGCCGCGCTTCTCACCGAAGGCGACACCGTGACGCTCTCCGGCATCGTCCACAATTATTTGCCGGCCAGTAAAGCCACCGAGATCACCATCGAGGTGAGCGGCGCGCAATTAATCGGCGAATCGCGGCAGATGGTCACCATCCCGAGCCAGGGCGAGCACCGCGTCGACTGGAAAATCGCTGCGCCCGATGTGAGCACCGTGCGGATGATCGCGCGGGCGAAAACCGACACAGAGTCTGACGGCGTTGAGCTCAGCCTGGAGGTGGTGCCGCACGGCCTGATGCGCACAGTAGGGAACGCGCAGTCGTTTTCCGAGAAAGCGTCGAGCGTTCTTTCGATCTCAATCTTCCGGGCAATGCGAACACGCTGGCGGCAATCGCACGAGGCCGCGCTGTTCAGGCGAGCACGCTCTTTGGCGCGCTTCATTTCTTGACGTGCCATCCGTACGGCTAATGGAGCAGACCATGTCGAGCTTTCTGCTGATGATCGTCGCGCAGACCTTGAAGACCGTGAAGGCCGCTTCGATCCGCGAGTCAAATGACGGTGAAAGGTGCAACGCGGATTAGACCGTCTCTACGATTACCAGCACAGCGACGGCGGGTGGGGCTGGTGGAAGAACGACGCGAGCGATGTTTATGACCGGCGCATGGACGGCTCGGCGATGGCGGCGCGCGTGGACACCCCGTCGATGGGAATCGCCCTGCGCGCCGCGAAAAGCTTCGGCGATGCCGCGTCCGCAAAACCGACACGGCAAGCAGATCGATACAGCGCCGCGCCCGCCAGGGTGTACGCGTTGGAAAGCGGCGAGGTGGACGCGCGACACGTGAATGATCTTTTCAACATCGCGGCAACTCAGCCGTACGGCCGGGTGATGCTTGCGCTGGTGCTCCACAAACGCGGCGACACGGCGCGCGCCCGCCAGGTCATCGGCGACATCGAAAGCTCGGCTCGGGCGAACGAGTCTGACGCCCACTGGAATCGCGCCTCAAGCCTATGCTCGACTTCACTGAAGTTAATGACACAGGCGACGGCCTTTTCCGTCGTGCGCTGGCGCGCGTCAATCCGCAAAGTCCGCTGCTTCCTAAAGCGGCCCGCTGGTTGGTCGGCAATCGCCGGCACGGTTTGTACTGGGTTTCGACAGCAAACGTCGTTCGCGATTCTCGGGCTTCTGGAGCATCAACGTCAGCCGCGAGTTGACGCCTGATTACGACTTGGAAGTCTACGTCAACAACGAACAAGTGCTCACGCGGCGCGTGACGGCCGACGAGGCGGCGCGCGGCGAGGCGTTTGTGATCGAGCGCGGACGCCGCGGTCGCGGGCAACAATCAAGTGCGCGTCGTTAAGCGCGGAGCGGGCGTGCTGCACTTTCGATGACGCTTGAACATTTCACCAAAGAAGAACGTGCAGCCGCAAGTCAGCAATGATTTGCGACTGACGCGCCGAATACCTGCGGTTGCGCGTTGACGAAAGCGGCGACAAGCCGCAGGTAACTGAGCCGCTCACGGGCGAGGTGCGCTCGGGCGATTTGATTGTCGTGCGCCTGCACCTGCAAGGCGCGCGCGCTCGCTACATTATGATCGAGGACCCGATCCCGGCGGGCTGCGAGCAGATCGAAGGTACGAGCGGCCTCAACCTGGACTACACCGACGGGCGCTGGACCGATTGGTACAGCGCGCGCGAATTCCGCGATCAAAAGAGCGTCATCTTCGCCACCTACTTCGACGGCGACGCCAACTACCGCTACGCGTTGCGCGTGCAAATCCCCGGCGATTTTCGCGTGGCGCCCGCGCGCGCCGAACTGATGTATCAACCGACCGTGCAATCGAACACAGGGAACGCCCGACTGGATATACTGGATAAGAAATAAAATCGTTTTCGCGTCCCTTTGAGTTTCTGCGTTTAAGTAAATGTTGCCTAAACGCAAAGAAAAGACGCAAAGAGTGGCAAAGATTTAATTATTTTCCTTGCCCTGAAAGGGCAAGATTTAATAGCCGGTGGCAACGCCACCGGAACTGACCACGAGTTTCCCGACCCTGAAAGGGTCGCATTAAAAAGCGATTTTCATGGCACAAACTCTGGTGAGCTTGCTGGTGCACATCATTTTTTCAACCAAGCACCGCGCAGAATTCATTACACCGGAGGTCGAACCGCACCTTTACGCATAACTTGGGAGGGATTGCCAAAAAACATCAAGCTTGCCTGATCGCGGTCGGCGGCACCGCCAATCACGTGCATTTGCTAATTTCTGAATCGAAGAACGTCGCCTTAAGCGATCTACTTGAGGGACTGAAGAAAAGCTCTTCCACCTGGAGCAAAACACAAGGAGTAGCATTCGCGAAATTTCACTGGCAGGATGGCTACGCCGCATTTTCCATCGGAGCATCGCAAGTGGCGGCTGTGAAAGATTACCTTGCCCGGCAGAAAGAGCATCATCTGAAGAAATCTTTTCAAGAAGAGTTGATCGAGTTTTTAAACAAATATGGCGTGCAGTACAACGAGCAGTATATGTGGGGTTGACGGCAAACGACTGCGACCCTTTCAGGGTCGGGAGGTTTGTGGTGATTCCGGTGGCGTTGCCACCGGCTATTAATTTATGCCCTTCGGGCATATGAGGTGAACGAGTGATGAGCGAGGTCATAAAAGATTTGGTGACAGCGGCGCAGGCTTTTGTCCATTGGCGCGTGATTGGCGCGTTTGTGGTGCTCTTTGATGTGCTGCTGGTGGCGGCGTATCTTTTCGTTTCCACTCGCGAGGCGAATGCGGTGCAATTGCTGTTGACGCTTGTGATGGCGATGGTGGTGCTCACGGTTTTCTTCATCATGCAAGCGATGGGCGTAAGCTACGCCGCGCGCATCGGCTCGATTGGGCAACTGCTGCGCGACGCTGTGCGAGGATTTTGGCGGCTGGCTGTGGCGACGCTGCCGGTCGTGCTGCTCGGGGCGTTATTGGTTTACCTTTTCGCGAAAGTCGATCCGGGCGCATGGTCTGCGGGCGACGAATCGGGCATCGCTTGGAAGCGGATTTTCCTCACGGCGCTGGAGGACTTTATTTTCGCCTCGCGCTGCCGCTGCTGGCCATTCGTCAGGATCGCTGCGGCACACGGCGGCTTGGCGGCCACAGCGAGAAACTCTCCGCGCGTTAATCGACGCTTGCGCCGCCGTCGGCGTGCGTTTACTGCTTGGCCTTTTGATGTTTTGCGTGGTTCCGTATTTTCAGTTAACCACGCGCAAGCCGCTCAATAGCGCCTGGATCGAAATCGTTGCGCTTGGCTTGCGCTTGGCCCTCGCGTTCATCTTTATTCTTTTCGGCTGGCTCGTCACACTCGGCGCGCTCAGTTTGCGATCCGCAAGTTTGCGATCCGCGCCGGCGCCCGTGGCAACCGCCTCCGCCAGTGAAGTTGTTGTCTAAGATTCGAGGGAGCGCGGGTGGCCGTTCGCCACGCGTGGCGCGCGGAGTGATCTGCGTTGTGCTCTTAACGACGTGTTTCTTTCTTGCTCAGCGCCCGATTCACCCCCGTTCGACACTGGCGACGCGGTGGATGCCGCCAATCTTGTCACCGCGGACGAACTGGATGAGGCGCTCAGGCAAGCTGCGGTTGATGCCATCGGCGAGCGCGAAGGCGCGGTTTTAATCATCGATCCGCAAAACGGGCGCATACGTGCAATCGTCAACCGGCGGCTCGCGTTCGAGCAGGCTTTTCCGCCGGGCTCTGCGATCAAACCCTTCACCGCGCTTGCGGCGATGCGTGCCGGAACCGTCGACGCCTCTTCCTCGACGCGCGTTCACTGCCGCACCAATTACACCGCGCGCGATTTCTCGATCGCCTGCTCGCATCCGCGAAGCGATGCGCCGTTTGATCTCACTCAGGCGCTCGCCTACTCTTGCAATTATTATTTCGCGCGGCTCGCCGAGCGCACAAGCGAGGGAGGATGGACGAACACGCTCGCCGCTTTCGGTTTCGGCGAACGCACCGGCGCGAACGCAAACGGCGAATCACCGGGCCGGCTTTGGCGCGGCGCCGAGTGGCATCCGCGCACCGCGCTCGGCGAAGGCGAGGCGCTGTTGGTGACGCCCGCGCAGATGCTCAGCGCCTACGCGGCGCTCACAAACGGCGGACACCTTTATCGACTCCAGTTGATGCCCGAAAGCAAGTTCAGCGCACAACAACGGGCGCGGGTGATGGTTCCGGCGCAGATGCGCGCGACGCTGATGCGGGGCATGAGTGACGCTCTCGTTTACGGCACCGCCTCGTCGGCCGGGTTCAACGAATTGCCGCTCCGCGTGATCGGCAAAACCGGCACTTCAACGGACAGCAATAACTTTCGCACGCAAGGATGGTTCATCGGCTTCGCTTCCGCGGCAAAGCGCGGAGCAGCAGCAACAGCGGCGGTGCCGTCCGCCGCCAGCCTCAACCTCGGCGTGCTCGTTTTTCTCAGGCGCGCTCATGGTTCCGACTCCGCACACATCGCCCGCCGCATTTTTGAAACACACTCTCGCTTACGAGTTGCGCCACGCGAAGAGACCGAAAATGTCGCACCTGCTTTCGTCGATGAAGGTGCGGCCAACCTTCGCATACGCGTGCGCTCAATCAGAGAGCAGGAGACATACACGCTGCCGCTTGAAGAATATGTGACGGGAGTTGTACGCACCGAGGCGAGCGTCGAAGACCAGTGGGAAGCCCTGAAGGCTCAAGCGGTGGCCAGCCGCACCTACGCTTTAAAGAATTTGGGGCGTCACCGACAAGATAACTACGATTTGTGCAGCACCACGCACCGTCAGCTCTTCAAGTCGCCTGAGCCTCGCCGCGCCAACTCACCTGCGGCGCGCGCGGTTGCGGAAACCGCCGGGCTCGTTATCAAAGACGAACGCGAAGCAATCATTGATGCGTATTTTCACGCCGCCTGCGGAGGAGCGACGGCGAACATCAAAACACTGTGGGGCACTGCACAAGCGCTGCCGTACTGGCGGGCGTGCGCGATGATTTCTGCGCCGCGATGCCGCACCGGCATTGGCGCGAAGTGACCGCGGCCGCCGATCTCGCCAGAGCACTGCGCAGTGATCCGCGCAGCGATGTGGGACGCACGCTCAAAAACATCACTGTGGTGCGGCGCGACGCTTCCGGCCGCGCCGAAACGATTCTCCTCGAAGGCGACAACGACGCGCCGCGTGAGCGGGTGGGACTTGAAGATCATCGTCGGGCGCACGCTCGGCTGGAATCTGCTGAAGAGCTCGCGCTTTGAAGTCTCGCGCGCCGGCTCCTCTTTTATTTTTCGCGGCGGCGGCTTCGGTCACGGTCTGGGCCTTTGCCAGCGTGGCGCACACGTCATGGCGCGGCGCGGCGCGTCTTTCGCTGGCATTCTCTTTATTATTTTCCCGGCACCGTGGTCGCGCGATTAAAAGCGGAAGACGTTCGTCACCAAGCGACGTCGCGGCCATCGAGCCGGGCGAGAAACGATCACGCCGCGCTTCTTTGGTCGCATCACAGCGAGCCGAACGCGGACAGTCAGAGCCGCGTCAACGAAGCGTTCACACGGCCCAGTAATAACCGACGCTTAATTCTGGCAAGCGAACATTTCCGCATTGACTATACAGCCGACTTGCGGCGACGCGACGCGGAGAGAATTTTGGAAACGCTTGAGGCGTCGCGCGACCGTTTGCGGCGACGCCTGCGCTCAGCGAATCTCGGCCACATTAATTTGCCCGACGCGAATCTCATCATTCATGCGACCACCGCCAGTTTCGTTGCGGCGACCGGGCAGCCGGGCTGGGTGGCCGCCGTGACGCGCGGCCGCACCATCAATATGCAACCGGTGGGTGTGCTTGTACGAAGGGGAATCCTCGCAACAACGCTGCGGCATGAATACGCGCACGCCGTGATCGAAGCGGTCGGGCGCGGAACAACGCCCAGATGGTTGGCCGAAGGATTGGCGGCGCATGTCGCGGGCGAAGGCCCGATGTTGAATCGCATCGCGGGGGCGGAAAACTTGAGCGGCGATGAGATCGAGAAAAGGTTGCAGCAATCCGTCTCGCAACAGCAGATGCGCGAGCTTTATGCCGCGGCCTATCGCGCAGTCCGAGACCTTGTGCGCGCGAAAGGCGAAGCGAGCATCTGGCAGCGGATCGCCGAGAACCAGAAGGTTCATTGAGTAAGTGATCTGAATTTTCCTCTGTGTTTCTCTCTTGTCTTTTCTCTGTGTCTCTCTGTGTTTAGGTAAGTGATACTCAAACACAGAGAAACACAGAGAGAAGAGCCTCGCCGCTACCGGTTTCCGCTAATTAGTATTGAGCTCCCAACAAAATCTGAGATCCGGCTGAACCGGGGCTGTGTTCAACAAAACAAGATGTATCTGAGCCTTTGAATCCAAAATACTGAATGTCCCACCTTTAAATTTATGGATTTAATTTTTCATTTAGATCGGAACCGGAACAAATGATGTTGATATCTAAGGGTTTACGGGACTGCGCCTAGATTGTCCGACGACGGAACAAAACTTGCTTATTCGTCACAACGTTCACACGCTGGTTGATTATTTGTGCAATCGATCCTATAGAGATTGCCCGCTAACGCTCGATTTTGCGTTTAGCGATTCAGATCCAGATCCCGGTATTTTTTGCCAAAATCAATAGTTTTCATTCGATAACTCTGAACTAAGAGAGTTACTCGGTAGTCTGAAGCGCTGTCTGTGGATCGGTTCGCTTGTGGTTAACATGACTAAGGCAAAACGAATCGCGCTTTTTCCCAAGACTTCACACGCTAGAATTCCCCACACAGAAGTTTCACCAACTAGGAGCAATGTAATGCGCAAAATCTTTTCCTGGGCTGGCATCAGCTCGGGCTCCACAACGCTCGCCGCTGCTTTGGCGTTGTTTCTGCTCACCCCGATCGTCGGGCTCGCGCAATCTGACAACGCTCAGGTCTCAGGCTTCGTCAGAGATCCGGCCGGCGCGGTGACCCCTAACGTCAAGGTCGTCATCAAAAGTGAAGAGAGAGAATTCGAACGAACCACCACCACCAACGAGGAAGGGTACTTCGTCATCTCCAACGTGTCTCCCGGCTTTTACACCGTCTCGGCGGAAGCCTCGGGTTTCAAGCGTTTCGAGGTCACCAACAAAAAAGTTGACCCCGGCATCGCGGCGACCGTAGACATCGCGCTGCAAACCGGCGAAGTAAGCGAAACCGTGTCGGTGATCGCCGAAACGGCTGCGATCCAGACCGAGTCCGCGACGGTCGGCAAGCTGGTCGAAGCCAAGCAAATTCAATACATGCAGTTGAACGGGCGCAACCCCCTGTTCCTGGCTCTTTTAAAGCCGGGCGTGGCCGGCGGCGCGCTGGGCGGTTTCACTTTCGGTTTGACCTCAGGCGGGTTTAACATTAATGGCTCGCGTGGACAGGATAACCTGATTACATTTGACGGCGCGGTAGCTGTTCGCACGCGTTCAAACGGCACAAGCATCGGCGTCGCCGACGTTGACGCCACTCAAGAGGTGCAAATCCTTACGGCCAACTATAACGCCGAATACGGCCGTTCGTCGGGCGGGCAGATTCGGATCGTCACCAAGAGCGGCACCCGTGATTTCCACGGTACGGCTTACGAGTACGTGCGCAACTCCGCCTTTGACGCGAACAGCTGGGGCCGCAAGCGCACGAATCCCGGCAATCAGCCATGCGACGACGAGCGGTTCAAGCGGGCGATTCACTGCCGGCCCGACCCGTTCCGTTACAATCAGTTCGGCTACTCGCTGAACGGCCCGGTGATACTTCCCTTTACCAAGTTTAATCGCGAGCGGGACAAGCTTTTCTGGCTGTTCGGTCAAGAGTGGGTGCGCCAGCGCCGCGCCGCGACCACCCAGATTACAGTTCCATCGCTCGCGATGCGGCAGGGGAATTTTAGTGAATTACTGAGCTCAAATCGATTTTTCAGCGGCCCTCGTGTTATTAGGGATCCCCAACTGACCGGACGATGCGAAGTCACACCGGCTAACGCAGTCGCCGGGGTTAATTATCAAGAAGCCTGTTTCCCTGGTAACATTATTCCCACAAATCGGCTAAGCTCGAACGGCATCGGGTTTCTGAACGCCTTGCCCGCGCCGACCGTTGGGTTCATCGGCCCCGGTTCAAGCAACTTCTTCCAAGAGCGGCCAACGCTGACCAATCAGCGCAAAGACACGCTCTCAATAGATTTTTACCCGACCGAGAATCATCAGATTCGCGGCCGCTTGCAAAATTATAACTTCCTGGACGTGTCCGCGTTTCGCGGAGGCACAGATCGGGCTCCGCAGATCATTGATCGTCCGAACCAGACTGTCTCAATCGGCTGGACATGGACGATTTCTCCGACCTGGATCAACGAAGCGCTCATCGCCGGAAGCCGCGATCAAGTGTTCATTTCGGTGGACACAGAGGGCGAGCGCTACCGAAGAAGCATTTACGGAATCAACTACGATTACATCTTCGACGCTCAGAAGGAAATTCAAGACAAGATTCCGACTGTGGAGATCCAAAACTTCGCCTCACTTGATGGAGGCCCGTATCCGGCCAGCTCGACCGGGCCGATTTATCAGTTCTCCAACAACGTGACCAATATCCGCGGCAACCACACAATTAAATTTGGCGG
>JBBJMB010000084.1:0-12161 GCA_037719755.1 Pyrinomonadaceae bacterium
CGCGCAAGCTATCAGCTTGCGCCACATGATTGGCCGTCCGCTAAGAGGATGTTTTGAAAGCCCTGAAAGGGCGATATAGAATAGCCCGGCGCCTCGCGCCGGGGTTCGCCGAACCTCCATGATGTGAAGCCCTGAAGGGGCGGCATAAGGTATTTCGCCCTGTCAGGGCTCAAACAACTGATGACGCGAGACCTGGGGCGTTGCCCCAGGCTATTGAATGTTGCCCCTTCGGGGCTTTCAAAACACCCTCTAAAACGCTTGTCACCAGATGTCGCCGACCAGCAAGTCTTCGTATGTGTCGCGCCGGCGAATCAAGTCGAAGCTTTGGTCGCCGCGCACCATCACTGCCGCGGGAAGCGGGCGCCCGTTGTAGGGAAACATTTGCGAAAGAGAATAGGCGCCGCAGTTGAGCAGCGCGAGCAGCTCGCCGGGCGCGATCGCTGCGGGAAGTCTTCGGTAATCGGGCAAGCGGCCGCCGCGCTCGATGTCGAAATAGACATCGCCCGAATCGCAAAGCGGGCCTGCCACTTTATAATCGGTGAGGTGCGGCTCGCCGGCCCGATTGGCGGAAATCAGGTGGTAGTACCATTTGTAGTTGTTCATCGAAAGCATCAAGTTGTAGCCAGCGTCGGTCAAAAGCCACACGTCGCCCGTCTCGGGCCGGCGCTTGATGTTGCGCACCGTGGTGAGCATTATACCGGCATCGGCGATGACGCTGCGCCCCGGCTCAAGCAGGATCGTGACGCGATCAAGCAGATGCTCCGCGTTTGATGCGCGCGCCAGTTCGCGGGCGACGCCAAGCGACGCCGACAGCACCGCCTCCGGCTCAAGGTCTGCGCTCAGCATGTCGCGCTCGTGCGCCGGAAGCTGATCGGCCTGCGCCGTGTCTCGCAGGTAATTGACCGGAAGACCGCCGCCCAAATTAATATGCTCGAGCGCGTGTCCTGTTTCGCGGTGCAGCGCCACCAGATGTTCCCACATGGAGCGCAGGGCGTGAGTGAAAGGCTCCACGTCCGGGGTTTGCGATCCGACGTGGATGTTTATGCCGCAAAATTCAATCAGCTCGGGGCGCACGAGCGCGCGCCGAAATGCTTCGGGCACTTCCGAGGAGGAGATGCCGAACTTGGATGTTAGCAGTGCGGTTTGCAAACCCAGGTGTGAGCGCGTCCCGATCTCTGGCACGAGCCGGATGGTTAAGCGCGCGCGGCGGCCGACTTTGCGCGCCGCCGCTTCGACGAGCTCGATTTCGTAAATGGAATCAACGTTGATCGAGTAGATCCCCGCGCCGACGGCTTCTTCAAGCTCGCCGTTGGTTTTACTGGTGCCGTTAAAGATGATCTGTTCCGGAGCGAAACGGGCGCGCAAAGCCTTGTAAAGCTCTCCGCCGCTGTTGACTTCGATGTCTATGCCGGCGTCGCGCACGGCCGCCAGCACGGACATGTTTGAGTTCGCTTTGGAAGCGTAGCAAAATCTGACGGGGCGGTCTTGCTTGGCCGCGGCGCTTTTTAATCGCTCGATGTTATGGCGTATGCGCGGCTCCGAGAAAACAAAGAGCGGCGTCTCGAACGCCTGAGCGAGCGCCGCCGCGTCCACGCCGTTGATGCTCAAACCGCGCTCACCAGCTTCCAGAAAAGAGGGGATGCTCCAGGCGGGCGAGGTCGTCGCCACCACAATCGGCACAGACATGAAGAGCAAACTCCTGATCGTCAAGACGGAATGGGAAGGACTTCACGGGCGAAGATAGTCTGAGAGAAAGAACGACGTCAAGCAGGCTCTCATCGGCGGCGAAGTTTTTACGGCTCGGGAATGGTAAACTCGAAACGATCCACACCTGAGTCGATATGAGACGGCAATCTTTCTCTCTGTGTATCTCTCTTGTCTTTTCTCTGTGTTTCTCTGCGTTTAGGTGAGACTTACTTAAACGAGAGAGAAACACAGAGAAAAGACAAGAGAGATACACAGAGAGAAAGGCGCCAAACCAACTCACGATTCGACTTCACTTACAGAACTATTGATAAGTTGTATGAGCACGCGGATAAAAACAAAGATATTCAAATATTTGGCCGTCATCTGCTTGATCTTCACCGTCGCGCTTCCGTATCTCGGGCAGCAACCCGTTGGCCGCTCCTACAGCACCGGAGACACACCGCGTCGACCAACCGGCCCGGCGGTGCCGCAAAGTCCCTCGCCGGTGACTTTCACAGACGTGAGCGCTCGCTCAGGCATCACCTTCGTTGACTCGTCATCACCGACTTCGCAGAAGTACTTGCTGGAAACAATGGGCGGCGGCGTCGCGATGTTTGATTATGATGGCGACCATCGCCTAGACCTCTTTTTCACCAACGGCGCGCGCCTCGCGGATCCGATGCCAAAAGGTGCGAGGCCTGACAAAAGCGAGGCGCAGTTCTGGAATCGCCTGTACCGGCAAAAACCCGACGGGTCGTTTGCGGACGCGACGGAGCGCGCGGGCGTGCGCGGCACAGGCTACAGCATGGGCGCGGCCGCGGCCGATTACGATGGCGATGGGCATGTAGACCTCTACGTCACCGAATTTGGCGGCAACACGCTGTACCGCAACCGCGGCGACGGCACATTTGAAGACGTCACCCAGAGGGCCAAAGTTCGGGGCGGCGGCTGGTCAACGAGCGCCGGCTGGCTCGACTTTGATCGCGACAACCGGTTGGATCTGTTTGTGGCGCGCTACATGGAGTGGGATTTCGGGCGCGGCGCGCTGTACTGCGGCGAGCAGCGCGAAGGCATGCGCGCCTACTGTCACCCGAACAATTTCCAAGGCGCAGGCAATCTTCTTTTCCGTCAACTGCCCGACGGCACCTTTGAAGATGTGAGCGACAAGGCGGGCGTCGCCGACCCGGAAGGCAAAGGCCTCGGCGTCGCCTTCGCGGACTTCGACGGCGACGCGTGGCCGGACATCTTTGTGGCGCATGACAGCGTGCGCCAATCGCTGTACCGCAACCGCGGCGATGGCACTTTTGAAGACGTCGCGCTGATCGGCGGCGCCGGCTATGACGAGAACGGCAAAACCTTCGCCGGCATGGGCGTTGACGCGGCGGATTACAACAACGACGGCCAGCCGGATGTTTTCATCACCACTCTTTCAAACGAGACTTATGCGCTTTTTAAAAACAACGGCGATCTGAGCTTCACGCCCTCCACGAATGTGACCGGCGTGGGCCAGATCACGCTTCTTTACTCCGGCTGGGGAACGCATTTCATAGACGCAGACAACGACGGCTGGCGCGATTTGTTCGTCGCGACCGGCCACGTCCTGGACCCCGTAGAGAAACGCTCCAGCTATTTGAAGTACAAACAAACGCCGCTTTTAATGCGCAACCTCGGCAAAAATTTTGTCGACGTGTCAGGCTCCGCGGCGCACCGTTTGCCACACCCATCGCCGCGCGCGGCGCCGCCTTTGGCGACTTAGACAATGACGGGCAGACGGACATCGTGATCAACGTGCTCAACGCACGACCGCTTGTTTTGCGCAACAACGGAACGAAAAATAATTGGCTCAAGGTGACGTTCAAATCCGCCGCGCGCTCAAATTCGAGCGCGCTCGGCGCGCGCCTCACGGCCACGGATTCTACGGGCCGCAGTCAAACGTTTGACGTCACCGGAGCGGGAAGCTACCTTTCCTCGAACGACTGGCGCATACACATCGGACTTGGCGCCGCGCCAAAAATCGAGCGCCTGGATGTGCGCTGGCCAAACGGCAACCGCGAACGCTTCAAACCAACAAACGTCAATCAATCGCTCACCCTCACGGAAGGAACCGGCTCAGAGATCAAATAAAAAATCTTTCTTGTCACTTGTCACTTGTCACTTGTCACTTGTCACTTTACCGGTGATAGTACTTGTGGCAAAGCCGGCTAAAGGTTTGGATGACGGGCGAGACGTAGCCTCCGCTTAAGCGCGCCAGGCCAAGCTCCCAATTGATTTTCGCGCCCTTGACCCACCAGCTGGCGAGTTTACCCGCGGCCACTTCCGAGCGCACGGATTGCGAAGGCACAATGCCTACGCCCATTCCTTCTTCGACCATCCTTTTAATGGAAGTTAATCGGTTCAATTCCATGATGACCGTCGGCTTGACGCCGGCGTCGGCGAAAAACCGATCAATCAAGCGCCGCGTGTTGCCGCCCTTTTCGCCGAGGATCAGCTTTTCGCCGGCAAGCGTTTGTGCGTTAACCACGCGCTGGCCGGCGAGCGGGTGGTGCGGCGATCCGATGGCGACTAATTCATCGCGAGTTAGCACCTCAGCCTGCACGCCCTGCGCCTCAATGGGCAGCGAAACGAAGGCCACATCCAAAGCGCCGCCGAGAATCTGCTCGATCAGTTCGTTACTGGTTCCGGACGCCACGCTGATTTCGGCTTGGGGGTGAATCACCAGCAACTCGTGCAACAATTCCGGCAGCGGGTCTGTGCTAATCATCGCCGAGGCACTGCCCGCGCGCAGGCGTCCCCGCTCCGCGCCGGCCAATTCAGCCATTTCGGCCACCCCTGCTTCGTGCTCGCGTAAGATCTTGCGCGCGCGCGGCAAAAGCCGCTCGCCGGCCTCCGTGAGCACGGCCTGGCGGGGAAGCCGCGCGAACAACAAAACTCCCAGCGATTCTTCCAATTGTTTGATCTGCATGCTGATCGCCGCCTGCGTCACATTTACTCGCTCCGCGCCCGCCGTAAACGTTGAACTTTCCGCAATCGCGACGAAGGCCCTTAATTGTCTGATTTCCATGAACCATCACATCTGCTTATAGTATCTATAAAATCTTTTCGTTTTAATTATACCACCGCAAGAGTTAGAATGCGGTTGATCGAGTTTCGGGTGCGGAAGCCGGGAAGCTGACTGTTAATCAGAGTATAGATTAATCACCTTTGCGCCCTTTGCGTTCGGGTCGCGCTTACGCAAAGGCTGTAGATATGCGAAAGGTACCGCAACCGCATGGCTCGGGTTTTGTGAGGGGACTGACCGAATTCAAGTATGATTTCTCAATCAAAGTGGCGCTCCGGGCATTCACACAGCGCACATGAACAGTTTTTTCTGGGCGTCGATGGGGGCGGCTCTAAGACGCACGCGCTACTGCTAGATCAATCCAAAAACATCATCGGCGAGGGACTGGCCGGACCGGCGAATCCGTTGCGCGTCGGAGTACCTGCGGCCGCAAACGCGGTGGAGTCGGCTGTGCTGGCGGCTTGCGTTGACGCCGGGATCGAGCCCGCCAGCATTGCGGCGGCTCGCATCGGACTCGCGGGCGTGCGCGAAGCGGAAGTTCGGCATCGCATGCGTGCGGCGCTCGCGCACTTAGGCTTGGGCGATCTGCTCGTTTTGGCCGACTCGCGCATCGCCCTTTACGGCGCGGCCGGCGGTCGGCCCGCGGTAGTCATCATCGCCGGAACCGGATCGATTTGTTGCGGCATCAACGGTCTGGGAAAAAGCGCGTGCGCGGGCGGCTGGGGTCCGGTCGCGGGCGATGAAGGCAGCGGCGTCTGGATCGCTCGCCGCGCGCTGCAATTGGTGGCGCAGGCGACGGACGGCCGGGGAGTGCAAACTCTTCTGATCGAGGCCGCCTACAAGTATTTTCAAACCACCACTCCCGACGAATTGTTGGCCGCCATTTACGCTCCCGAGATGACGCATGACCGCATCGCCGGCTTCGGGCGAGAAGTGATCGCCACCGCCGAGCAAAATGATGTGATTGCGCGCGAAATCATTGCGACGGCCGGCTATGATTTGGGGCAGATGGCCGCCTCTGTGATACGGCGATTGGGCATGCAGCGCGAGCGCTTTGCGCTGGCCTACGTGGGCGGAGTCTTCGCCGCCGGCGAAATCCTCATCGGGCCATTGCGGGATGTGGTGAGCCGTGTGGCACCCGATGCTTCGCTCGCACGGCCGCAGTTTCCTCCGGCGATGGCCGCGGCGCTGATGGCCAGAGAAGGCCGGCAGCCGCTCGCCCTCGCCGGTTGATAGTAAGTTGGTGGGTCTGCCTCTGCGTCCCTCTTTTGTCTTTTCTCTGTGCTTCTCTGTGTTTAGGTGAGAGTTACTTAAACGAGAGAGAATCACAGAGAAAAGACGAAAGAGGGACGCAGAGGAGCTTTAAGCCACGTCCCTGCTTCCTTCGTCCGAGAATGAACGACTCGCTGCCCATCACGGAACAAGAAAACCCTCGCTCGGCGCGCCTCGATGAGCTTTCGCCTCTGGAGATTGTGCGCCTCATGAATGAAGAGGACGCGCTGGTCGCGCGCGGCGTCGAGCGCGTGATCGATGAGGTGGCCCGAGCCGTAGAGGGTATCGTCGGGCGTATGAGCGCGGGAGGGCGCCTTTTTTACATTGGAACCGGAACTTCAGGCCGGCTCGGCGTGCTCGACGCGAGCGAATGCCCGCCGACCTTCGGTGTGAGCGCGGATCTCGTGCAGGCGATCATCGCCGGCGGCTACGACGCTTGCTACAGGGCCGTGGAGGCTTCGGAGGATGATCGCGCGGCGGGCGGGCGCGATTTACAAGCGCGCGGTGTCACGGGTGCGGATGCCGTGGTGGGCATCGCCGCCTCGGGCCGCACTCCTTACACGGCGGGAGCGCTCCAGCATGCGCAGAGAGGGGGAGCTTTCACCATCGCGCTCACCTGTGTGCCCGGCTCCGAGCTGACGCGATTTGCGGATGTCAGCATCGCGCCTATGGTCGGCCCGGAAGTGATCACCGGCTCGACTCGCTTGAAAGCGGGCACGGCGCAAAAGATGGTGCTCAATATGATCTCCACCGCGACGCTCGTGCGACTCGGGTACGCGCAAGGCAACCGCATGACCAACCTCAGCGCGCGCAACGCGAAGCTGCAAGAGCGCGCCGTGCGCATCATCAGCGCGGAAATAAACACGAACGAAGCGCAAGCGCGCGCCTTCTTCACCGAAGCGAATGGAGATCTGCGAGTTGCCCTCTTGATGGGCAAAGCCAAAGTGACGCGCGCGGAGGCCGAGCAAGCGCTCGCAACCGCCGGCTGGATCGTAGGGAAAGCGCTCGACTCGATTTCGCAAAAATCAACGGAGTCGCGTAAACTCGCCGCTGACGATTTCATACCCTGAACAGATGCTGCCCCGAGCGTGCGGGCCGCCGCCCACACAATTCATGACCACAGATCGACGCCAAGCTTACCATCCGTTGTTGGACGGAGCGCGCGCCGTGATCTTCGACGTCGGCGGCACACTCGTTCATCCGGATTGGGCGCGCCTGTTGCCCCTCAGCGCGGAATTGGGCCACGGCTTCGGCGCGGATGAATTGCAGCGCGGCTTTTGCCGCGAGCTGCATCAAGTTGATGGTTATCTGAGACAAAACCAAGACGCTCCGGCCTACGCGAAACAGCCGGGCTGGGTCTTTCGTCGCGTGTACGGCGCGCTCGGCCTTGACGAAAGCACTTGCCAAAATTTGATGGAGCGCGCCGATCAGTTGCACGAGGAGCGTCATCTCTGGTGCCAGCTTGATCCGCACGCGCCGCGCGTTATTCTGGCGCTCAAAGCGATTGGCTTTCGCGTCGCCGCCATCTCCAACACCGAAGACGGCCGCCTGGAAGAGCTGTTAAAGCTGGTCGAGATCGCACATCACTTCGATCTTTTAATCGACTCTCATCTGGTCGGTTTGCGCAAGCCTGATCGGGCCATCTTCCATCTGGCGCTTGAGCGGCTTGGTCTTGCGCCGCACGAAGCGGTTTACATCGGCGACTCCTACGGCCACGATGTGCTCGGCGCCGAGCGCGCCGGCCTGCGCGCGCTGCTCATAGACCCCTTCGACCTTTACGCCGGCACAAACTTTCCGCGCATCAGCGCGCTTTCAGAACTGATTAGTCAACTCCCGTGATGAGTTGCGTCAAAAGGCTATCCTCTGCGTTTCTCTCTTGTCTTGTCTGCGGTGTTTCTCTCTCGTTTAAGTAGGTGATACCTAAACACCGCAGAAACACAGAGACAAGACAAGAGAGAGGCGCAGAGGGAGAAGTCGATTCATCATGCATGCTCTCGATCTCGCCATTATCGCGGCTTATCTAATCGGCGTGACGCTGATCGGGGCGTGGTTTGCGCGCAAGCAAGCGACGACGCAGGCGTACTTTCTGGGCGATCGCAGCGTTCCGTGGTGGGCCATCGCAGCCTCCATTGTGGCGACCGAGACTTCCACGATTACCTTTATCTCGGTGCCCGGAATCGCTTATGCGCGCGGCGGCAATTTTCAGTTTTTGCAGCTCGTCTTCGGCTACATGTTGGGGCGCGTGGTGATTTCGCTGCTCTTTATTCCGTCTTACTTTCGCGGCGATCTGTTGACGGTTTATCAATTGTTGGAGCGGCGCTTCGGCGAACGCATCAAGATGATCGCGGCGACGCTTTTCGTGGTGATGCGCAACATCGCCGACGGCATCAGATTGCTGCTCACCGCGATTGTGCTGGCCGCCGTTTACACGAATTTTCGACCCGGCGCAAACGCCGACGCAGTGATCGTTGCCTCCATCGTTTTGATCGGCGTGGTGATGATCGTCTTCACTTACTACGGCGGAATGGAAGCGGTGATTTGGATTGAGGTGGTGCAGCTCGGCGTGTACATTTTCGGAGCGTGCGCGGCCGCCGCGGTGTTAATCGCCAACGTTGAGGGCGGCCTCGCGGGCGCGCTTGAGGTTGGCCGGCGGTTCGGCAAGCTCAGCGTGTTCGATTTTTCGCTTGATTTCACGAAAACATTTACTTTCTGGGCCGGATTGATCGGCGGATGCTTTCTCACGATGAGCACCCACGGCACAGATCAATATCTGGTGCAAAGGTATTTATGCACCGATCGACCGGAGCGCGCTTCACTGGCGCTCTTGACCAGCGGCGCCGTGGTGTTAGCTCAGTTCATCGGGTTTCTGCTGATCGGCGTATTGCTTTTTTCCTTCTACCGGCCGTTCGACGACGCGGCGTATGCATCCTTGCCCGCGGCGCACCCGTTCGCCGGCAGCGATCAGATTTTCCCACATTTTATTACGCAGCATCTTCCCGCCGGTTTGTCCGGATTGGTGGTGGCGGCGATTTTCGCGGCCGCGATGTCGTCTTCGCTCAACTCGATTGCCGCGACGGCCGTGAACGACCTTTACCGGCCTTTTAAACCTAAACAGAACGACGCACACTATTTGCGCGTGTCGCACGCGTTGACGCTCGTGTGGGGCGCGGTGCAGATTGCGGTGGCGCTCATGATGCGCCACGGAAATCGCACCGCTCTGGATCAAGCGCTCTCCATCGCGTCGCTGATTAACGGACCGATTTTAGGAGTTTTTCTGGTCGGAACTTTCTTGCGGCGCGTCAGCGAAACTCCGGCGCTCGTTGGAATGGGCGTCGGCCTGACAACCATGCTGTGCGTTTACTATTTAACGCCGCTAGCCTGGACGTGGTACGTGCTGCTCGGAAGCCTCGTCACGTTTCTCACCGCGTGGGTAGCGGGACGCGCGTTCGCGGGGAATATTGATTAAGCTGGGGTTAATCCTCTCTGTGATTCTCTGTGTCTTCACTCTGTGTTTCTCTGTGGTTAAGTAGGTCTTACTTAAACACAGAGAAGCACAGAGAGGAGACGCAGAGGGACACAGAGAGAGGAAAGATGCATGAATTGGGTAATTAAATGTGGATGACGCGCACACAATCTTTTTCGGGCGACACGTTCAGAGTGTTGAGCAGTCTCCGCCTCCACGCGATGAAGCTTTGCCTTTCAATGCTGCTGCTTTCGACGGCGGCAACTTCCCACGCCTCGCGACTGCCCGCCGCTCATCCGTCGCGCGTCGGCATGTCCGCGCAAAGATTAGGAATGATCGACCGCGCTGTGTCGCAAGCCATCGCGCGTGGTGAGCTGCCCGGGGCCGTCGTGCTGGTGGGACGCGGCGGGCGCGTCGTGTGGCGCAAAGCTTACGGCTTGCGCGCCGTCGAACCGCGCTCCGAGCCGATGACCGTCACCACGATGTTCGATGTCGCGAGCTTAACCAAAGTGGTGGCCACGACGACCAGCATCATGATGCTCATTGAGCGCGGCCAACTCAGATTAAATGACCAGTTGGTGAAACACTTGCCGGAACTCGCGGGCGCCGGCGGCGAGGCGGTTACCATCGAGCAGTTATTGCTTCATACTTCGGGCTATCGCCCTGACTTCGACCTCGCGGAGGAGTGGCGCGGCTACGACGAAGCCATGCGCAGGCTTTTCGGCGAACGCTTAACCTTCGCGCCGGGCACGCAATACACCTATAGCGACATCGGTATGATCGCGCTCGGGAAATCGTCGCGCGCACAAGCGGCATGCGTGTTGATGAGTTTGCGCGCCGCAGCATCTTCTTACCGCTCGGCATGCGGGATACAAGTTTCAATCCGCCCGCGGCGAAAATCTCGCGCATCGCTCCCACCGAAACGCGTCGCGCCCAAGCAAATTACCTGGGCGGACGCGCGAGCGAAAACGATGCGGCGGCCAAACAATTTCTGCGCGGCGAAGTGCATGACCCGACGGCCCATCGCATGCAAGGCGTGGCCGGACACGCCGGACTTTTTTCCACCGCCGATGATCTCGCCGTTTTCTGCCAGATGCTTCTTGGCGGCGGCCGCTTCAATCATCGTCGCATCTTAAGCCCCATCGGCATCGCAGCGATGACGCGCGCGCGCGGTGCGCGGCGACGGCGCGGCGCGCGCTCTCGGCTGGGACTTAACGAGCCCGAACGCGTCCAATCGCGGCGATTTGTTTCCGCTTGGATCGTTTGGCCACACGGGCTTTACCGGCACGTCCGTCTGGATTGATCCGGCGAGCGATTCGTTTGTGGTCTTCTTAAGCAACCGCGTTCACCCGGAAGGCAAGGGAAACGTGACGCCGTTGCGCGGACAAATCGCTTCCATCGTCGCGGCGTCAATCACCGCAATCGATTCGCGAAAGCTGCGCGACGAATCAATGGGTTATGCCGCGGAGATGTTGTCGAGCCTCGCGAAAATTCAAATTGGCGTTCCGGGATCGCGCGCAACACTCACCAGCAGCGGCGCCGAGCCTTCCGCTGACGCTACGGTGCTCACCGGCATAGATGTGCTGGCGCGTGACAATTTCAAAGCGCTGCAAGGCTTGCGCGTCGGCCTGGTGACGAACCACACGGGCCGCGACCGCCGCGGGCAACCGACGATAGACGTTTTGCGCGCCGCTCCGAACGTGCAACTCGTGGCGCTTTTTTCGCCCGAGCACGGCATTCGCGGCACCCTTGACGACACAGTCTCCGATTCAAAAGACGAACGCACGGGCCTTCCCGTTTACTCGCTTTACGGAGCATCGCGCCGGCCCACGCCCGAGCAGTTAAAAAATCTTGATGCGCTCGTTTACGACATACAAGACATCGGCGTGCGCTTTTGGACCTACAGCGCCACGCTCGGCTACATCATGGAAGCGGCCGCCGCAGCGCGCTTGCCGGTTTTCGTGCTCGACCGGCCGAATCCGATTGGCGGCGTGGAAGTGGACGGGCCGGTGGCCGACGCTGACCAACTTTCTTTCACCGCGTACCACACGATCCCCGTGCGGCACGGCATGACCTTCGGCGAGTTGGCCGGACTCTTTAATCAGGAGCGCCGCATCAACTGTGATTTACGCGTGATTCGCATGGAGCAGTGGCGGCGCGAGATGTGGTACGACGCGACCAATTTACTGTGGATCAATCCGTCTCCCAACATGAGAAGCTTGACCGGAGCCGCGCTTTACCCGGGCATCGGTTTGCTTGAGACCACCAACGTCTCTGTGGGCCGCGGCACAGACACGCCCTTTGAAATGATGGGCGCGCCCTGGATCGACGCTCAACGATTGGCCGCTTACCTTAACGCGCGCAAAATCGACGGCGCGCGCTTTGTGCCCCTCAAATTCACGCCCCGCGCATCCGTCTTTGCGAACGAAGAATGCGGCGGCGTCAATATCATCATCACCAACCGCGCCGCCTTCAGACCGATCGCCGCCGGCTTTGAGATCGCCGCCGCACTGCGCCTGCTTTACCCGCAGGAATGGAAAGCGGACGGCTACGCCAGACTGCTCGCCAACCAAGAGACTTTAAATTTGATCAAAAGCGGCGCGGCTCCGGGTGAGATCGCCCGCACCTGGCAAGCGGCCCTTTCCAAATTTCGCGAAGCGCGCGCCAAAGCGCTGCTTTACT
>JBBJMB010000384.1:0-2719 GCA_037719755.1 Pyrinomonadaceae bacterium
CGAACAATTTGCGCTCACTTGTGTGAAACACTCGCGCGTAGCGTCGATCACATCGGGCTCAACGTCAAGGCGGACAATAAGGCGGCCCTCACTTGCTACGAAAGCCTGGGATTTGAAACAATCGCCGCCTACGAAGAGTGCTACGTCGAGCGAAAATAGAATGCACAAATTCATCAATTGCTGAGGCGCGAGGGGTCGGCAAGTTTTTATGCGACCATGCGGCGTCGCAGCGACCTCATCGCCCATTCCACCATTAATAAAGCCATCACCGTCAGGTAAATCGCTTCCGCGATGTGACGCGTCAGAAACCTGCCGGTGAGCAGAGCGCGCACCAGATCGATGGCGCTCGTTAAGGGAATCGCCCACGCCAACCAGCGGAGCGCCGGCGGCAGCACTTCAATTGGGAACCATGCGCCGCACAGAAAGATCGAAGAGAAAAAGAGCGCCATGTAGAGGTTAAACGAATCTATGTCGTGAACGTGCGCCGTCACTCCAAGCGAAAGGCCGGCGATAAAGAAACAGCACACCATGAGCGGAAGCGGAATCAGAACAGCGAAAAATGAAGTGGCTGCGCCGAACAACGCGAGCACGCCGAGAATAATCAAGGAATCAAACGTCGCCTTGGCGACGGCCCAGCAAATTTCGCCGAGCGCCAGAGACTCGGCCTCGATTGGCGTCGCCAGAATGGCGTCATACGTGGATTGAAAAACCATACGGAAGTAAGACCCGTACGTCGTCTCAAAAAGCGCGCGCATTATGACGGTAAACGCCAGCACGCCCGCTCCGACAAACGAAAGATACGGAATCCCTTCAACCTGCGCCGCGATCAAAGAGCCGATTCCCCATCCGAAAGCAAACACCGTAAACACCGGCTCAATCAACGGCGGAATCAGCAAAACTTTCCAAAGACGCAAATAAACCAGCAAATTGCGCCTCCATACGGCGAGCGCATCCCGCGGACTCGCTCGACGTAGCGCCAGCCCGCGGCGCACATACTCGGTGGAATTCATCTCGTCCATACTCACTTCGGAAGGATGAAGGCGGAAGGCGGGAGGGTGTAATTAAGGCCACCGAGCGGTGCGTTAATCTTTCATCCTCAGCTTTCATCCTTCATCCCTCCGCCTTCATCCTTATTCTTGCTCTCCGATCAATTGTAAAAATACGTCTTCGAGATTTGATGGCCGAATGAATAGTTGGCGGCCTTCGTAATCTTTGATGATCGGCGTTAAGAGTTCCGGATTTTCAGCGAAGTAGAAATGGGCGCCGTTGCGGGCCGCCGCGCTGATGTGAGCGGTCGGTGGCCGTAAAGGGGTGAGCGCGACGTCGCGCACTTCGAGCGCATATTTTGAAACGCTCGCCCGCACTAAATCCCTTGGCGTGCCGGCCGCTAAGACGTGACCGTGGTCCATAATTAACAGCTGGGCGCAAAGTTTTTCCGCTTCCTCCATGTAGTGAGTGGAAAGCAAAATCGTGACGCCGCTTTCTCTGCGCAATTGCTCAAGCCGCTGCCAAATTTCTTGTCGCACCTGGGGATCGAGGCCGGTGGTCGGCTCGTCAAGCACCAGCAATTGAGGATGATGCAGCAGGGCGCGGGCGATCATCAAGCGCCGCTTCATTCCGCCCGACAGCTCGCTGACGCGCGACCGCGTGCGGTCCGCGAGCCCGACGAAACGCAGCAACTCGTCGCTTCTGGCGATTGCATCCCGGCGTCGCATGGCGTAATAGTTCGCATAAATTAAAAGATTGTCCAAGACGTTAAGATCGGGATCGAGATTGTTGTCTTGCGGCACCACGCCGATCAAAGAACGCACTCGCCGCATCTCGCGCCGGACGTCAAAATTAATCCACGTGTAGCTTCTGCGGTCGGCGGCGTGCAGCAAGCGATCATCCGCATAATCGTAGACTTGCCGGCCCCGTTGGGACCGAGCAACCCGAAAGTTTCTCCGCGGCGCACAACAAAGTCGATGCGATCGACAGCCCGCCGCCCATCGTAAATTTTAGTCAGTCCGCGCGCCGCCACGATATGGTCAGTCATCATAGAGTCGCTTTCGCAACTTCCTTTCGGCGTAACATACCATTCGATTGGCGTTGCCCCAAAGGGAGATAAAGTTACCAGGTCACACTTTAATCCGGTCGCCCCGCTGTCTCGTATTTACCTCGCACCCTTTTTGAGAATTAACACGCGGTGATAAGGTTTTCAACAAAGCGTATTACTTTAGCCATGAATTGCAGACCATAATCATCAGCAATGACAGTGATTTGAAAAACGGTTACATCAGAGCGGCAAGTCAATGATCGATGATTCGATTGCTTGGTTTGCTCCCAATAAGCAACGGAAAGGAAACAGCATTATGTCAAAGGAAGTGGGCCAGAAATTCGCCGAAGCGCTGCACCGCTTGGAAGACAGCCGCGATCTGGAAGCCATGGTGGCGATGTACACAGAGGATTGCGAGATCGGCAATGTGGTCGTGCCCGAGAAATATCACG
Source organism: Pyrinomonadaceae bacterium (assembly GCA_037719755.1). Taxonomy (GTDB): domain Bacteria; phylum Acidobacteriota; class Blastocatellia; order Pyrinomonadales; family Pyrinomonadaceae; genus JBBJMB01. The sequence continues at coordinate 2,488 of JBBJMB010000384.1, forward strand.
GGCATGATGGAGCGCGTAAGTTTTGGACGATCTACCGCGATACTTTCGGCGAGGCTCGTTCAGAGTTTCGCAACATCTTTGGCGGAGAAAGTCGCGCCGCGCTTGAGTGGACCACTTCGGGCACGAATACGACGGGCGGCGCCTTCAGCTACGACGGCGTCAGTGTTCTTGAACTGGAGGGCGAAAAAGTTGTGCGCTTTCGCGCCTACTTCGACGCCTCAGAGCTTGGCCG
>JBBJMB010000385.1:0-2694 GCA_037719755.1 Pyrinomonadaceae bacterium
AGAAGTTGATCTTACTCCGACGCGCGGAGAAGCGGACGGCCAGGGCGCAGCTATCATCATCGTCGGTTTGCCGGACGCGGCGGTGCGCGAGTCGCGCGAGCGCATTCGCGCCGCGATCAATAATAGCTCCTTCTTTTTTCCTTTACACAAAACGACGATCAACCTTGCGCCGGCCGATGTGCGCAAGGAGGGCGCGAGCTTTGATCTGCCAATCGCGCTCGGCATTCTCGGGGCCAACGGAGATTTGGGTGATGCGGCGGGCCTGACAAATGTTTTAAGCGTCGGTGAGCTTTCCCTCGACGGACGCGTGCGATCAGTCAAAGGCGCGCTGCCGATTGCGTTGCGAGCGCGATCCGCCGGAATCGAGTGTTTGCTGCTGCCCGAAGAAAACGCGCACGAAGCGGCCGTGGTCACGGGAATTGATGTTTACCCGGTCGCGCATCTGCGTGCCGCTGTGGAGCTTATCTCCGCTCTGCAGAAATCGCCGCAGCGAAGCCAAAGGCCGCAGCCGCTGCGTGTGGATGCGGCCGCTGTGCTCGCCAAAACTGAAGCTTATGCGGTCGACTTTCGCGAGGTGCGAGGTCAACAAAGCGCCAAGCGCGCGCTTGAGGTGGCGAGCGCCGGGTCGCACAACATCATCCTCGTCGGCCCGCCGGGCTCGGGCAAAACAATGCTCGCCAAACGCCTGCCAACCATTTTGCCGCCGCTTGAGTTTGAGGCGGCGCTCGAATTGACCAAAATTCATTCGGTCGCCGGCCTCACCGGAAACTCCGGACTCATCACCGTGCGCCCATTTCGCTCGCCTCACCACACGATCAGCGACGCCGGGTTGGTCGGCGGCGGCTCGGTGCCGCGGCCCGGTGAAGTAAGCCTCGCACATCACGGCGTGCTTTTTTTGGATGAGCTTCCCGAGTTTGACCGCAGCGTGCTTGAAGTTCTGCGTCAACCGCTCGAAGACCAGCGCGTCACGATCAGTCGCGCAACGATGTCGCTCACGTTCCCCGCCTCATTTATGCTCGCCGCCGCGATGAATCCATGCCCCTATGGTTTACGTCTTGGCCGCACACCGGGGCCAAAAGATGCAGTCCCGCCACCTTGTAATCGGCCACGTGTATCGACGGCACCATCGTTGAAAGCAGTCGCCTCTTTTCATCCCGAGAGAGGTATTGAAACTCATAGAACGGCGCAAAGAGACTTGCCAGAGAATCCAGCGTCAACGATTGGGCGGGCCGCTCACGCATGAGCACGCCTTCTGCCGCTGCGATATCAGCGTCAAGCTTTGCTAACCGCACGTCGCGATCTGCACCTCCGATCACGCCCTCAAAGTAACCATCCAACACGCGCTCACGCTTCGCCCTCAAAGCAGCAATCTCGGTCCGCAGCCGCTCGGCATTGACGACTTCCGTTGGCCGAGCAGCCTTCGCCTCCATCTCCGTGAACAATTCTCGCAAGAATCCGGCATCCGTCAGGCGCGTGGTGAAGAGGTTGTCGAGTTGAGGGTCGAGCACATCGCGGCGCATGTATGAAGTCTCACAGCATCGGTCAAGGTTGCGGCCCCGGCAGACGTAGTAATCCGTGCGCGCGGAATTTGGCATGAACCACCTTGCCGCACGCGGAGCAGGTCAGAAAACCGTTGTAGGTGAAGCGGTGCTCGTAAGCGTCGCCACGTGAGCGCCAGTGCTTAGCACGCTTGACGTTCAAGATGGTCTGCACACGCCCGAAGTCGGCCTCGGAGATGAGCGGCTCCTCAATGACGCGCACGCGGATTGTGTCCTCTTCGGAGCGCTTGATCTTCGGGCGATCCGCCTGGCGCCCTTCACGCGTGGAGCGGCGTGCGCCTGGCGAGGGGTCTCTGCGCTTGTCGATGATGCGCCAGCCCGTATAGATCGGGTTTCTCAGGATGACGCGCAAGTTTGTGGGCTCAATGCCGACGATGCGCCCGATTGACCAATAGCTTGTGTCGCCTGAGAGCACCAGTCGGAACGCCTCGCGCACGCGCGCTGATTCCGGCAGGTAAGACCAACCTTTGACTTTGTCGTAAGTAACTCCGAAGGGCAGGCAAATCTTGCTTTGCGGAAACTTGCCGGCCTTTCGCTGCTCCTCTTTCGCGGACCATACGCGCTCAAGGATTTCGGACCGCTCCATGCCGGCGATGGCGGCCCGGATAGTGCCGAGTAAGCGCCCCGTTTTGCTGGTGAAGTCGAGCGGCCCGTCGGGAAGGTAAAGGATCGTATTCGTGTCAGAGAAGGCTTGGAGCAGGGCATAGTCGGAGAAGTTCTCGGGGCGCATGAGGCGAGAGAACTCGCGGGTGACGACGCCGTGAATATCGGGACTCTCAATCAACTGAAGAAGCAGTTGCACTTCAGGAGCGCGAAGGACAGCCGCACCGGACACGTCGGAGATTTCTATGGAGCGGACGATCTCAAGGCCGTAAGCCGAGGCCGTGCGGCGGTTAATGTGGCGCTGTGCGGGTACGCTCGCGCGGTCGTCGGCGGCTTGAGATTCAGTTGATACTCTGATGAGTTCGATCACACGTTTCGGCATTGTTTTGTATTCCGCAAAGCTGTCTTGAGAATTGAAAGACCGCCTCGACATCGTTTCGTTCCAGGGCGTCTTTAAGTTGGCCGAGAGTTTGTCTCCGGCGAGCGGAAATTTCAAGGGCGGCGTCGATAAGGCCGCCCATGTTGCAATCGT
>JBBJMB010000386.1:0-2637 GCA_037719755.1 Pyrinomonadaceae bacterium
TTGGCGGCTGAACAGATGCTTGCGGATTCGCCGTCAATTGATTTGCTTGACGATTATTTTGAACTTGATTTTGGTTCGGCTGAGCGGACGAAGCATCTAATGAGGTTCCGCAATGCATACAAAACCTGGCGCCGGATATTGTTTGCTGATGTCCGTTTCGGCAAATTACCGGTTTTTCATGTTGCTCCGCCATAGTTAAAAATTCGTTCTGCTTAATAATTATCAAGGTCTGAGGCTGTGGACGAATACTATGGCCTTATTGTGAAACCAAGTCAATAATTTATCTCTCGCGCTTTGCTCGATGAAGTAATCGCACGCACTGAATAATTGGCGCGCGTCAATCGTGACCGATAAATGGCCGGCTGGCGGCGAGTCCGGTTAGTCGAGTTGTTAGGCGCGCCGTCGCTGTCAAGCTCCGACAAAATGATTCCGCTTTGGTCGCCCTTGAAATCAGTAAGTCGCGCGGCCGCCGGAGATATCTACGCACTGTCCGGTGGTGAAGCTCGCTTCGTCAGAGGCGAGCCAGCAAATCAGCGCGGCCACTTCCTCGGTTTTGCCGGTGCGCCCCAAGGGTATGCGCTGCACCATGTACTGCACCTGCGCGGTGGTTAATTGTTGCAGAATCGGCGTCTCGATCACGGCCGGCGAAATGGCGTTGACGAAGACGCCATCTTGCGCCACTTCTTTGGCGAACGCCTTGGTGAAGCCGATCACTCCGGCCTTCGCGGTCGAGTAAGGAATCATGTTGGGGTTGCCTTCTTTGCCGGCGATGGAGGCGACGTTGACGATGCGCCCGTAGCGGCGCGCTTTCATCCCCGGGATCACCGCCTGGCAGCACAGGTAAATGCTTTTAAGGTTAATGGCCATCATCGCTTCCCAATCTTCATCCGTCACTTCTTCAAGCGGCGCGGCGCGTCCGCCGATGCCGGCGTTGTTGACGAGCACGTCGATGCGGCCGTAGGTCTCTTCCGCGCTCTTGACCATCGCGACGACCTCCGCGCGCTCGGAAACGTCGCAGGTGATTGGAAGCACGTCGCGATCTTTTTCCGCAAACTCCGTGGCCACGCGGGCGAGCTCTTCGCGGTCAGTGTCCGCGAGGATGACGCTCGCGCCTTCTTTCGCTAAACGCCACGCCGTCGCCAATCCGATGCCGCGCGCGGCGCCCGTCACAATCGCAATCTTGTTTTCTAGGAGCACGATTCTTCCCTCCGCTTTTCCTTGGCGACCTTGGCGTCTTATCTTTGCGATCTTTGCGTTTAGGAACTTACCTCAACGCAAAATTATTAGTTACCGTTCGTATGGCCGGCGCAAGTTGAGCTTCGCGCGATTCAACTCCACGCCCCAGCCGGGCGCGTCGCTTAAGTCGAGGTAGCCGTCCGCGGGCAGCGGCTCGTCTACGAAAAGGTCTCCGAAGAGCGGCACGATCCGGTCCGCCTGCGGGCTCATGATGAGAAACTCCGCGAGGGGACAGTTCGCGAAAGCGTACTGCATGTGATACGAGAAAACGCTTGAGCCGTGCGGAATCACGGGAATGTCGTAGGCCGCGGCCATCGCCACGATGCGGCGCGCTTCGGTGAGACCTCCGACCCAGTTGATGTCCGGCTGCAGAATGTCCGCACACTTGCGCGCGATTAATTCGCGGAAGCCGTAGCGCGTGTACTCATGCTCGCCCGTTGTCAGCAGACAAGATGAAACGGCCCGCTTGACCTGCGCGTAGCCGTCGTAATCGTCGGGCGGCAAAAACTCTTCGATCCAGCGCACCTTGTACGGCTCCAGGGCGCGCGCAAGTTTAATGGTGTAAGGCACGTCCAGCGCCATGTAGCAATCGAGCATCAACGGAAAGTTTGGCCCGACGCGCTCGCGCATCTCCGCCACCGCGGCCACGTTTTTCCGTAAGCCTTCGTCGCCGTCCGCGGGCCCGTAGGGGCACGTCATCTTGCCGCCCTCGAAGCCCATCTCTTTGGCCAAGTCCGGCCGCGCCGTGGTGGCGTAAACCGGCGCCGCGCCTTCGTTTGCCGCCGAGCAACGCGTAGATTGGCTCGCCGCGCAGCGCCCAAACAATCCCAAATCGCCAGATCAAGCGGTCGCATGAACAGGCGACCCTTCCGGCGGGCGTGGTCGCCCTTCCAGTCCAGCAATTTCACGTCGCGCGGTCTTGACCCAACGAAGCGTTGAGGTGGCGCTCGATGTAGCACGCCGGCTCGCCGCCGATGCTGGCGCCGACGCCAACGGTGCCGTCATCAAGTTCCGCTTCAACGACCACGGTGCCGAGGGCGTTGATTCCCCAGCTCGTGCGCGATCGTTTGTATTTTTCGTACACCGACATCGGGTTCGCGATCAGCGTGTCGACGATCCAATGTCCGCCGCCCTGATTGTGATAATCCGCGCCGGATGCGCCGGGCTCGATAACGTAAGCGCGCAAGTCGCTGATGATCGCTTTTTTCATGAGGCTTAAAAGCGTATTCGGCAAACTCCCCGAAGGGGAGTTAGTTAAGAGCCGGTGGCAATGCCATCGGCTATTGAAGGCTTCCCTTTCAGGGCCATGGCAATAAGTTAACGTGAATGATGTCCGACAATCTTTAGATTGTCGCTTGACTTTGTCAGAAATCAAGCCGCGCAGCTTGGCATGAACTCGAC